>DASSYC010000118.1:0-19640 GCA_035703465.1 Microbacterium sp. | reverse complement strand
TACGTCGACATCTTCTACTCGCACCGCTTCGACGACGTCACCCCGATCGAGGAGACGATCGGGGCGCTGGACACCCTGGTGCGTCAGGGCAAGGCGCTGTACGTCGGGATCTCGTCGTACAGCGCCGAGCGCACCGTCGTGGCCGCAGCAGTGGCCCGCAGCCTCGGCACGCCGCTGGTCATCCACCAGCCCGCCTACTCGATCCTGAACCGCTGGGTCGAGGACGGCCTCACCGGCGTGCTCGAGCAGGAGGGACTGGGCGCCATCGCCTTCACCCCGCTGGCACAGGGGCTGCTCACCAGCAGGTACCTCGCCGACGGCACGGCCCAGCGCGCGCAGAAGCGCTCGTCCCTGCGAGGGGAGAGGCTGTCGGATGCCGCGCTGAACGCCCTGCGGGGCCTCGACGTCATCGCCCGCGAGCGCGGCCAGAGCCTGGCGCAGCTGGCGATCCAGTGGGTGCTGCGCGAGCCGGTGGTGACCTCCGCCCTCATCGGCGCCTCGCGCCCCGAGCAGCTGGACGAGAACCTCGCAGCCCTCGATGGCCCGGCCTTCACGATGGAGGAGCTGGAGCAGATCGACGCCCTCTCCGACTCGATCGACGTCGACCTGTGGGCAGAGTCGAGCACGCTGTGAGCCCGACGGCCGTGGAGGACTGAGTGGCGCTCTCGGCACTCGACGGCACGGTGCACGCGCGTGCACCCGGCAAGCTCAACCTCTTCTTCGAGGTGGGCGGGCGGCAGGACGACGGCTACCACGACGTCGCCTCGGTGTATCAGGCGGTGTCGCTGTACGAGGACGTCTGGGCCACCCCCGCGGACGAGTTCACCGTTGCCGTCAGCGGGACCATGGATGTCTCGGGCGTGCCGCTGGACGACGGCAACCTCGCGCTGCGCGCGGCCCGGGCGCTCGCGCGGCACATCGGCTACGACGGCGGCGTGCACCTGGAGATCGTCAAGCACGTGCCCGTCGCCGGCGGAATGGGCGGGGGATCGGCCGATGCCGCCGCGGCTCTGGTGGCCTGCGACGCCGTGTGGGGCGCTGACCTCGGCGGCAGCACGCTGCAGCAGCTGGCCGCCGAGCTGGGCGCCGACGTGCCCTTCGCCCTCATGGGCGGCACCGCGGTGGGCACCGGGCGCGGCGACCGGCTGAGCCCGGCGCTCGCGCGCGCCCGGTTCGACTGGGTGCTGGTCACCGACGACGCCGGCCTGTCGACGTCGGCCGGCTATCAGCGGCTCGACGAGCTGCGCGAGCGATCCGCTGTCGCTCAGGCACCGGCGACCCCCACGGTCGACCCGACCGTGCTGCAGGCGCTGCGGTCGGGCGACCCGGTGCAGCTCGCCGACGGACTGCGCAACGACCTCCAAGCGGCTGCCCTGAGCCAGCATCCGAAGCTTCGGGAGGTGCTGGAGCTCGGCGAGTCGGAGGGCACGGCCCTGGCCGGCATCGTCTCCGGCTCGGGCCCGACCGTCGCCTTCCTCACGGGCGGACCCGAGGACGCGCTCGACCTGCAGGTCGCGCTCAACGCCTCCGGCCGGTCTGCGCTGCATGTGCACGGACCGGTGCGGGGCGCCCACCTCATCGGCTGAAGGGAATCATGTCGCCGGACAACAGCACCCACCTGACCGCCGCACCCGATGCCCGGTCCGCGGAGGCGCTCGCTGCCCGCGGTCTCGAGCTGCGCGTGGTGCCGCCGGATGACACGGCGGCATTCACCTCGTGGCGCCGGGCGGTCACCCGCGGATTCCTCGAGCCCGAGCCCGGGGACGACGATGCCGAGTCGGCTCGCGAGCGGTCGGCGGCACGTCGCAAGACCGGCGTGTACGACCCGTCGGTGCCGGTTCCGCAGGAGCCGGTCGCCACGTTCGCCTCGTGGATCGGCGAGCTGACCGTGCCGGGCGGCGCCGGCATCCCCGCATGCGCCATCTCGGCCGTGACCGTCGCGCCCACCCACCGTCGTCGCGGTCTGCTGCGCACGCTCATGGCCGGCGAGCTGCGTCTGGCCGTCGATCAGGGCGTCCCGATCGCCGGGCTCACTGTCAGCGAGTCGACGATCTACGGCCGGTTCGGCTTCGCCCCGGCCGCAGCCGCGGCGAACTGGACGCTCGATCTCAAGCGTGCGGCATGGACCGGCCCGGTGCCGGACGGCCGGGTGGACTTCATCACGCGGGAGCGGTGGGCGCAGCTGGCGGCCCCGCTGCACGAGCGGACACGGCTGCGCGCGGCCGGCGAGCTGAGCCTGCCCCGGGGCCACATCGACCGCGTCGCCGGCACGCACCCCGGTGCCAAGGACGCCGGGCAGCGCCGGGCGATCCAGTACACGGATGCCGCGGGCACGGTGCGCGGCGTCGCGCTCTACTCGGCGAAGGAGAACCATGACGACTTCACGAAGTCCACGGCGCAGCTGCACTATCTGCTGGCAGAGGACGGCGACGCATACGCCGCCCTGTGGCGCTTCCTGATCGGGCTGGACCTGATCGGCGAGCTGCACGCGGGAGAGCTGTCGGTGGACGAGCCGCTGCTGTGGATGATCAGCGACCAGCGCGCCGCGCGCGTGACCGTCACCGACCATCAGTACGTGCGGGTCCTCGACGTCGCCGCGGCGCTGCGGGCACGCCGGTTCGGCGCCGCGGGGCGGCTCGTGCTCGAGGTCTCCGACCCCCTCGGCCACGCTGCCGGGCGCTGGCTGCTCGAAGTCGGCGAGGACGGCACCGCCGCGGTGTCGGATGCCGCCGGCGAGTCGGATGCGGTGACGGTGCGGCTGGGCGTCGCGGAGCTGTCGGCGGCGTACCTGGGCGGCGTGTCGCTGGCCACGCTCGCCGCCGCGGGACGGGTGGAGACGGCCGATCCGGACCTGGCCGCGCGCGTGTTCGGCTGGCACCGGGCTCCCCGGCTGAGCTTCTGGTACTGAGACGCCGCGTCACCGTCCGCCGCGTGCTCCTCGCACCCCCGGCCCCTCGTGTCGGACTGGTCCACTAGCGTGGAACGCGCGCGTCGCACGATCGGCCAACCGGAAGGAGCAGGATCGTGATTGAGTTCGCCGGTGTGTCGAAGGCCTTCCCCGACGGCACCCGCGCGGTGGATGACTTCACCCTGGTGATCCCCGCACGTCGCACCACGGTGCTTGTGGGCTCATCCGGAAGCGGCAAGACCACCCTGCTGCGCATGATCAATCGGATGGTCGAGCCGACCGCCGGCGTCATCTCCATCGACGGGGAGGACGTGGCATCCCGCCCCGTCGTCCAGCTGCGCCGCAGCATCGGCTACGTCATGCAGAACTCGGGGCTGCTGCCGCACTTCACGGTCGCCCAGAACATCGCCACCGTTCCGGTGCTGGAGGGGATGACGCGTCGGCCGGCGCGCTCCCGCGCGCTCGAGCTCATGCACACCGTCGGCCTGGACCCCGCCATGGCCGACCGGTACCCGAGCCAGCTCTCCGGCGGTCAGCAGCAGCGAGTGGGGGTGGCACGCGGACTTGCCGCCGACCCCAACATCCTGCTCATGGACGAGCCGTTCGGCGCCGTCGATCCGATCGTGCGGGCCGAGCTGCAGCAGGAGCTCATCCGGCTGCAGACCGAGATCGGCAAGACCGTGGTGTTCGTCACCCACGACATCGACGAGGCGTTCCTGCTCGGCGACCAGGTGGTCATCCTGCGGCAGGGTGCGCAGATCGCGCAGGTCGGCAGTCCCAGCGAGATCATCGAGGATCCCGCCGACGAGTTAGTGGCGAGCTTCATCGGCGCCGAGAAGGGCAAGCGCGCGCTGCACTTGAAGGACACCGAGCGCGGCACCGTGGTCGTCGACGCCGAGGGACGCACACAGGGCGCCATCGTGCGTGAGCAGGCACCGGCATCCGGGGGCGGCGCGTGACCTGGGTTCTCGAGAACCTCGGCCTGATCGGTCAGCTCACGCTGGAGCACCTCCGGCAGAGCCTGATCCCGATCGTCGTCTCGCTCGTCGTCGCGATCCCGCTGGGATGGGTGGCCTGGCGCTATCGCCTCGTGCGGGGCACGGTGGTCACGCTCACCGGGCTGCTCTACACGATCCCCTCGCTCGCGCTGCTGATGCTGCTGCCGGCCGTGTTCGGCTACAGCCCGCTCAGCGAGACGAACCTCATCGTCGCGCTCACGATCTACGGCGTGGCGCTGATGGTGCGCAGTGTGGCCGACGGCCTGGACTCCGTGAGCCCCGATGCACGCCTGGCCGCGACCGCCGTGGGATACGGCGGCTTCCGGCGGTTCTGGGCGGTCGATCTGCCGCTGGCGGGGCCGGTGATCCTCGCGGGTCTGCGGGTGACGGCGGTCAGCACGATCTCGCTGGCCACCGTCGGCATCCTGGTGGGGGTCATCAACCTCGGCTACCTGTTCACCAACGGCCTGCAGCGGCGCATCGTCGAGGAGATCTTCTCCGGAGTCGTGGCCGTCGTCGTCCTCGCCGTCGTGGTGGACCTGCTGCTGGTGCTGCTCGGGCGGTGGCTCATGCCGTGGTCGCGACGCAGCCTCGAGGGTGCGCGCATGCGCGTGGCGCTCGAGGCCGGGGCAGCCGCATGAACCTGTTCCTGGACGCCATCGCGTGGATCTTCTCCGGCGAGCCCGGTGCGGCGCTGGATGCGATACCGGTCGCACTCGGCGAGCACCTCGTCTACACGTTCGTCTCGGTGCTCGTCGCCGCGGTGATCGCCGTGCCGATCGGCTGGGCGATCGGGCACACCGGCCGGGGGCGCGACATCGCGGTCGCGGTCTCGGGCGCTGCCCGCGCCATCCCGTCGTTCGGGCTCCTGCTCCTGCTGGTGCTCATCATGGGTGTGCTGCACAAGCCCGAGGCGGCCGTCATCACGTTCGTTCTGCTCGGCATCCCCTCGATCCTGGCGGGGGCCTACAGCGGCTTCGAGGCCATCGACCGCTCGGCGATCGACGCGGGGCGGGCGATGGGCATGACGGGCTGGCAGGTGCTCTGGCGCATCGAGATCCCGCTCGGGCTGCCCCTGCTGGTCGCGGGTCTGCGCGCCGCCGTGCTGCAGATCCTCGCGACGGTCACCATCGCCGCGTACGTCGATCTGGGCGGTCTCGGCCAGTACATCATCGTCGGGATCCCGCTGCGCGATTTCGCGATGGTGCTCGGCGGCGCGATCCTCGTCGCCGCCCTCGCGCTCGTGCTCGACGGGCTGTTCGCCCTGCTCCAGCGTGCCGTCGTCCCCCGCGGGGTTCGGCTGCGCAGCGCGGACGGCCGGGTCGCCGCACCCCGCGCGGCCGCGTCGGCCACCACCTGAACCCACACCAGAGAAGAGGAATCATGTTCTCAGCACGAAAGCGACTCGCGGCAGCGACCGCCGTCCTCGTGGCCGGTGCGCTGGCCTTCGCCGGCTGCGCCTCGGGCAACCCGCTGGACACCCCGACGACATCGGCGGGCGGGGGCGGCGAGACCGACACGATCGTCGTCGGCTCGCAGTCGTACTACTCGAACGAGATCATCGCCGAGATCTACGCGCAGGCGCTCGAGAACGCCGGCTTCACCGTGGAGCGCAAGTTCCAGATCGGCCAGCGCGACGCGTACATCCCGTCGATCGAGAGCGGCGAGATCACCCTGTTCCCGGAGTACACCGGCAACCTGCTGCAGTTCTTCGAGCCCGACACCGAAGCACGCACGCCCGACGACGTGTATGCGGCCCTCGGCGCCGCGCTGCCGGACAACCTCACGGTGCTCGACCAGGCGGAGGCCAGCGACCAGGACTCCTACACGGTGGTGAGCGCCTTCGCCGAGGCGAACGCGCTCACCACGATCGCCGACCTGGCGAACGTCACCGAGCCCCTCGTGCTGGGCGGCCCGCCCGAGCTTGCGGAGCGGCCGTACGGGCCGACCGGCCTGAAGGACGTGTACGGCGTCGACGTCGAGTTCAAGGGCACCGGCGACACGACGGTGGACGAACTCGTCGCCGGCACGATCAACGTCGCGAACGTGTTCACAGCCGACCCGCGCATCGAGACGGACGACCTGACGGTCCTGCAGGACCCCGAGGGCCTGTTCCTCGCCTCGAACGTCGTCCCGCTGGTGAACAGGGACGTCGCTGACCAGATCGCGGATGTGATCAATGCCGTGCAGGCCAAGCTCACCGCCGACGGGCTGGTCGCACTGAACGTGCAGAGCACGGTCGACAAGAAGTCGTCCGCCGACATCGCGACGCAGTGGCTGTCCGACAACGGGCTGAGCTGATGGAGTGACATCGCGACGTCAGCCCGCAGCCGTCAGCCGACCGCCTCGCCGAGCTCCAGCCAGCGATCCTCGAGCTGCATCACCTCTGCCGAGATGCCGTCGCGCTCGGTCTGCAGGGTGAGGAGGCGGTCGTAGTCGTCATGCGCCTCGGCCAGCTTCGCGTCGACCGCCGACAGCTGCGCGGCGAGCTTCTCCAGCCTGCGATCGATCGATGTCAGCTCCTTCTCGGCGGCACGCCGCTCAGCGCCGGAGAGTCCCTCGACGGGCTCGGCCACGGGGGCGGCGACGCCTGACTCGCGCACCGACCGGATGTGCGCGCGCAGCCGGAGATACTCGTCGACGCCGCCGGGCAGATGGCGCAGCCGGCCCCCGAAGATCCCGTACTGCTGATCGGTGACCCGCTCCAGGAAGTACCGGTCGTGCGAGACGACCAGCAGCGTTCCCGGCCACGAGTCCAGCAGCTCCTCCATCGCTGCGAGCATGTCGGTGTCGAGGTCGTTGGTCGGCTCGTCGAGGATCAGCACGTTCGGCTGACTCAGCAGCACGAGCAGCAGCTGCAGCCGGCGCTTCTGGCCGCCGGAGAGGTCCTTCACGGGCGTGGAGAGCTGCGCGCTGGAGAAGCCCATCCGCTCCAGCAGCTGGCCGGGGGTGAGTTCGGCGGCTTTGGACCCGCTGCCGAACGTGTAGGTGGTGCGCAGTGTGTCGAGCACCACGCGCACGGGCTTGCCGAGGTGCTCGGTCAGCTCGTCCATGCCCTGCGACAGCGCGGCGACCTGCACCGTCTTGCCGCGCTTGACTCGCCCGGCGGTGGGGGCGACGCTGCCGTCGACCAGGCCCAGCAGCGTCGATTTGCCGGCGCCGTTGGGCCCGAGGATGCCGGTGCGCTCCCCGGGCGCGATGCGCCACTCGACCTCGCGCAGCACTTCCTGCGGGGCACCTGTCAGGGGGTCGGGGTAGGAGACGGATGCCTCCAGCAGATCCACCACGTCCTTTCCGAGCCGCGCGGTGGCCAGCGCCTGCAGCGCGACCGCGTCGCGCAGCGGCGGCACGTCGGCGATGAGCGCGTTGGCCGCGTCGATGCGGAACTTCGGCTTGGCGGTGCGCGCCGGGGCGCCGCGCCGCAGCCAGGCCAGTTCGCGGCGGGCGAGGTTCTGCCGGCGGGACTCGATGACCGCCGCCTGCCGGTCACGCTCCACCCGCTGCAGGATGTAGGCGGCGTAGCCGCCGTCGAAGGGCTCGACGAGGCGGTCGTGCACCTCCCAGGTCGTGCTGCACACCTCGTCGAGGAACCAGCGGTCGTGTGTGACCACCAGCAGGGCCCCGCCGCGCGCCGGCCAGCGCTGCTTCAGGTGCGCCGCCAGCCACGCGATGGCCTCGACGTCCAGATGGTTGGTCGGCTCGTCCAGGACGATGACGTCGAGGTCCTGCGCGAGCAGCGCGGCCAGGGCGACGCGGCGCCGCTGACCACCGGAGAGCGCGCCGATCGGGCCGTCCCAGTCGAGGTCGGCGACCAGGCCCGCGATGACGTCGCGCACCCGCGCGTCACCTGCCCACTCGTGCTCGGCGGCGTCGCCGACGATCGCGTTGCCGACCGTGTCGTCGTCGGCGAGCGCGTCCTCCTGCTCGAGCGCCCCGATGCGCACGCCGCTGCGCACAGTCACGCGCCCGCGGTCCGGGACGACGCGACCGGTCAGCAGCCCGAGCAGCGACGACTTGCCGTCGCCGTTGCGCCCGACGATGCCGATGCGGTCGCCCTCGTCGACGCCCAGCGAGACGGCGTCGAACACGACCCGGGTCGGGTACTCGAGGTGCAGGGCCTCGGCCCCCAGAAGATGTGCCATAGCCCTTCCAGGCTAGGCCCGATGAGTCAGTCGTCGCCCTCTCGGCGCGTGCCGCCGCACCGCCAGCACGCGGTCCCGGCAGGACCCTCGATGACCGCGCCGCACTCGGCACACAGCGCACCCAGCCAGCATGCGGGGTCGCCGCCGGCCGCTTCGGCCTCGTCGTCGTCCACCACTCCATCATCCCGCGTCATCTCGGGCCGGGCGCCGTGGGACGGCTGATACGTTCGGCCCATGGCCCATGTCGTCGCCCACCCGCACGTCCTCTATGTCGGCACGCCTGCCCTCCTGGTTGGCTCGGTCAACGACGACGGCTCGCCGAATCTTGCCCCGGCCTCATCGTCGTGGGCGCTCGGCTCGATGCTGTGCCTGGGCATCGAGGCCGACGGGCAGACGGCGCTGAACATGGCCGCCCGCAGCGGCATCACCGTCAGCTATCCGTCGGCGCCGCTGTGGCCGGCGCTCGTGCGCCTGTCGCACCTGACCGGGCGCAATCCGGTGCCCGAGGCCAAGCGCGACCGCTACACGTACGAGCACGACAAGTTCGGCGCGGCCCGGCTGACCCCCCAGCCCTCCGAGCTCGTCGACGCGCCGCGGGTGCTCGAGTGCGCCCTGCAGTTCGAGGCGATCGTGCGGCGTATGACGCCGGGCCTGGACGGCTCGTACTTCATGGTCGAGGCCGAAGTCGTCCGCGTGCACGCCGACGAGGCGATGGTGCAGCCGGACACCGGCGAGATCGACCCGCGCGCGTGGCATCCGCTGGTCTATGCGTTCCGGCACTTCTTCGACCGCGGCCCGGAGGCCGGCTGGCTGCCCTCGAGCCGCATCGCCGAGCATGCGCCGGTCATCGACTGAGGCGCCGTCGCTCACACATCGAACCCGAGGCTCAGCTTGCGCAGCAGGGCGGCCAGGCGGTCGCGGTCGGAGCGCGACAGCGATGCCAGCAGCACCGCCTCGGCGTCGACCAGCCGGGTGATCGCGGCATCCACGCGCACCCGCCCGTCGTCGGTGAGGATCACCAGCACTCCGCGTCGATCGCCCGGATCGGCCTCGCGTCGGACCAGCCGGCGTGCGACCAGCCGATCGATCCGGTTGGTCATCGTGCCGCTGGAGACGAGCGTCTGCTGCAGCAGCTGCTTCGGGCTGAGCTGGTACGGCTCGCCTCCGCGGCGCAGCGCCGAGAGCACGTCCCACTCCCACGGCTCGAGGTCGCTGCGCCGGAACGCGGCGCGCCGCGCGCGATCGAGGTGGCGCGAGAGCCGGGCGACGCGGGAGAGCACCTCCAGCGGAGAGAAGTCGAGGTCGGGCCGCTGCGCCCGCCACGCGTCGACGATGCGGTCGACCTCGTCGTTCTCGCGCGGCGGCATGCTCCCATTATCGCGGGACGCCCGAGTCGTGCATGGCAGACTTGACGGGCGGGTCCGGCGTCGGCCGGGCCGCGGTCCGCCGTGGTGTAACGGCAGCACGACAGCCTTTGGAGCTGTGAGGTTCAGGTTCGAATCCTGGCGGCGGAGCATGACAGACACCCAGCTCGCCATCGTCATCCTCGCCGCCGGCCAGGGCACCCGGATGAAGTCGTCCCTGCCGAAGGTGCTGCACCCGATCGGCGGGCGCCCGCTGGTGGCGCACGTCATCTCCACGGCGCGCGACCTGCACGCCGGGTACATCCGGGTCGTGCTGCGGCACGAGCGCGACCGGGTGGCCGAGGCGATCGACGACGGCGGCGACGACCTGCAGATCGTGGACCAGGACGAGATCCCGGGCACCGGGCGGGCCGTGGAGGCGGCGCTGCAGCGGCTGCCGGACGACTTCGGCGGCGATGTGCTCGTGCTCAGCGGCGATGTCCCCCTGCTGGAGGCGTCGGAGCTGGCCGATCTCATCGCCGCGCACCGGGCCTCCGGCGCCGCTGCGACCCTGCTGAGCGCGCGCATGGCCGATCCCACCGGCTATGGCCGCGTGGTGCGGGCGGCGGACGGCACGGTCGAGCGCATCGTGGAGCAGAAGGATGCCTCGCCCGACGAGGTCGCGATCGACGAGATCAATGCCGGGGTGTATGTCTTCCGGGCAGTGCAGCTGCGCGCCCAGATCGGCGCGGTCGGCACCGCCAACGTGCAGGGGGAGCGCTACCTCACCGATGTGATCGGTCTGCTGCGCGCCGCAGGCGACATGGTCGCCGCGTCGGTGGCGCCGGACCCGCGGGTCGCCCTCGGCGTCAACGACCGGGTGCAGCTGGCCGAGGCCGCCGGCATCCTCAACGATCGGATCGTGCGCCGCTGGCAGCGCGAGGGCGTGACCGTGACCGACCCGGCCACCACCTGGATCGACGAGACGGTGACCCTCGCACCCGACGTCACGATCCTGCCGAACACTCAGCTGCTGCGGGCGACCGTCGTCGCGACCGGAGCGGTCATCGGCCCGGACACCACCCTGAGCGACTGCGAGGTGGGCGAGGATGCCACGATCAGGCGCACCGACGGCACGCTCGCCGTCATCGGCGCCCGCGCGACCGTCGGCCCGTTCGCCTACCTGCGCCCGGGCACGTACCTCGGAGCAGACGGGAAGATCGGCACCTTCGTCGAGGCGAAGAACGCTCGCATCGGCGACGGCAGCAAGGTGCCGCACCTCTCCTACATCGGCGATGCCGAGGTCGGCGTCGGGGCGAACATCGGCGCCGGGACCATCGTTGCCAATTATGACGGCGTGGCCAAGCACCGCACCGAGGTCGGCGATCACGTGCGCACCGGATCGCACAACGTGTTCGTCGCGCCCGTTAGGATCGGAGACGGGGCCTACACGGGTGCCGGAACCGTCGTCCGTAAGGATGTCCCGCCCGGGGCGCTCGCGCTCCTGGCGGCCCCGCAGCGCAACATCGAGGGCTGGGTCGGGCGAAGCCGGCCGGGCACGGCCGCCGCGGAAGCGGCGGAGAGGGCTGAACAGGGTGGGCAAGAAGAAGACTGACCTCGACCGCGACCACGGCATCGCCCCCGGGCTGATCGCCAAGACCAAGAAGCGGCTCGTCGTCGCCTCCGGGCGCTCGCACCCGGAGCTGGCCGAGGAGGTTGCCGCGGCGCTGGGCACGCAGCTGGTGCCGACCGAGTACCGCACCTTCGCATCCGGTGAGATCCTCACCCGCTTCGAGGTGTCGATCCGCGGCTGCGACATGTTCCTCATCCAGTCGTTCGGGCCGCCCGTCAACGAGTGGCTGATGGAGCTGCTCATCATGCTCGACGCCGCCAAGCGCGCGTCCGCCAAGCGCATCACCGTCGTCGCGCCGTACTACCCGTACTCCCGCCAGGACAAGAAGGGGCGAGGTCGCGAGCCGATCAGCGCGCGGCTGATCGCCGACCTGCTGCGCACCGCCGGCGCCGACCGGGTAATGAGCGTCGACCTGCACGCCGCGCAGATCCAGGGCTTCTTCGACGGACCGGTCGACCACCTCTTCGCCAAGCCGGTGCTGCTGAGCCACTTCCAGCAGTCGCTGACCGCCGACGACCGCGAGAAGCTCACGGTGGTCTCTCCCGACACCGGGCGCGTGCGCGTGGCCGACCAGTGGTCGGACAGCCTCGGGGCGCCGCTGGCCATCATCCACAAGAGGCGCGACCCGAACGTCGCGCACGAGGTCACCGTCAACGAGATCGTCGGCCACGTCGACGGGCGGGTCTGCCTGCTCGTCGACGACATGATCGACACCGGCGGCACGATCATGAAGGCCGCGCAGGCGCTGAAGAAGAACGGCGCCGAGAAGGTCATCGTCGCCGCCACCCACGCGGTGTTCAGCAGCCCGGCCACCGCACGGCTGCAGGACTCGTCGATCGACGAGGTCGTGGTGACCGACACCATCCCGGTGCCGGATGTGGAGCGCTTCCCCGGGCTGACCGTCCTGCCCATCGCACCGCTGCTGGCGCGCGCCATCAAAGAGGTCTTCGAGGACGGATCGGTCACCAGCATGTTCGACGGGGCGGCATAGAGGCTTCCGTGGACCGCGCAGCACCGGCATCCCTCGACCGGCCGCATGCGCTGATGGCCGACGAGGTCGCGCAGCGGCTGCGCACCGATCCCGCCGGGCTGACGGCCTCGCAGGCCGCCGGGCGGCTTGCGGAGGTCGGGCCGAACCAGCTGCCCGCACCCGCCCGCAGGCCTGCGGTCCTGCGCTTCCTCGCCCACTTCAACGACACCCTGATCTACATCCTCCTGGGCGCCGCCGCGATCAAGGCGATCATGGGCGACTGGCTGGACTTCTGGGTCATCATGGCCGTGGCGATCATCAATGCGGTCATCGGCTTCGTGCAGGAGGGCCGCGCGGAGAAGGCGCTGGCCGGCATCCGGGGAATGCTCTCGACGGATGCCTCGGTCCGTCGCGACGGCGGATGGGTGGCGGTGCCCGCCGCCGACGTCGTCCCCGGCGACGTGGTGCGGCTCGCCCCGGGCGACAAGGTGCCCGCCGACATCCGGCTGCTCAGCGCCGTCCAGCTGCGCGTGGACGAGTCTGCGCTCACCGGCGAGTCGGTGCCCTCCGCCAAAGGCGTGGACCCGGTGCCGGCCGACGCGGGCGTCGGCGACCGCAGCTCGATGGCGTTCTCCGGGACGATCGTGGCCGCCGGCACGGGTCGCGGCATCGTCACCGGCACGGGCGTGCACACCGAGATCGGCACGATCCAGACGCTCGTCGGCGAGGCGGGCTCGCTGGAGACCCCGCTCACGCGGCAGCTCGACGACTTCGGCCGTCGCCTGACCCTTGTCATCCTCGGCCTGGCGGTGCTCATGCTCGCGATCGGCCGGTTCGTGCACCGGATGCCGTTCGCCGACCTGATCTCTGCGACGATCGGCTTCGCCGTGGCGGCGATCCCCGAGGGACTGCCCGCGCTCGTGACGATCACGCTCGCGATCGGGGTGCAGCAGATGGCGCGGCGCAGCGCGATCACCCGCCGGCTCACAGCCGTCGAGACCCTGGGATCGGTGACCACCGTCTGCTCGGACAAGACCGGCACGCTCACCAAGAACGAGATGACGGTGCGCCGGATCGTGACTCCGGCAGGCGAGTACGCGGTCAGCGGGCTCGGCTACACGCCGGAAGGCGACATCGCCCCGGCCGGCGGAGGCGACCTGACCGCGGTGCTGGCGGTGGCCAACCTCTGCAACGACGCGCACATCAGGGCGTCGGACGGGAGCTGGACGCTCGTCGGCGAGCCCACCGAGGGCGCGCTGAAGGTCGTCGCGATGAAGGGGCGGATCACCGGCGCGGGGACGACGCGGCTCGACGTCGTGCCGTTCGACTCGGCGAACAAGCTCATGGCGACCCTCCATGAAGCCGGCGACGGGTCGCGTGCGATCCTCGTCAAGGGCGCGCCGGACCGTCTGCTGGAGCGCTCGCTCACCCAGCGCGGTGCCGACGGCAGCGAGCCGCTGGACATCGTGCGGTGGGAGCAGGCCATCGCCGAGCTCAGCGCGCAGGGACTGCGCGTGCTCGCGGCCGCGCGGCTTCGGGTCCGCCGCGATCGCGCATCCGTGGTGCTGGAGGACCTCGTCGATCTCGAGTTCCTCGGCATCTGGGGCATCCTCGACCCGCCCCGGCCCGAGGCCGTCCAGGCCATCGCGGACTGCCGCGCCGCCGGCATCCGGGTCAAGATGATCACGGGCGATCACGCCGGCACGGCGGTTGCGATCAGCACCGAGATGGGCCTGATCTCGGATCCGGACGCGGCCGTGCTCACCGGCGCCGAGCTGGAGGCGATGAGCCAGGAGCAGCTGAAGGCCGTCGTGCGCGACGTCGACGTGTACGCCCGGACGAGCCCGGAGCACAAGATCCGCATCGTCCGCGCGCTGCAGGCGCACGGCGAGGTCGTGGCGATGACCGGCGACGGTGTCAACGATGCACCCGCCCTCACCCGCGCCGACGTCGGCGTCGCGATGGGGATCAAGGGCACCGAGGCGACGAAGGAGGCCGCCGAGATCGTCCTGGCCGACGACAACTTCGCCACCATCCGAAGCGCGATCCGCGAGGGGCGGCGCATCTACGACAACCTGCGCAAGTCGGTCGTGTTCCTCCTGCCGACCAACGGCGCGCAGTCGCTGGTGATCCTCGTCGCGATCGTGTTCGGTCTCGCGCTGCCGCTGACGCCGGTGCAGGTGCTGTGGGTGAACATGATCACGGCGATCACGCTGTCGCTGTCGCTGTCGTACGAGCCGGCCGAGCGCGGCATCATGACCCGCCCGCCGCGTCGGCCGGGAGGGTCGATCGTGTCGCTGCGCGAACTCGGGTTCGTCCTGCTCGTCTCGGTGCTCATCGCCGCGGCGACGCTGGTCGTCTTCTACGCGACGGTGGGCGCCACCGGCGACGTCGCGTACGCGCGCACCGCGGCGGTGCTGATGCTCGCACTGGGCCAGCTGGCGTACCTGTTCAACTGTCGCCTGCTGTCGCGCTCGAGCCTGACCCTCGACGTGCTGCGCGGCAATCGCGTGGTCTGGTGGTCGGCCCTGGCGCTGATCGCGCTGCAGCTCGTCTTCACGTACCTGCCGTTCATGCACTACCTGTTCGACTCGCGTCCGCTCGGCGCGCAGCCCTGGCTGCTCGCCGTCGGCCTGGCGGTCGCGATCTTCCTCGCCGTGGAGGTGCTCAAGGCGCTGCGACCGTCGCAGCGGCGCGGCTCACAGCGAACGCACAGGGTCGGCTTAGACGATCCTTCGACGCCGCCCATATCGTGAACCCCATGATCCGTGACGCCCTCGCCATCCGCCCCGCCCGCGCCGGTGCCGCGCTCGCCGGAGCGGCGGGCCTGCTCGCCCTGGCCGGATGCGCCGCCACCACCGAGACCGCGGCACCTGCCGATGCGTCCTATGCCGACGGCACGTACACCGCCCAGGGCACGTACGCGACGCCCGAGACGGTGGAGACCATCTCGGTCACCGTCACCCTGCACGACGACACGATCACGGCGGTCGAGGTCGTCGGCGACCCGCAGAAGTCCGAATCGGAGGAGTACCAGGCCGAGTTCATCGCGGGCATCGCAGCCGAGGTCGTCGGCCGGGACATCGACCAGCTCTCGGTCAGCCGCGTCGCCGGATCCTCGCTGACCAGCGGCGGCTTCAACAGCGCGATCGAGGAGATCAAGCAGCAGGCGACGGGCTAGCCGATGGCGGACGGGTCCGTGTGGCGCTTCGACGCCATCGGCACCACCTGGGAGATCGAGACATCCGCCGTCCTGACCGCACCCGCGCGGCTGGCCGTCGAGTCCCTCATCGCCGCGTTCGATCTCGAGTGGTCGCGCTTCCGCCCCGACTCTCTCGTGTCGGCCCTCGCCCGCGGCGCCGGGGTCGTGGCCGCGCCGGTGGACGCCGCCGACATGCTCGGGGCCTATGTCGCCGTCTCGGCGGCGACCGCGGGCGCGGTCAACCCACTCGTCGGCGCCTCGCTGGAGCGCCTCGGCTACGACGCGGACTACACGCTCGCTCCCGCGGGCCCTCCGCTGGCCGCTCCCCGCGACTGGCGGGAACGGCTCGCGTGGACGGACGAGAAGATGATGCTCTCCGATCCCGCTCTCATCGACGTCGGCGCCCTCGGGAAGGGACGTCTCGTCGACCGGGTGCTGGAGATCGTGGCCCAGTGGACGGAGGGGGATGTGGTGGTGGATGCCGGCGGTGACCTCGTCGCACGCGGTGCGCCGGTGCGCATCGCGCTGGAGCATCCCTACGATCCCACCCGCGCCATCGGCGTGATCGTGCTCGAAGACCGCGCGCTGTGCGCGTCGGCGGCGAACCGGCGGGCCTGGGGCGACGGGCTGCACCACGTGCTGGACGCGCGCACCGGCGAGCCGGTGCGCTCCGTGGTGGCCACCTGGGCGCTGGCGGAGTCGGCGATGCGCGCCGACGCGATCGCCACGGCGCTGTTCTTCGACGGCGGCGAGCGGCTCGCCTCGGACTGGGGAGTCCCGTGGGTGCGCATGCTGTCGGACGGGCGCGCCGAGTGGTCGCCGCACTGCCCGGCCGAGCTGTTCCTCCGGGACGGTTAGCGTAGAGTCCATGAACCTGGTCGCTCCCCTGTCCGCGCTGTGGAATCGCGTCCTGCAGGTGCTCGGCCAGATCTCGATGTACCGCCTCGTCCTGCTCTCGCTCGCGGGACTGGCCGCCGTCGCGCTCGTCCTGTCGCTGTTCGGCCTGGTCGCACCCGAACCGCTGGCGCTGGTGGTCACCCTCGCCGTGCTGGTCGGCGTCGGGGCCGGGGTCGACACCGTCGCCCAGCGCATCCTGCGGCTGCCGCACCGCTACGAGTCGTCCATCATCACGGGGCACATCCTGCTGTTCGTGCTGCGCCCCACGCTCGAGATCTGGGCGCTGGTCGGCATCGGGCTGGCAGCGCTGGCGGCATCCCTGTCCAAGTACGTCCTCGCCTGGCGCGGGCGTCACATCTTCAACCCGGCAGCGGCCGGCGCGGCGGTGCTGGCGCTGCTCTCGCTGGCCTGGCCGGCGCTGGGCGCGCCCGCGTGGTGGGTCGGGACCCCGGTGATGGCCGCCCCGGTGATCCTGGCGGGCCTGGCGGTGCTGTGGCGCACCGAGAGGCTGCGCGTGATCGCCGTGTTCGTGGTGATCGCGGTGGCCGTGGGCGTCTTCCGGATCGCGGCGCAGCTGGACGCGGCGGGAGCCCCCGTCGACTCGCTGCAGCTGCTGAACATCGCGCTGTGGTCCTCGCCCGTGCTCTTCCTCGGCGCGTTCATGCTCTCCGAGCCGCTGACCCAGCCGCCGCGACGCTGGCAGCAGTTCTGCGTGGCGGCGGTGGTCGGGGTGCTCGTGGGCTGGCCCATCGATCTGGGGTCGCTGACCCTCGGCCAGGAGCGTGCCCTGCTGATCGGCAACCTGCTCGCGTTCGCGTTCGCCGTGCGCACGGCCGTCCGCGTCACGCTGGAGAGCCGGTCGCAGATCACGGGGTCGGTGCGCCGGCTCACCTTCCGCGCCTCGCGGCCCGTGCGGTTCCTGCCCGGCCAGTACCTCGAGCTGGATGTGCCGCATCACCGTCCCGACGCGCGCGGCACACGGCGCGAGTTCAGCATCGTCTCGGCGCCCGAAGACCTCCCGGAGATCGCGATCGCGTTCCGCGAGAACGCGGGCGCCAAGCCGTCCAGCTACAAGAAGGCCCTCGCCCGGGTCAACGCCGGCGACCCGCTCGCGGTGACCGGCGTATGGGGCGACTTCGTGCTGCCGCGGCGCGGCCGCGCACCTGTGCTCATGGTGGCCGCCGGCATCGGCGTGACCCCGTTCGTCTCGCAGCTGCGGCACATGCGCCTGGCGCAGGAGGATCGCGACATCGTGCTCGTGTATGTGGCCTCGGATTCCGGCGAGCTCGCGTTCCGCGACGAGATCGAGGCATCCGGCATCCCGGTCGTCGTCTTCACCCGCGACCGTCCCGCCGATCTGCCGCGGCAGTGGACGTGGGCGCGCGGGGTGCGCCTGGATGCTGCGGGCCTGGCCGAGGTGGTTCCCGACATCCCCGCCCGGCACGCCTACATCTCGGGGCCGCCCGGACTGATCGCCGACCTCTCTCCGGCGCTGGCCAAGGCGCGTTCGGTCACGACGGACGCGTTCTCGGGCTACTGATGCGGCTCGGCGGGCCGCGCCGCCGGAAGCCGCACGGTGAAGGTCGTGTCACCCGGCTCACCGTCCACGGTCACCGATCCGCGGTGGGCGTCCACGATCGCCTTGACGATCGACAGCCCCAGGCCCGTGCCACCGGTCCTGCGGGCGCGTGACCGATCGGCGCGTGCGAAGCGCTCGAACAGCTCGTCGGCGATGCCGGGGTCGATCCCGGGCCCGTCGTCGTGCACGCGCAGCACGGCATCCGTGCCCTCCCGCTGGACGCTGATCGTCACCGTGCTGCCGGCGGGGGTGTGCGTGCGGGCGTTGGCCAGAAGGTTCGCGATGACCTGGTGCAGGCGTCCCGTGTCGCCGGCGACCACGACCGGCTCCGGGCCGACATCGAGCTGCCAGTCGTGGTCGGCGCCGGCCGCTCGCGCATCGCCGACCGCCTCGATCGCGAGAAGGGTGAGATCGACGGTGCCGTAGACGAGCTCCTGCCCCTCATCCAGGCGCGCGAGCAGCAGCAGGTCCTCGATGAGGGTGCTCATTCGCACGGACTGCGCCTGGATGCGCTCCAGCGAGGATTCGGTCTCGTCCGCCACAGTGCCCTGCCCGCCGGTTTCCCGAGGGTGGCGAAGCGCTCGCAGCGTGAGCTCGGAGTATCCGCGGATCGACGAGAGCGGGGTGCGCAGCTCGTGGCTCGCGTCGGCGACGAAGCGCCGCATCCGCTCCTCGTTGCGCTGGCGGGCCTCGAGGGAGGAATCGACGTGGTCCAGCAGTGTGTTCAGTGCGGCGCCCACGCGCCCGATCTCGGTGCGATCGTCGGATTCCGCGGCGGGGACCCGCTCCGCGATCGACACTGCGCCCTCGGCCATCGGCAGCGCGGCCACGCGCGTCGCGGTGTCGGCGACGGCGCGCAGGGGTCGCAGGCCCACGCGGATCAGGACGATGATCGCTCCCGCGAGGATGACCAGCCCTGCCGCGGTGACCAGCCCGACGGTCAGCAGCATCACGCCGATCGTCTCGTTCACTCCGCGCAGCGGCAGCCCGGCGACCCCCGTGGTCAGCGCGGTGGGCCACGCCACCGCCGTGATGCGGTAGCCGCCCAGGCCGGTGAGGGTGACGTCGTGGCTGCCGCTGTGGACCGCCTCCTGCAGCTCACGCTGCTGGGCCGGGGTGAGGGTGGTCACCGTGCCGTCGCCGCTGCTGACGACGGCGCCGCTGACGGAGCCGTCGGCGGCACGCAGAAGAAGGAGGAACCCGTATGGCGCCCGGCCGCTGGCGAGGGCGTCGTGGGCCGTGAGCGGCTCCGGCGGAAACCCCGGCGAGAACAGCGGGATCGAGCGGGCAGTGGAGGCGATCTCGCTGTCCAGACCCTGTTTGAGCACGGTCCCGAGGATCGTGCTGGTGGCGACGGCGACCACGAGCAGCAGCAGCCCCACGATCCCGATCACGGTGACGATCAGGCGCGTCTGCAGGCTCCAGGGTGCCCGGGCCGTCGTCGGCGGGGGGTCCGCAGCGGCGACGGCCTGCGTCATTGCGCGGCCTTGATCATGTACCCGACGCCCCGCACCGTGTGGATGAGGGGGGCGCGGCCGTGATCGATCTTCTTGCGCAGGTATGAGATGTAGAGCTCGACGACGCTCGAGCGGCCCCCGAAGTCGTAGTTCCAGACCCGATCGAGGATCTGCGCCTTCGACACGACCCGGCGCTGGTTGCGCATGAGGAAGCGCAGCAGCTCGAACTCGGTTGCGGTCAGCTCGATCTCGTCGCCGGCGCGGTCCACCTCGTGGGAGTCCTCATTGAGGGAGAGGTCGCCGACCCGCAGGATGGGGTCGGACTCGCTGGCCAGCGCGGTGCCGGCACGGCGCATGAGCCCGCGCAGCCGGGCGACGACCTCTTCGAGGCTGAACGGCTTGGTCACGTAGTCGTCGCCGCCGGCGGTCAGACCGCCGATCCGGTCCTCGACGGCGTCCTTGGCGGTCAAGAAGATGACCGGGACGTCGGGATCCTCCGCGCGGATCCGGC
>DASSYC010000061.1:0-8078 GCA_035703465.1 Microbacterium sp. | reverse complement strand
CCCCAGAACTCGCCGCCTTCGATCTCGGGGTCGACCAGCGCGCGCACCAGCGACCAGGCGCCGCGCTCCTTGGACTGGGTGATCGGCGCCTGCAGGTGGTCGGCGAAGCGGCCGAACCGGCTGGGCTCGTTGACGCCGCGGATGCGCGGGGTCCGTCCGCTCGTCGAATAGCCCGGATGGGCGACGACGCTCGCCACCGGGACCTCGGCCGCGCGCAGCCGGCGGTCGGCCTCGAAGCCGAGCGCACTGCTGAGCACCTTCGACTGCACGTAGGCGCGCCACGCCGAATAGCCCTTCTCCAGCTGCGGGTCGACCGGGTCGATCCGGCGCAGCGACGTCGAGATGCTGCCGAGCCAGACCATGCGTCCGCGCGCGGCGGCCAGGTGCACCAGCATCTCGCCGGCGAGCGCGAAGTGGCCGAGCACGTTCGTCGCGAACACGAGCTCGTGCCCGTCCGGGGTGGTCTCGCGGCGGCGGGGCGTGTGCACGATCCCCGCGTTCAGCAGCAGTCCGTCGAGCTTCTTGCGCACGCGCACCGTGGCCGCAGCCGCCCGCATCGAGCCCAGGTTGCTGATGTCGAGCAGCAGCGTCTCGAGGTCGGCGTGCAGCCCGGCATCCGTCAGTCTCCGCTCGATCGCCGCGCGCGCGGCTGCCAGCCGGTTGGCACTGCGGCCGGTCATGATCACCCGCGCGCCGGCGCGGGCGAGCTGCTCGGCGGAGAAGAATCCGAGCCCTCGGTTCGAGCCCGTGACGAGGTACGTCCGGCCGCCGAGGTCGGGAAGCTCACGGGGATCCCAGTCCCTTGATTCCCGGTCTTCAGGGGGCACGTGCTCACCATACGGCCGCGGGGCATCGTTAGGCTGTGCCCCATGCGGACCCGGGCCGATATCGAATGCTGGCTGACCGACATGGACGGGGTGCTCGTCCGCGAGAACCATCCGATCCCCGGCGCCGCGGAGCTGCTCGCGCAATGGCGCGACGAGGGCATACCGTTCCTCGTGCTCACGAACAACCCGATCTTCACCCCGCGGGATCTGAGCGCACGACTGCGCCGATCGGGACTCTACGTGCCCGAGGAGCGGATCTGGACGTCAGCGCTGGCGACCGCCGACTTCCTGAGCTCGCAGCTGCCCGGCGGCACCGCTTTCGTCATCGGGGAGGCGGGGCTGACGACGGCGCTGCACGAGGCCGGCTACATCATGTCGGAGTCGGACCCGGACTACGTCGTCGTCGGCGAGACGCGCCAATACTCCTTCGAGGCGATCACGCAGGCGATCCGGTTCATCGACGCCGGCGCACGGTTCATCATCACGAATCCGGATGCCACGGGCCCGACGCCGTACGGAGTGGTCCCCGCGACCGGATCCTTCGCGGCGATGATCACCAAGGCCACCGGCAAGGAGCCGTACGTGGTCGGCAAGCCCAACCCGATGATGTTCCGGTCCGCCCTCAATCAGATCGGCGCGCACTCGGAGAACACGGGCATGATCGGCGACCGCATGGACACGGATGTCATCGCGGGCATCGAGGCCGGCCTGCACACGGTGCTCGTGCGCACCGGCATCTCCGACGACGCCGAGGTCGCGCGCTACCCGTTCCGGCCCGATGAGGTGCTCGACTCGGTCGCGGACCTGGTCCGCAGCGAGCCGCTCGAGACCGACCTGCCCGAGGGACTGTGACGGCGAGGAAGATGGATGCCGGGAAGGGATTGCGACCCGCATGAACGAGCTCGAGCAGAACCTGCTGTTCGCCGCCGCCGCGATAATACTGGTGGGCACCCTCGCGGTGTTCATCTGGCAGTACGTGCGCGGTCGCGACCGCGACGAGTGACGCTGCCCCGAACCTACTGCGGTTCCAGCCCCAGGTCGTCGAGATCGATCGCGGCGAGCCACTGCAGCCCGGCGGCCTCGACAGCGGCCTGCGCACCGGTGCGGCGGTCGACGATCACCGCGACCGCGACGGGCTCCGCGCCCTCGCGGCGCAGCGCCTCGACGGCCTTGAGAGCCGACTGGCCCGTGGTCGAGGTGTCTTCGACGACGACGACGCGGCGGCCCGCGACATCCGCCCCCTCGATCTGCCGGCCGCGGCCGTGGTCCTTCGGCTCCTTGCGGACCACGAACGCATCCAGCGGCCGGTCGGTGCGGGCAGATTCGTGCATCACCGCGTTCGCGATCGGATCGGCGCCGAGGGTGAGGCCGCCGACGGCGACGATGTCGTCGACGTCGCGGATGAGGTCGAGCATGAGCCGGCCGATCGCGGGCGCGGCACGGTGGTCGAGCGTGAGCCGGCGCATGTCGACGTAGTACGCCGCCTTCCTGCCGCTCGAGAGCGTGAAGTCGCCGTGGAACACCGCCTCGTCCGTGATGAGCCCGATGAGGGCCTGGCGGTCTGCTTCGAGCGCGGGCGTGGAGGCGACGGTCACGCGTCGAGTCTACGGAGGGGCCACCGAACAACTCCTTCGATCCGGCGCTGATCGGCCGCGCAGCCGCCCGATTCGGGCCGCCATGCACAAGATCGAAGGAGTTCTGCAGGTCACTGACCCGTCACCGCACCGTCGGCTGCCGACCGTAGGCTGGAGCCATGCGCCTTGCCACGTGGAACGTGAACTCCGTGCGCGCCCGCGTCGACCGGATCGTCGACTTCGCGGTGCGCGAGCACATCGACGTCCTCGCGATGCAGGAGATCAAGTGCAGGACCGAGCAGTTCCCGTACGAGGCGTTCGAGGACGCCGGGTTCCACGTCGAGGCGTACGGCTTCTCGCAGTGGAACGGGGTGGCGATCGCCAGCCGCAGTCCGATGACCGACGTCGAGACAGCGTTCAGCGGGATGCCGGGCTTCGCCAAGGACGGCGGCGAGCCCGCGCGGGAGGCGCGAGCCATCGGCGCCACCGTCGACGGCGTGCGCGTGTGGAGCCTGTACGTGCCCAACGGCCGGTCGCTCGGCGACCCGCACTACTACTACAAGCTCGACTGGCTGGCGGCGCTGCAGGGCCACGTCACCGAGACGCTCGCCGCTGACCCCGACCTGCCGCTTGCGCTCGTCGGCGACTTCAATATCGCGCCCACCGACGCCGACAACGGCGACCCCGCCGTGGTCCAGGGATTCTCCACGCACATCTCGCCGCCGGAGCGCGAGGCGTTCGCCGCCCTCGAGTCGGCGGGAGTGCGCGATGTCGTCCGGCCACTGGTGCCGACCGGATTCACGTACTGGGACTACAAGCAGCTGCGGTTCCCGCGCAACGAGGGCATGCGCATCGACTTCATCCTCGGCTCGCACGCATTCGCCGACGCCGTCGCCGGCGCCGCGATCCATCGCAACGAGCGCAAGGGCCAGGCGCCCAGCGACCATGTCCCCGTCGTCGTCGACCTCGACCTGGGCGGTCCGGACGACGACGACATGCCGATGGTCTTCTGAGCAGCGGCTCGGGCGAGCAAGTGCCCAGGCGAGACCGGTCTCAGGCGTCCAGTTCAGCGGCCTGCGTGTGCAGCGCGTGCCGGTCGATCTTGCCGACGGCGTTGCGCGGCAGCTTGTCGACGAACGTCCACTTGTCCGGCACCTTGTAGGCGGCCAGGTGCTGGTCCGCATAGGCGGCCAGGTCGGCGTCGGTCGGCGGCTGCGCGAGCCCGGGCTTGAGCTCCACGAAAGCATGCACGATCGCCCCCAGCCGTTCGTCCGGGGTCCCCACGACGCCGGACAGCTCCACATCCGGGTGCGCATCGATGACGTCCTCGACCTCGCCGGGGGCGATGTTCGACCCGCCGCGGATGATGACCTCCTTGATGCGGCCGTGGAACCGCAGGTAGCCGTCCTCGTCGCGCGTGCCGAGGTCGCCGGTGCGCAGCCAGCCGTCGGCGAACGTCGCCGCCGTGTGCGCGGGGTCGTCCCAGTATCCGGTCATCACCGAGGGCCCGCGCAGCAGGATCTCACCGGCGTCGCCGGCTGCGGCATCCCCTCCTGAGCCGTCCGAGACGCGCAGCTCGACGCCCTCGCGCGGCAGCCCCATCGACCCTCTCTTGATCACCCCGAACGGCGGGTTCATCGTCGCGCCCTCGCACTCGGTGAGCCCGTACAGCTGATTGAGCGTGAGCTGGGTGACCTCGGCGAACCGCTCGTAGAGGTCCGGTGAGATCTGGTCGCCGCCGCACTCCACCTCGCGCAGGCTCGCGAAGTCGGCGGCCGCGGCGTCGGAGGCGTCGACCGCGTCGAGCAGCTGTGCCGGCAGCAGCACGGTGCGGGTGGGCCGCCAGCGTCGCAGCGCGTCCAGGAACAGCTCGGGGTCGGACTCCTCGAGGATCACGACCGTCCCCCCTGCATACAGCGTCGGGAAGGCCACGCCGACCGAGGCGCCGGCGTGGCAGATCGCGGTCGCCGCGAGCGAGATGTCGTCGACGGTCAGCTGCTGCGTGACACCGCGCCCGGCGGCCGTCGCGAGGATCGAGGCCTGCGTGTGGGTGACGCCCTTGGGCTTGCCGGTGCTGCCGGAGGTGTACAGGATCATCGCCGGGTCGCCGTCTGCCACGATCGGAAAGGCCACGTCGTGATCGTCGGGCACCTTCTCCCATCGGCGCTCAGCACCCTCGGGCTCGTCGCCGTACACGTAGACGCCGGTGAGCGACGGCGCGCGCTCGGGCACGCCCGCGACGACCGGCAGCAGCGGACCGTCCGCGATCAGCAGCGCCGCGTCGCAGTGCGTGATCGCGAAGACGACCTCGTCGGTCTGGAAGCGGTGGTTCAGCGGCACGGCGATGGCCCCGATGCGGAAGCACGCGAGGTACAGCTCGACGAAGGCCGCCCGGTTGCGCATGAAGATCGCGACGCGGTCGCCGTGCCCGATTCCCAGCCCGAGAAGGCGGCGGGCGGAGCGATCGGATGCCTCGTGGAGCTCCCGATAGCTCGTCACCGCGTCTCGGAAGACGAGAGCGGGCTTGTCGGGCGAGTCCTGCAGGGCACGGTCGATCAGCTGGGTGAGCGCCATGCGCCGAAATCTATCAGCCCTCGGGCGCCATCTCACCGGTGACCACGGGCCCCGCCGGAGCGTACCGCAGCTCGACGACCGTCCCGCCTGACTCGGGCGGAGCCAGCAGACGCAGAGTGGTCGGAGCGACCCCATCGGGGAAGACCTTCTTTCCCCGGCCGAGCACCAGCGGGTGCACCCACAGCTTGAGCTCGTCGAAGCACTGCGCCGCCAGCAGCGACTGCACGAAGTCGATGCTGCCGATCACGTGGATGTCGTCGTGCCGCTCGCGCAGCGCGGCGACGGCCGTGGGCGCATCGCCGCGCAGCAGCGTCGTGCCCGCCCAGCCGAGGTCGACACCACGGCGCGAGGCGACGTACTTCGGGATCTCGGCGAAGTGTGCGCCGATGGCGGTGTCTTCGTGCTCCGGCCAGTACCCGGCGAAGATGTCGTACGTCCGGCGGCCGAGCACGAGCGCGTCCATCGCCGCGATGCCCGCCTGGATGCGGTCACCGATGAGCGCGTCGTGGAACGGCGCCTGCCAGCCGCCGAAGGGGAATCCTCCGGCGGGATCCTCTTCCGGCGCGCCCGGCGCCTGGGCGACGCCGTCGAGCGTCGTGAACAGATCGATCGTGATGTGTCCGGTCATGGCCGGCCCCCTTCGATGTGGAACGTCGCGGCGAACCGCTCGAGAAGCGTCGCCTCGCCGGCGAGGACGTGCACGACGCCCTCGTCGACGGCCTTGCTCGCGGCGAGCTCGCCCGCGATGAGGCGACGGATGCCCGGACCCGCCGCGAAGACCAGTTCGGCGTCGCCGTCGACCGACGCCTGCGAGCGCGCGTTCGGGTCGACGGGACGTCCGGCCGGCTTCAGCTGGGCGATGCGCACGCCGGACGTGTCGACCTGCACCCGCAGCACCACATCGGCGACGTGCACCTCGTAGTCCGCCGGCGGCAGCGATGCCGCGGCATCCGGCTGGAAAGCAGTCCGCAGCGCCATCGTGAGCGAATCGGCCGTCACGACGGCATCCTCCTGCGGATCCCCCATCCGCGGGAACCCCCAGCGGCCGAGCGCGAGCACGATCGGCTCCAGCTCGCGGCCGTAGGGGGTGAGCTCGTACACGAGCCCGCAGTGCAGCAGCGGCACACGGCGCACCACGCCGCCCTCCTGCAGCTCCTTGAGCCGGACGGAGAGGATGTTGGTCGGGATCTTCGGGAGCCCCTGCTTGAGGTCGGTGTACCGGCGCGGGCCGACGAGCAGGTCGCGGACGATGAGCAGCGCCCAGCGCTCCCCGATCAGCTCGACGGCGGTGGTGACACCGCAGTACTGCCCGTAGCTGCGGGCGGCCACCTACGCCTGCGCCTGCTGGGCGAGGTAGGCGTCCGGTCCTTCCTCGACCGCCTGCGGCTCCATGTAGAAGAACTCGACCCCGTTCCCGTCCGGGTCTTCGAGGTCGCGGCTGTACATGAAGCCATAGTCGTCGGGCTCGGCGGGCTCGGTGCCGCCGGCGGCGAGGCCGGCCTCGACCGTGCTGTCCACGTGCTCCCGTGAGTCACGGCTCAGGGCGATGAGCACCTGCGCGTGCGTGCGCGGGTCGACGGCCGCCTTGTCGGTGAAGGTGTCGAAGTACTCCCTGGTGACCAGCATGAAGAAGATGTTGTCGTCCCACACGATGCACGCGGCGTTCTCGTCGGTGAACTTCGGGTTGATGCCGGCGCCGAGCGCCGTGTAGAAGGCCTTCGCGCGCTCCAGATCGGAGATGGCGATGTTGACGAAGATGTGTGTCATGAGGTGATGCTTGCAAAAGACAAGCACAGTTGTCAATAGCAAGTTCACTTCCCGCCTCCCCCGTTCGGGGGATGCCGCGACCCCGCCTCCCCCGTAGCGTGGAAGGATGCCTGCGAAACGCTCCGCATCGCCGGCGCGGCGGCCCGCGACATCCCGCGAGTTGCGCGCCGATCTCGTCCTGGCCGCCGCCCTGTTCGTCGCGGCCACGCTCAGCGCGGCGCTGGGCGCCGTGGCCGGGCTCTACGGCGACGAATCCCCGGGACTGCAGTGGGTCCTGCTGTACGCCCTCGTCCTCGCCACGGCGATCTCGATGCGCAGGCGCTTCCCGTGCACCGCCGCCATCGTCGTGGCCCTGGCCTTCTTCGCCGCCGGCACCGCGCAGATCCCCGAGTTCTATGTCGGCAACATCTGCCTGTTCATCGCCGTCTACACCGTGGGCGCTTGGGTCGACGACCGGCGGCGGGCCACGCTGACGCGCGCCCTGATCATCGTCGGCATGTTCGTCTGGCTGCTGGTGACCGCCTTCCAGGAGGCGACGGTCCCGGCCGGCGAGGGGCTCTCGCGGGCGGGCGCGTTCTCGCCCTTCCTCGCCTTCATGCTCATGCAGCTGCTGGTGAACGTGGCCTTCTTCGCGGGTGCGTACTACATGGGCGACCGGGCCCACACGGCGGCGCTGCAGCGCGATGCGCTCGAACAGCGCACCGCCGAGCTCGAGCGCGAGCGCGAGACGACCGCCGCCCAGGCCGTGGCCTTGGACCGGGTGCGCATCGCGCGCGAGCTGCACGACGTCGTCGCCCATCACGTGTCGGCGATGGGGGTGCAGGCCGGGGCTGCGCGGGCGGTGCTCGAGCGGGATCCGGATGCCGCGCGCAGCGCGCTGCTGGGCGTCGAGGAGTCGTCGCGCTCAGCGCTGACCGAGCTGCGGCAGCTGCTGGAGACGCTGCGCACCTCGAGCACCGAGACCACGGATGCCTCGACCCTGCATCTGAGCGCGCTTCCCGCCCTCGTGGCCCACGCCAACGACAACGGGCTGCCGACGACCCTCACCGTCGTCGGCGACGAGGTGCCGCTGCCGGAGGTGGTGCAGGTGAATGTGTACCGCGTCGCGCAGGAGGCGCTCACCAACGCCCGCCGCCACGGCGGGCCGGATGCTGCCGCCGACGTGCGGCTGCGGTACTCGGCAGAAGCGGTCGAGCTGGAGGTCGCGAACTCCGGCCGCACCGTCGTCGCCCCGCGCTCCGGACTGGGGCTGCTGGGCATGCGCGAGCGCGCGCTCGCCTCCGGCGGCGAGCTCGTGGCCGACCCGCGGCCGCGCGGCGGCTTCCTCGTGCGGCTG
>DASSYC010000216.1:0-45436 GCA_035703465.1 Microbacterium sp. | reverse complement strand
AGGCTGGAGAGGCTGTACGAGGAGACATCCCGCGTGCGCAGCGCCTTGCGCAGCATCGGCAGATTGCTGACCGCGAAGGCCACGGTGGAGACCGTGCCGGCGACGATCGGGATGTCCATGACCGCAACGGTAAGCGCGGCACCCACTCGCCCGCATCGGCGCAATTACCCATCTCGCGCGAGGCGGCGATGGGGCGGATTATGCAGATCGCGTCTCGCAGTGGCTATGCAGATGATGTGCGAGTGCGCGAGACACCTGCGTCAGATGAGTCCGTGCTCGTAGGCGTACGTCGTCGCGGCCGCGCGGGATGACAGGGCGAGCTTGCCGAAGATGTCGCTGAGCTGTCGCGCGACCGTCTTCTCGCTCAGCGACAGCCGACCGGCGAAGACGCAGCAGCACACGGCCGTTCGACAGCACCTGAGATGTCGTTGAGGTTAGGGTGACCTTACTAGGCTGGAGGGACGCGCTGGAGAGGAAGCCCCATGACTGCCGTCGAGACCCGTCTGCCGGAGCAGGATCGCCCGGTCGCCACCATGGCCGGCCACTGGATCCTTGCGAAACTCGGCAAGAAGGTCCTCCGCCCTGGTGGACGCGCCTTCACCCGGCGACTGCTCGACATCTCGGGCGTAACGGGCAACGATGTCGTCGAGCTCGCCCCCGGTCTCGGCCACACCGCCCAGGAGATCGTCGCGCGTGCGCCGCACAGCTATCGGGGAGTGGATGCCGATCCCGCCGCGGTGGCGACGGTCAACCGCGCTCTAGGAACCACCGATGCCGTGCGGCAGGCCACAGCCGACGAGACCGGACTCGACGAGGCATCCGCTGATCTCGTCTTCGGGGAAGCCATGCTCACCATGCAGTCGGACCGCGCGAAGAAGACGATCGTCGACGAGGCGTACCGGCTGCTCCGGCCGGGCGGACGCTACACGACCCACGAACTCGGGCTCGTGCCCGACGGCATCGAGGGCGAAGTCAAACGCGACCTGCAGCAGTCTCTGGCCCGATCGATCAAGGTGAACGCGCGACCGCTGACCATCGCGGAGTGGCGGAAGCTGTTCGAAGACAGCGGCTTCGAGGTGCACGAGAGTCACACCGCGCCGATGCGCCTGCTGCAGCCGAGTCGCCTCGTCGCCGACGAGGGCCTGCGTGGCGCTGCGCGCTTCGTCGGAAACGTGATCACCCACCCCGACGAGCGGCGCCGCGTGCTCGGCATGCGCAGAACGTTCCGCACGCATCGCCGCGCACTCGTGGCCGTCGGCATCGTCGCCGTCAAGCCGGTGGCCGCCATCGCCTGAGGCTACGCGAGCGCATTCTGCAGCAGCGACCGTGCGGGCTCCATCCCCGGCATCCGCGCCTCCGGGCCGGCGAGGCTGTCGACCAGCAGCCCGTCGACCGTGATCAGGAGCGCGGCCGCGCGCGTGCCGGCATCCGCCACACCAGATGCGTGCAGCCGGTCGGTCAGCGCGCGGTGGATCATGCTCGCCGACTCGCTGAGAGCCACATGGAGTTCGGGATGCCGCGTGCTCTCCAGCGTGAGCTCGAGCCGTGCGACATGCATCCAGCGCTGCTGCTCCAGTCCGGCGATCGCCTGGGCGAAAGAGTCGACCAGTTCGTCGGCTGAGCCGGCCGGCAGCGAGCCGAGCATCTGCGCGTCGAGCTGCGCCAGCCGGCGCACCGCGGCCTCGAGCAGGCTGAGTCGCGACCGGAAGTAGTAGGACGTGGTGCCTTCCGGCATCCCCGCAGCGCGGTCGACGGCCCGGTGCGTCAGGCCACGGCTGCCCTCACGGGCGATCGTCGCCAGGGCGGCATCCGCCAGCTGTTCACGGCGCGGACTGCTGATCACGGCGACCTCCACAAGCGGGTTGACACCATCCTCTACAAGAGTAGAGTAGTGGGCTCTTTACAGGAGTAGTAAGTATCGATGGAGGTGCGACATGCTGCTCACGACGACCACGGAATCAGAGGAGCGAGCATGAACAGCGCACTGACGACAGTTCTCACGATCGCACTGTTCGCCGCGTTCGCACTGATTCCGTTCCGCCCGCGTCGCAGTTCGCCGTTCACCATCCCGTTCGCACTGGGCTGGTGGATGAACGAAGCGCCGATCATCGGCCTGTGGTGGCTGATGGCCGGCACTCTGGCCACCCTGCTGAATCCGCAGCCCGGGTTCTGGTGGGCGCTCATAGCGGTCGGCAGCGCGCTCGTCGCGGCGATGCTCGGCTGGATCCTGCTGCGTGCCGGCTCGACCCGGCGCACCCTGTCGACGGCACTCCAGGACGTGTACGGACCCCGTGGCGAGGTGCCTCGCAGGGTTCCGCCGTGGTGGCGGATCGTGCTGCTGCCGATCGTGTCCTGGCGCCCTGATGTGCGGCGCATCCGCAACCGGCGCTACGGACCGGCGCGGATCGGAAACCTGCTCGATGTATACGTGCCTCGCCGCGGGACCCGTGCGACCCCGGCGCCCGTGCTGGTGTACTTCCACGGCGGAGGCCTGGCCGGCTTCGGCTGGGGCGGAAAATCGATCTTCGCCCATGCCATGATGTATCGCCTCGCCGCCCGCGGCTGGGTCTGCATCAGCGCGAACTACCGTATGTACGGCGTGCGATATTCGGATCAGCTCGCCGACGCGCACGACGCGCTGGGCTGGGCGCGCGAGCATGCGGGCGAGTTCGGCGGCGACCCGGACGCGGTGTTCGCGACCGGCGGCTCGTCGGGGGCGCACCTCGCCGCCACAGCGGCACTGACCGGTGCGCGCGTGCGGGGCGCCGTGCCCCTCTACGCCTACTACGGTCCCGCGGGCGGCGGAGCCGGCGAGGTGACGTCGCCGCATGATGCGATCAATGCGGATGCTCCGCCATTCCTGATCGTGCCCGGCGCGCAGGATGCGAACATCCCCCTCAAGGACTCGCGCGCGTTCGCCGCACACCTTCGCGCGGTCTCGCGGAATCCTGTCGTGTATGCGGAGCTGCCGGGCGCGAACCACAACTTCGACTTCTTCCCGTCGTGGCGGATGGCCGTCGTCTCCGACGCCGTCCAGCGGTTCGGCGAGCTCGTCCTCGAAGGCGACGCGAGCGCGACCCCGCGGAGGCTCGCCGAACGGACAGTCCGAACCGACTGATCACCCACCAGCTCGGGTCGCTCCGTCACGCGTCATCTCTATGGCACGTTCATTCCCGTGACGGGGTGGTTCGAGTGGAGGATGCCATCGGGGTCGACACGCTCCTTCACCGCGCGCAATCGCGCCAGGCCGGCACCGAAGATGCGCTCCGCATCCACCGGTCGCCCCGCGACGTTGAGGTAGTCGCGCTCCGCGCGCCACGGTGCGAGCCCATCGAGCAGATCGTCGACGGCCACCTCGACCATCGCTCCGGCCTTCGGCGTGGGCGCGACGCCCATCGCGAACATCAGGAACTGGCCGTCAAGGCTGTCGACGACACCGCCCTCGCCACGGCCAGGCGTGAGAGCCCCGCCGAGATGGCGCAATTCGGCCGACAGCAGGGCGTCTCCCCGCGGCGTCGCAGCGGCCGCGAGGAAGGCGTCCAGCGCCTCCCGCGTGAGTTCGCGCAGGAGCACTCCGTGCCCGACGCCGGCGGCCGGTGTCGGCGGCTGCATGTACAGGCCGCCGAGCTCGCCGACGGACTGGATGGCGAATGTGTCCCTGTCAGGGTCGAGCTGCCGCAGGTCGGCAAGGTACGCGTCCGCGACGCCCGGCGCATCTTGGAAGACGGCTTCCACGATGACGAACGCGTGGCCGGCGAGTGGCGGGGGCAGCTCGGGCAGCGGCGGAAAGCGCCGCACGCGACCGATGGAGGTGACGGATGCCGGGAGCTCGGCCGTCCACTCCCGCCACGCGTGGAGCACCTCGGCCGCGCGAGCGATGGGCCAGAACAGGGCGCCCGCATACACCGTCTCGATCGGATAGAGCCGGAACTCGATCGACGTCACGACGCCGAACGAGCCGCCCCCGCCCCGCAGCGCCCAGAACAGCTGCGCATCGGTGCGCTCGTCAACCCGCCGGAGCACGCCGTCGGCAGTCACGAGCTCGATCGCCGTGACACTGTTCGCCGCGAGGCCGTGCGATCGGGCGAGCCAGCTGAGCCCGCCGCCCAGCGTGCAGCCGACGACACCGGCATCGACGGCCGTGCCCGCGAGCGCCGCCAGTCCGTCGGCGGCTGCGAGGGGTGTGACATCCGACCATCGGGTTCCCGCGTCGACGCGCGCGATCATGAGTTCGGCGTCGATCTCGACACCGCGCATGAGGTCGGTGCGCAGCAGCATCGTGCCGCCGAGGTCGCCGAGCGGCGTGGCGTTGTGGCCGGTCGCCTGTGCGGCGACACGAAGCCCCTCCCGGGCGGCGAAGCGGACCGCCGTGCGCACGTCGACCACGTCGGCGGGCCGCACCACGAGCATCGGCCGCCGGTCGGCATCGAGCGGCCACGCGGCGCCGGTCATGTCCGTCATCGATCCTCCGTCAGGTTGGGAAGCGACCGGTCAATGCCCGGTGCCGAGGTTGGGTTCCATTGCCTGCTCGGGGGTGAGCCCGAAATCGACGTCGTCCCCGTAGACGGCCATGGCCAGGGCCTGCAGCATCGGAGGCGGGTTGATGGCGCTCCACATCTTGGTCGTCGCCACAGCGATCGTCGTGTCGAGGGTCGGCGAGTACATCGTCGCGGACTCGTACCCGGCGAAGCTGCCCTCGGCGACGTAGAACCCGCCGGTGAGGTCGAACCCGAGCGCGTTGTACCACTTGCCGGGGCCGTTGTAGTTGCCGCCGAAGACGAACGGGACGGGGTCGGTGACCGCCTCGGCCCACACGTCCGGGTCGACCAGCGACTCCATCGAGCTCATCCATACGTGCATGTCCTCGATCGTGGAGACCATCCCGCCGTGCGCCCACAGGCACGTCAGCGGGATGTCGGTCGCGTCGTTGGCGGCTGTCGGCGCGTCCGTCGGGCCGAGCTCGCCCATCCCGTAGCCGTGCGTGTACGGCGCGGTCAGGCCGCTGCCCGATGTGACCAGAGCCGTGCGGGTCAGGCCCAGGGGCTCGGTGATGCGTTCTTGGAGCACCACGTCCAGGTCTTCTCCTTCGACGAGCTCGACCATGCGTCCGAGCAGGTTGAAGCCGTAATTGCTGTACGACCACTTCTCGCCGGGCTCGGCGACCGGGGGGAACTCCGCCTCGACGGTCAGCAGCTCCTCCACGGTGCACCCGTCCGGGGCCCTGCCCTGCACGCTCGGGTCGGTGAACCCGTCGGCCAGCCCGCTGGTGTGGTTCAGCAGCTGCCGGACCGTGATCCGCTCACCGTTGGGGACACCTTCGATCCACGTCGAGATGGTGTCGTCCAGCCCGACCTTGCCCTCGCTGACGAGCTGCAGGACCAGAACGCCGGTGAACGACTTGGTCTGACTCGCGATCTTGAACTGCATGTCGGGTTCGAGCGGCGTCTGCGTGGTGATGTCAGAGACACCGGAAGCCGAAATATACGTTCCCTGAGGGCTCCAGATTCCGATCAGCGCTCCCGGCGTCTGGTTGACCTCCCGGAACTCATCCACCAGATCGTCGAGCCGCTCCGAGGTGGCGGAATCGAAGGCGGCCTCCGCCGGGCCACCGTTTCCGGCGCGTGCGTCGCCGGCGCACCCCGCGAGGGCGGCGATGCCGAGCGTCGCGAGGAGGACAAGGGCGCAGACTGGACGCCGTCGGATATTTGACTGCGCGGACATGCTGTGTTCCTTCCGACTCGACCGAATCAACGGTCGATGGGCGGGGTGGTGGCGAGTTCGTCGATGATGGCCGTGACCAACGGCTTGACGGGCAGCCGTCCGTCGGGCGCCCGCGTCGTACCGGTGAGGATGACGATCGTGGTGTCGGTTCGAGGGTTGCGCACGAACTCGCTGTTGTAGCCGAAGATGAGGCCGGCGTGGCCGAAGTAGTCGCCGGCACGCAGCATCCCCGAGCCGTAGGCGTTGCCGTCGGGCTGGGCCGGATCCACGGGCTGGTACGAGGCCATGCGGCGCGCCTGCATATCGGCGCCGAGCAGCTCGCCGTCGACGACGGCTTTCGCCCATATCGTCAGGTCGTCCGCAGTCGAGATCACTGATCCAGCGGTCCAGCCCCACGACGGGTTTGCCGCACTCCAATCGACGGGCAGGAGCTCCCCGCTCGCCGCGTCCCGCTGCTGCTCGAGGGTGAGTGCGGAATCCGCACTGCCCGTCTTCTCGGCCGATGCGAACATGTAGCCGTGCGCGTAGGGCGAGGGGATCGACGCGTCGTCGAGGGTCGGCAGCGTCGTGTTCTCGAGGCCGAGAGGGTCGAACAGGCGCTCCTGGAACAGCTCGCTCGCGGTCTTGCCGGTGACGTGCTCCATGACGAGACCGAGGAGGATGTAGTTGGTGTTCGAGTAGTCATAGGCCGTTCCCGGTGCGAACAGCACAGGTTCGGAGTAGCCGATCTGCAGGAGCTCGTCCGGCATCCAGATCCGCTCGGGTTCTTCGTCGACGGCGCGCAGGAACACCGGGTTGAGGTCGTAGCCCGGCAGTCCGCTGCGCATGTCGAGCAGGTTGGCGATGGTGATGTCGTCGCCATCGGGCACGTCTGGCACGTAGGCCGAGATGGGGTCGTCGAGCGACAGTTCGCCTTCCTCTGCCAGTTGCAGGATGACCGTGGCGGCCATCGTCTTGGTGAGGCTGCCGATGCGGTAGTGGTCGGTGGCGGCAGGCGGATCGTCGCGACCCAGTTCGCGGGTCCCGAACTCGAACGTCGCGTCGCCGAACGTCGAAGAGCGCACCAGCACCACGGCGGAGGGAATCGCCATCGAGGAGACAAGATCCTGCAGCACCGGCTGCAGCTCGGTCACGTAACCGGGTTCGTGATCTGTCGGGGCAGGTGTCGCAGCCGGCGGCGATGAGGCGCAGGCCGTGAGCATCACCAACCCAACCACGCTCGCGATGGCGGCTGGCAGACGAGCATCGGTGATCCGGTTCGACATGACGTTTCCTTCTCTTGCTGGGGGGTGGAGCCTCCACCGTCCCGCGGCGCGCCCGCCCGCACCATCCCGCACAACTGGGGATCACGGACCCCAGAAAGGTGGGGGTGACAGGGTCTCTGATGGAGAGGACAATCGCGGTGTGCGCACCTACCGTGCCGAGAGCACGCGCGTCGGTCTCGAGTCCCTCGCCGGGGCGGGCCTGGTGCTCGACGAATACATGGACGAGGCGCTGGGCCTCCTTCGCCGGGCCGTCCCTACCGAAGGCTCATGCATCGCGACGGTGGACCCGGCATCCGTCATGGTCGCCGCCGCCCGCCACGACCTGGGGAACACCGGCGGGACGGCGACGTTCTTCTACTACGAATACGCGGCAGGTGACGACGTCTCGCTGTGGGCTGATCTCGCCCGCCGCCCGTTCGGCGTCGGCATCCTGCACGACGAGGCGGGCGGCGACCCGCAGCGCAGCAACCGCTACCGCAACGTCATCAAACCCATTGTCGGAGCCACGCACGAGATGCGCGGCGTGGCTCGGCTCGGTGGCGTCACGTGGGGAGTCTTCTCGCTGTACCGGGGTGCGGAGAGTCCTCCGTTCAATGCCGCCGAGGCCGAGTACATGCACCGCCTGGAGGGCGTGCTCGCCGACGGACTGCGCGCGGGCCTCGCGACCTCGACGATGGAGGCAATCCGCACCGACGAGGGGCCGGCGATCCTCGTCTTCGACGGCAAGGGGCAGCTGCAGTACGCGACGGATGCGGCGCGGCGCCGCGCCTCCGGGTTCGACGGCGACCTCGACACCGACCTCCCGAGCCCCATCGCCGGGGTGCTCTCACGGCTGCTGCGCGGGGAACAGAGCGCGCCCCGGGTGCGCGCCCAGCACCGGGATGGCACATGGTACGTGTTCCAGGCCGCGCGCTTCCGCGATGACGACGGGCGCGTGATGCAGTACGCGGTCACGATCGAAGAGGGCACGCCGAACGAGATCGTGCCGCTACTGATGTCGGCGCACGGATTGACGCTGCGCGAGACGAGGATCGTGCAGGCGATGATGCGCGGCGACTCGACGCATGCGATCGCGCAGTCGCTGCACATCTCCCCCTACACCGTGCAGGATCACTTCAAGGCGATCTTCGCGAAGTTCGGCGTCTCGTCTCGTCGCGAGGTGGCGTCGAGGCTGTATTACACGATCTACGCCGATGTGACCGACTGAGCCGCCACTGGCGCTGGGCGATGTCATGCGATCCCCAGCGCGGCCAGCCGATCCTCACCTCGCTCGGTGACCCGAAGGGCACGGTCCTCTCGTCGACGGGTCAGCCATCCGTCGGACAGCAGCGCGGCGAGGATGGCGGCGAGCCGACCGGCGAGGTGCGCGCGACGTGCTGTCCAGTCGACGCAGCCGCGGACGAGTGGCCGGCGCGAATCGCCGACCTCGAGTTCCAGACCGAGCCTGCGCGGCTCTGTCATCACGCTCCTCGGCCGCCGGAATCGACAGGTCACTCATGTCACCACCTCGATCTCATGCCGTCAGCGTATAAGCGGGACGTTTCGGTGACTGCCGAAGCGACGCTCTGAGCGGATGACGTTCCCGTGACATGTGGCGCCGCTGAGACATCGAAGGAATCCAGTGGCGCAGGTACGCGGCGGGGAGCACACTGAAGAGGCGCCGACCCGGAACGTCGATCGCGCAGAGAAGGGGACGCGGCATGATCAGCGTCGACACGGCGGCACTCGATGCCGCGGCCGAGGAGGACTCGTTCTCGGGTGTCGTCTCGGTCGACGTGGGCGGCGACCGAGAATTCGTGCGGTGCTACGGAGATGCCCACCGCGGCTGTCGCGTACCCGTCGTGCCTGACACGCAGTTCGGGATCGCGAGCGGCAGCAAGCTGTTCACGGCCCTTGCGATCATGCATCTGGTCGAGGAGGGCTCGCTGCGGCGTGAGCAGCCGGTGCGCGAGATCCTCGGCGAGGACCTGCCGCTCGTCGACGATGCGGTCACCGTCGAGCAGCTCCTGACGCACACATCGGGGATCGGCGACTATCTCGACGAGGACGGCGAGTGGGAGGCGGATGACTACGTGCTCACCCTTCCCGTGCACACGCTGACGACGGCCGAAGCCTTCCTTCCGCTGCTGGACGGATTCCCGCAGAAATTCGTCCCCGGCGACCGGTTCTCGTACTGCAACGGCGGCTACATGGTGCTGGCAGTGGTGATCGAGCGGGTGACTGCAGAGACGTTCCACGAGGTGGTGAGACGCGCGGTCTTCGCCCCTGCGGAACTTGCCCACACGGATTATCTGCGGCTCGATGACCTGCCCGGCACAGCCGCGACGGGCTACCTCTTCGATAAGGGGAACCGTGTCAACACGCTGCACCTGCCGGTCCTGGGCAACGGCGACGGCGGCGCCTTCACGACAGCTGCGGACCTGCATCGATTCTGGCGGGCGTTCCACGCCGGCGCGATCGTTCCGCCCGGGGTCGTCGCCGAGATGGTCCGCCCGCGACACGATGTGCCGGCGGAGCGCATGCGATACGGACTGGGGGTCTGGCTGCATGCCACAGCACCCGCGACGATCATCGAAGGGTATGACGCCGGCGTCTCGTTCCGCTCAACCCACATGCCTGCGTCGCAGATCACGGTGACCGTGCTCGGCAACAGCTCCGAGGGCGCCTGGCCAGTGATCTTCGCCGCGGCGGACATGATCGACGCACAGCTCGCCGACTGACCGCCGCGAACGGACGAAGCGCTGTTGGGAATCGAGCGGTTCGTACTTGGGATGCCGATGGTAGCCTGATGGCATGAAGAGCACCATGGATAAGGCAGGGCGCATCGTCATCCCGGCATCCATCCGCGAGCGTCTGGGCATGGTGCCCGGTCCCGTCGATCTCATCGTCGACGGGACCGGGGTGCGGATCGAAGTGGAATCACATGACAACCTCGTGGAACGCGGCGGACGCCTGACGATCCGCGACTCCGGCACGGTCCTCACCGACGACGACATCCGTGAGCTGCGTCTTGGCGACCAGCGCTGATCTCCTCTTGGACACCAGCGCTGCGATCGCGCTGCTGGATGAAGCACATCCCGGATACGCGGCGACGTATCGCGAGACCCGGGGCCTGATCCTCGGTCTCGCCGGTCACGCGATGTTCGAGACATACTCTGTGCTCACCCGCCTTCCTGGCGAGAAGCGGCTCGGTGCCGGCACCGCCGCGCACCTGATCGCCCATGAGTTCCCAGGGTCGGCCGCGCTTCCGCCCGCAGAGTTCGACGATGCCCTGACGAGACTCGCCGCGGCCGGGATAGCGGGCGGGTCCGTCTACGACGGACTTGTCGGGCTCGCCGCGCAAGCGGCCGGGATCCAGCTTCTCTCCCGTGACCGGCGTGCAGCCCCGATCTATGCCGTACTGGGCGTCGCGTTCCGGCTGCTGTGATCCCTTGCGACACGATCTGCGGGCCGGCTTCCGGGCCGGTGGATTCGTCTATGGCTTCGCCCTGCAGGAAGCCAGCCTCCCGTTCGACACCGCCGGTGAGCTCGCGCGCATGGTCGAGGACGTCTACCTGCCCCAGCTTCCGCCTGACGAGTGCCCGTACCTCAACGAATCCACTGCAGAGCTCGTCGCTGAACGCGTCGCATCGGCGACGGGTTCGGCGGCTCGTGTCCTCGACGGGCTTCCGGACAGGAGCGACGCGTGGTCGATGCGTGGGCGGAACAGCTCGCCCTGGTCAAAGAAGCGGTCGACCGAGGTGGGCCGGCGAAGCTGTTCTTCGAGGACGTGCGTACGGCGATGTCGAAGTTGACGCCGGTGACATCGCTGGAGACTGTGCAAACGCAAGTTCCACCGGTACAGCGACGAGGGTGTGATTGGACTGACGGCGGGCAGCGCCGCGTCAGCGACAGGGCCGTGCGTTGATCAGCCAGGACGTGTAGTGCTCGATGACGGTGCCGCCGAGCATTTCCGCGGCAGAGGTCGCCTGCGCCACCTCGGATTCCGACCAGTCACTGAACGTTGTGAAGAGTGCGTGGATCTGCCCCGCCGTCAGCTCGATCGACCATCGATAGCGGTGGACATGATCGATCACGAAGAGGTGAGTCTCCGCGATCTTGGCTGCGGTGCGGTCAACGTCCTCCGGGTCTCCTGGCCGCGAGGTGCCTCTGCGCTCGACAATCCGTTCGATCTCACGTCTGAACGGAGTGATCTCGGCGTCGGGGTCACCGAAGACGTTGCGCCAGACGAGGAGCCTCCCCTCGGCGGTCAGCGTCTCGTGAACCATCGGCAGCACGATGCCGAGGTCCATCCAGTGAATCGCCGTCGCAGCCACGACAAGATCGAAGGAGGCACGGTCGAGCACCAGGTCCTCGGCTCGCGAGCGCATGACCGTGGCACGCGGCAATCGCGCTTCGAGGATTCCCGCCAGACTCTCGCCTGGCTCGGCCGCGACCACCTCCATCCCCCGCGCGAGGAGCTCGCTCGTCGCTTGCCCGCTGCCGGCCCCCAGATCCAGCGCGCGACGTTCGGGCGCGACGAGACCCGTCGCGAAGACGTCTCGCCAGAGCGCGCCTGGGTACGGCGGACGTGCGAGACCGTAGCCGCCCGCCATCCCGTCGAAGTGCATCGGGTCGACCACAGGGGAAGCGTAGTGCCCGTCGACAGATCCGGGTAACCGCTGACAGATTCGTGGCACAGCCGACCTTTCGCGGCGCGGCTGACAACTTCATTGGCGCAACTGACAACTTGGGTGGCGCCGAACAACCGCGCGGTCATGCGCGCGGCCAACGATGAACCGACCATCGCGGAAGTCGTGCTCGATCTGCGACCTGCCTGACGCCCCGAACCACTGATTGGCTGGCGAAAACTACAGGTCGTCTGTCACAGCCACAGAATCGATGGCAGAAACTACAGATGGGGACGTCACCCAGCTGGCCCTTCGACGCCGTCGTCAATCACAGAAAGATAACGAGAACCTCTTGCCTTCCGTTACCTCGTCGTTATAGAGTGCAGGCACGGTAGTTGTTTTGCTGTGGCAGCTGCCGGCATGTGATTGCAGGACACTCTTGGTGCAAGGGACAAGGGCCGGTCGGTAAGCCTCTCCGACCGGCCCTTACTCTTGCCCGCGGCACGCGCGGCTGCAGGAGTTCTCCACAGGGCAGAGCATCCGCTGAGTTATCCACAGATTCGTCCTTTCACCTGGGGTTCCTGGTCCTTCGAATGTCGTACCCCCTCGCGATACTGGAGGTATGAACACGGCACCGGCGACGCTCCTGGAAGCGCTCGATCGCGTGTCCGTGATGCTTGCCGATGCCTCAGGTCCGATCGCCGGCGACGGAGCCATCCGCACGGTCACCGATGTTGAGCTGCGCGAGCTCACCCAGAAGGTCGAGTCCCTCGGCCGTCAGGTCGACGCGCTCCGCGTAGCCTGCGCCGGCGAGATCGACGACCGGTCGCGACCCGAACGGGGCAGTGAGCGGATGTCTGCACAGCACGGCTGCGCGAACAGCACCGAGCTGCTGGTCCGCCTCACTCGGGTCAGCGCCCGCACGGCGACCTCACGCATCCGTCTCGGAAAGTCCTGCCGCTCATCGGTATCCCTCACCGGCGAGGCGCTCCCGGCCCGCTTTCCCGCGGTGCAGACCGCGCTGACCACTGGACAGCTCGGACTGGATGCCGCAGCCGAGATCACCCGCGGTCTCACACAGTCGGCCGACCGCGCCGACCCCGCGCTGCTGGCGGCGGCCGAGGCGGAGCTCGTGCAGTCCGCCACCGGAACCGCGCCCGACGGCGCACCCGCCGCCGGCGCCGACGACATCCGCATCCAGGTCAAGGTGTGGTCACTGGTCCTCGACCCGGACGGAGTGCTTCCCGACTACGAGCGGGCCATGCGCCGCCGCACGCTGACCGTCGGACGCGAGCGTGACAACCTCGTCCCGTTGCACGGGAACGTCCTTCCCGACGTCGCCGCCCAGCTCATGCGCCTCGCCCACGCACACAACTCGCCGCGCGTCGACGACCGCACCGGCGGCGGGCCCGCCTTCCGCGAGGATCCCGACGCCGACGGCAGCCTCATCCCGCACGACGAGCGCACCAGCGGGCAGAAGCTGCACGACGTGCTCGCGACGATCCTCGGTGTCGCCGCCCGCGCGGCCGAGACCCCGTCGATCGGCGGCGCCGCGCCGACGCTTCAGGTCACGATCCCGGCCGAAGACCTCGACCGCCATGACGGCATCGGATTCGTCGACGGCACCGACACGACCGTGCCCGCGTTCGTGGCCCGGCAGATCGCGTGCACGGGCGGCATCCAGACGCTCACGCTCAGCGCAGACAATCGCATCGTCCAGCTCGGCTCTCCCGAGCGCGTCTTCAACCGCCGGCAGCGACGCGCGATGATCGCCCGCGACGGCCAGTGCATAATCCCCGGATGCCACGTGCCCGCCGAGTGGTGCGAGTTCCACCATGTCGTGGACTATGCGAAGGGCGGCCCGACGCATACCGACAACGGTGTGGCCCTCTGCTGGTGGCATCACCGCACCTTGGAGACCAGCGGCTGGCTGATCCGCATGGTCGACGGGGTTCCGGAGGTGAGAGCTCCGTACTACATCGATCCACAGATGCTGTGGCGGCGGGTTCCTCCCTCACCGCAGCTGCAGACGCAGCGGCGGCGTCGAGGCCGAGCGCCCACCTGATCGTGGAGTCAGACCCCGCCTCCGCCTCCTCCGCCGCCTCCACCTCCGGCCGAGCCGCCGCCGCTCGACCCGCCCGAGGTCGACGACGCCGATGCGGCCGACGCCGACAGCGACCCGATGCCGGCAGAGAAAGCGGCGGCGTTGAACTGGCCCGACCCGTAGTACCAGGCCGGCCCCGCCGCACCGGCAGCGGTGTAGAGCACGGCGAGGCGGTCCGACCACTCCCGCTCCTGGCCGAACACGACCGCGAACGGCAGCAGCGTCTCGTACAGGCGCAGCATCTGCCGCGGGTCGTTCACGTCGACGCGCACGCGCTCCGCACCGGTCGGCGACTGCAGCATCCGGATGCGGTCGGCCTCGGCCCACTCGATGAACATCTCCAGCCCGAGCAGGTGCTCGCGCGTCTGCGTCCCGAGAGCGGTCAGCGGCTTGCGCGACACGAGAATGAACGCGGCCACCACCGCCGCCACCGCGCCCGCGATCACGAGCGCCGGCACGAACGCGACGACGCCCGCTTCCAGCGCCACGATGCCGCTGATGAACACCACCGCGAGCGCCACGACTCCCAGCACCACCGGCCAGACCCGATCCGCCACCCCGACCTTGCGGCGCAGGCCACGGGCGGCCAGCTCGGTGCCCGCCCAGCGCACGATCTGCTGCGCCGACTTCGCGAAGCGCGAATCGGTGCGGCCGAAGTCGAACGCATCGCCCGGTGTGGGCACGGGCCCGAAGAGTCCGTCGATGAGCATGATGCCGTCGCCGTCCGCCCGAGACGGATCGACGAGCTCGGCGCGCAGCTTGGGCTTGCCCGTCCACGTCCGGTCGGTCTCGACGATGCGGAGGCTTCCGACGACCGCCTGCTCGAGCACCTCGGCGGGGATCGCCTTCGACGTCTTCCCGAGCAGCACCGCTCCCAGCAGCGCGTCGACGGTCGGCGGCGATGTGTACTCGGGGATGATGATCTCGCGCCCGGGGGCGTCGGCGAGCTTCCGCCGGCGCACGGCGATCGCCCACCCCAGCGCGCCCAGCACCACCAGGCCCGCGCCGCCCTGCACCCAGCCCCACGGCGAGGCCAGGTACGACGCGTCGAAGGCCGTGAAGGTGCCCGACTCGAACCCGATCGCGATCGTCATCGTCTGGTAGGGAAGGAGATCGGATGCCTGCGCGGTCGCTGTGGCCGAGGCATCCGCCCCTTCGGTCACCGCGATCTCGCATCGATCCGTCGCGCCCTCGGAACCCCGATAGCACGCCTGCGATCCGGTGAGGGCACCGGCCAGCTCTGGGTCGAGGTGCACGGTCGCCGTGACCGCGCCGAACGGCTGCGCCCACCCGGTGCCGTTGACGTCCCAGTAGAACTCGTCGGCGTCGGTGTCGGCGAAGTGCCATGTGACGTTGACCATCGTGTAGGTGAACACGTATGTCTGCGCGCCGTGCACGTAGTCGTCCGCGCGTGAGGTGACGACGAGGTACCCGTCCTCGCTGTCGGTCTCGACCGAGCGCGGCTGACCGCTGCCGTCGGTGAGCGAGACGAGGTCCGGATGCAGCGGCACCCCGTTGTACGTCTCGGGGATGTACCGCCGCATGCCGCGGTTCTGGTCGAATTCGGGGAACTCGGCCACGAAGGTCTCGACCACCCGCAGCGTGCTCGTGCCGTCGTCGGCACGGCCCAGCGTGTAATCCACGTCAAGGCTGCGGAACGAGAAGTCGTCCACATCCGCCGCAGCGGGCGCCGCGACGACGGGGGCCGCGACGGCGAAGCCGCCGATGAGCAGGGCCAGCAGAGCGAGGGCGCGAAGCATCCGTCTCACCCGCCCAGCCTACGGTGCGCTGCGCCCGCTACCCTTGTCACCCATGACCGACCGTCGTCTCGCCGTCGACACCTGGGAGAGCCTCTTCCGTGCGCAGCACGAGGTGTTCGACGAGATCCGGACCGACTTCGACGGCAAGGAGCTGACGCAGGACGAGTACGACGTGCTGCTGACGGTCACGCGCGCGCCGGGGATGACAGCGCGGCTGCGCGACATCACCCGCCTCGCGCTGGTGAGCCAGCCGTCGGTGTCGCGGCTGGTCGACCGCATGGTGTCGCGCGGACTCGTGACCAAGCGCAGCGACCCCCATGACGGTCGCGGATCACTGGTGACCGCCACCGACGAAGGCGCGCGCGCGTTCCATGAGCTCGCGACCCGGCATGCCGTGACGGTGGCGAAGCGGATGTCGGTGCTCACCGACCACGAGCTGGCGCAGCTGCGCGATCTCACCGCGAAGCTGCGACGCCTCGACTGACGCCCGCTGCCGCGTGCGGCGACGAAGCCGTTCGCTCAGAGCGAACAGCTACCAGCGGTTGTGCACCTCTTCGGCCCGTGACAAGACCCACGAAGCCGATGGACGGTTCGGGTCACTCGATGCCATGCGCCGCTCGAGCATGCCGTCCCATCGACAGAGGCGCGCCGACTGTGCGTGAGGGTGCTCGAAACGAGCTGGTGATCGAGGCAATCTTCACTTCTAACCCCTATGAAGATTTAACTGGTTATAGTTGAGGATGTGGCGATGCGGATGCTGGACGACGAAGACCTGCTGCTGACCGTGCTCAACAGCAGGCCTGTCATCGGCGGGTGCACTGCGGACGGCCTGGTCGGGACCGACGCAGCGGCGCTCGCTCGAGAGCTCGGCGGAGAGGGCTCCGAGAGCGAACTCGCGCAGCTGAGGGATGTGCGGGATGCGCTCCAACGCGTCATCCGCGGAGACGAGCCCGCCGAGGAGGCGCTCGCCGGGCCGGCTTCCGGCGTCGCGCTGGTCCCCGTGCTCACCCGAGACGGCATCCGGTGGGACATCGACGCAACCGCCGACAAGCGCGTGGCCGCGCGGGTGCTGATCGCGTGGTCGGATCTTCAGCACAAGCGCCCCGGCCGACTGCGTGCCTGCGCGAACACGGAGTGCAACCTGTATCTCATCGACCGCAGTCGCCCTGGAACGGCCAAGTGGTGCTCGATGGCCACCTGCGGAAACCGGATGAAGGCCCGGGCGCATGCGCAGCGCGCCCGTCAGACCGAACCACAGCTGCGCTGAGCCTGACGCGGGGCCCTGATTAGAGAAGGCGAGCAAGGATGATCACGCACATCGTCCGCATGTCCATCCGTCCGGATGTGGGTGCGGATCGCCTGGCCACGGCCCTGCAGCTCATGGCACAGGCCAGTTCCCGGATCGGCCCGGAGACCGGCGTCTCGGGGGGTGTGTTCGGGCGAGACTTCGGGGGCGACTTCGACTTCGGCGCCGTCTCGCTCCTGGAGGACGTCGACGCCTACGAGAGGATGATGAACCACCCCGCACATCTGGAGATGGACCGGATCGGCCTCCCGCTGGTTCGTCGATTCCATGCGATCGACATCACGGACGACCCCGATCCGGACGTGGGCCGACGGATCGCCGACATCCACCGGCGCCGTTTCGAGGCGAACCCGGACGTGCTCGAACTCGTCGAAGCCGTCGAGGACTATCGCGGCAGCGGCGTGCCGGGCCGCGACTGATCGGCGCCGGCGGCGAGGGCGAGGGATGGTCGGGAACCGGCGCAGTGGGGATCTCGACGCTGACGTGATCATCGTCGGCAGCGGGTTCGGCGGCGCCGTCGCGGCGGCCCGCCTCGCCCAGGCGGGGTACTCGGTGCTCGTCCTCGAACGCGGGCGCCGCTGGAACGCCGGCGACTTCCCCCGAGACCCCCGGCTCGCGACGGCTGGCTGTGGGGGGTCGACGGCGGGCTGGACGACATCCGGTGGCTGGAGGGGATGATCTCGGTCCAGGCATCCGGATGGGGCGGGGGCTCGCTGGCTTACGCCAACGTCTTCTCCCGGCCGTTCGACGCAGCGCTGAGCAGCCGCTGGCCCGCGCATCTGCGCCGGCCGGAGCTGGATCTGTTCTACGACCTCGCCGCCCACATGCTCGAGGTGTCGCCGTCCGGCATCCGCGGCCTCGGGTTCACCCGGCTGCGCCGGATCCGCACCACGCTGCGCTTCCTCACGTTCTTCGTGCGCGCGACGCTGCGGCGATCGCGGGACGGGGAGCGCGTGGCCGCATCCTCGTCGCCGACTGTGGGAGAGAAGACATGACGACCATCGGCATCCTCGGCGCGGGTCAGGCCGGGAGCACTCTGGCGCGCGCGGCGATCGCCGCCGGCTGCGACGTGCTCATCGCCAATTCGCGTGGACCTGAGACGCTCGCCGACCTCATGCGCTCCCTGGGCCCGCGCGCCCGCGCTGCGTGGGCGGCAGATGCCGCTGCCTTCGCGGACTTCGCGGTGCTGGCCTTCCCCTACGCGCCCGACCACACTCTGCCCGCTGCCGCGCTGGCGGGAAAGATCGTGCTCGACAACAACAACTACATGCCGTGGCGCGACGGCCGCTTTCCGGCCGTCGATGCCGGCCTGGTCACCGTCCACGAGCTGAGGCAGCAGCAGCTGCCCGACGCGAAGCTCGCCAAGGCGTTCAGCCACGTCCAGTTCCACGGCCTGCCACAGGTGCACCGACCGGGTGATGAGCAGCCGGCCCTCGTGCGGCTCGCTCGTCCCGCGGGCGCGCCGGATCGAACGGCCCTGATCGTCTCGAGCGACCACGCCGAGGCGGTCGAACTCGTCACGGGCTTCTACGATCGACTGGGGTTCGACACGGTCGACAGCAGTCCGCTGCGCGAGTCCTGGCGCAGCGCCCCCGGCACGCCGGTGTGGCAGGCATCCTTCGACGGCCAGACGCGCGACGCACTCATCCGCAATCTGCGTCGTGCACAGCGCCGCGCAACCTGAAGACCGCCCCGGTCCTCAGGGGACGCGGGGCGGTCTGGCGATCGTTGGATGCGGCGGTCAGCTCGCGGCATCCACCTTCTTCTGGTCGGACTCGTGCGCCTCGATGACCGGCGCCTCGTCGGTCGACACGGCGATCTTGCGCGGCTTGGCCTTCTCGCTCACCGGGATGGTGACGCTGAGCACGCCGTTGGCGTAGTTGGCGGCGATGCGATCGGTGTCGATGCCCTGGCCGAGGTTCAGCTGGCGCAGGAAGCTGACCGCCTCGCGCTCGCGGGTGATCCACTTCACGCCCTCGCCATCGGTCAGGGTGCGCTCGGCGCGGATCGTGAGCAGCTGCCCGTCGACGTCGATGTCGACCGAGCCGGGGTCGATGCCCGGCATGTCAGCGGTCAGCACGTACGTATCGCCGTCGCGGTAGAGGTCCATCGGCATCGTGCGCGGTCCGCGTCGTGCGTCGAACAGGCCCGACGCAAGACGCTCGAGGTCACGGAACGGGTCGTAGGTGGCCATCGTTACTCCTTCGTTGTCGGTTCAAAGTTGAGTGAGGACGACTCAACTAGCTTCAGATTAGCACTCTCAGCGTGCGAGTGCTAATCATCGAGCGAGCCGGTTCGCTGTGGGCGAACGGCCTGCACGAGACCCTCAGCACTCGATGACGTTGACCGCGAGACCGCCTTCGCTGGTCTCCTTGTACTTGGTCGACATGTCGATGCCGGTCTGCCGCATCGTCTCGACGACCGTGTCCAGGCTCACGTAGTGGCTCCCGTCGCCGCGCAGCGCGAGCCGGGCGGCGGTCACTGCGGTCGATGCCGCGATCGCGTTGCGCTCGATGCATGGAATCTGCACGAGCCCGGCGACGGGATCGCAGGTGAGGCCGAGGTGGTGCTCCATGGCGATCTCGGCGGCGTTCTCGATCTGGCGATTCGTGCCGCCCATCACAGCGGTGAGCCCGCCGGCGGCCATCGCGCACGCCGAGCCGACCTCGGCCTGACAGCCGCCTTCGGCACCCGATATCGATGCGTTGGCCTTGAAGAGGCTGCCGAGGGCGGTGGCGGTGAGCAGGAAGCGGCGGATGCCTCGGCGACGATTGGCCTCGGCGACGATCGCCTGATCGAGCGGGTCGATGTCCCCACCGAGCAGCGCGCCGGCGGCCGGCTCGCCATCGGGTGTCACCGCGTTGTCCGCGCCCAGGCCCGAGTCGGCGAGGAAGCGCCACCAGTACATCGCGACCGCAGGGAGGATTCCGGCCGCGCCGTTCGTCGGCGCCGTGACGACCCGGCCGCCGGCCGCGTTCTCCTCGTTGACGGCGAGCGCGAACGCACCCAGCCACTCCCCCGGCAGCTCGCGGTGCCCGCCCGCCTCGCCGGCCTCGAGCTGGGCGCGGATGCCTGCGGCACGCCGTTTCACACGCAGGATGCCCGGCAGCGTGCCCTCCGCGTGCAGCCCGGACTCCAGGCATCCCGCCATCGCGTTCCAGATGCCGTCGAGCCCCGCCGCGACCTCTTCCTCGCTGCGCAGCGCCTGCTCGTTGATGCGCGCGGCTTCGGCGATCGTGATGCCGTGCTCGTCGCACACGGCCAGCAGCTCATCGGCAGTCGCGAATCCGATCGGGAAGCGGTCGGCGGGTGGGTCCGCTTCCCCTCGCCCGGTTCCCGAGCCGGTCGAGGGATCGCCCTCCCGCCGGATGAACCCGCCGCCGACGGAGTAGTAGGTCTCGTCGGCGAGCGTCTCACCGGCGACGTCGAAGGCCCGCAGCGTCATCGCGTTCGGATGCCCGGGCAGCCGCGTGCGCGGAACGAGCACGACGTCGCTCTTGGTGAACCGCACGCGGTGCGTGCCGTCCAGGACGAGCTCGCGGCCCTCGGCCCAGTCGGTCCACGCGGCGCGCACGGCATCCGGGTCCACCGTCTCGGGAGCCAGACCCTGCAGCCCGGCGACCACCGCGTCGGGTGTGCCGTGCCCGAGACCGGTCGCCCCGAGCGAGCCGAACAGCGAGCAGGTCACGTGCGCGACGCGCTCGAGCACGCCGCTCGCGCACAGGCGTGCGGCGAAGTCGCCGGCCGCGCGCATCGGGCCGACGGTGTGGGAGCTCGAGGGTCCTACTCCGATCGAGAACAGCTCGAACGCCGAGACGTACGCGCTCATCCGTTCAGGGTATCGCCGCAGCAGCAGCTCCCGAGATGCCGGCCTTCTGAGACCGCCCGGGTACGGTGGGAGACCCGTCGATTGGAGCCTGACATGCCCGCTGCCGCCATCACCCCCGACCTCGGCCGGATCGGATACTGGCGCGGTGCCGGAATGCTCACCCCGCAGCACGCGATCACCGCCGAGCGGCTCGGGTACAGCACCCTCTGGGTCGGCGGCTCCCCCGATGCGGACCTGCAGATCGTCGAGGACGTCCTGGATGCCACCGAGCGCATCACTGTGACGACGGGGATCGTCAACATCTGGAAGTCGCCGGCCGCTGAGGTCGCCGCATCCTTCCACCGCCTCGAGGCGGCACACCCCGGCCGGTTCGTGCTCGGCATCGGCATCGGCCACCCCGAGTCGCTGGCTGGCGTCTACCGGAAGCCGTTCGCTGCGCTCGAGTCGTACCTCGACGTGCTCGGCGCCGAGGGCGTTCCGCCGGAGCGCCGCATCATCTCGGCCCTCGGGCCCCGCACGTTGAGGCTCGCCGCGGAGCGCTCGGCCGGCACGCACCCCTACATGACCACCCCGGCGCACACCCGCTTCGCGCGCGAGGTCGTGGGCCCGGAGGTGATCATCGCGCCCGAGCAGCGACTCGTGCCCGACACCGACACGACCAGGGCCCGCGAGACCGCGCGGAGGTTCCTGGAGCACTACCTCGCTCTGTCGAACTACCGGCGCACGCTCGAGGCGCACGGCTTCACCGCCGATGAGCTCGACCACGGCGCCACCGACGCCGCGGTCGACGCCCTCGCGCCGCACGGGGCGCCCGCCGTCCTCGCCGCCGCCGTCCGCGCACAGCTGGACGCCGGCGCCGACCACGTGTGCGTGCAGTTCCTGCCGCAGCGCGAAGACCCGACCCGGTCGCTGGAGGCGCTGGCCGCGGAGCTCGGACTGAGCTGACGCGGGGGCCGTGGCATCCCTCTTCCGGCTAGGGGACCGTCGAGAGGCTGCATAGCCAGGTTCACGGGCCGGTGCAAGGGGGGTGCCGTCGGCGGACGGGATGCCCCAGACTGGGCAGCATGATCGGTTTAGCTGTCATTCTGCTCATCGTCGGCATCGTGCTGCTGCTCCTCGGGATCTTCATCAGTGCCGCGAAGTTCCTGCTGTGGATCGGCATCGTCATCGTGGTCATCGCGATCATCGTCGGCTTGATGCGCTACATCAGGCGCGGCGCGTAGTCAGTTCGCCCCACAGAACTCGTCGACGATCCCGTGAAGACGGGACCGTCGTCTCTCCCGCCCAGGACATGAGGCGTCGGACGCTGTTCGAAAGCACACGCTCTCGAACAGGAAGATCCTCATGACTGTCACCATCGCTCCCGCTGAAACGATTGCCGAGCCCGTGGGTTTTCGGCTCCGACGGCTATGGATGCTCTTCGCCATCTTCGCCGCGCCCGTACTCTTCATGGCGGGCCAGGCTGTGCTTCCCGTACTTCCGGATGACTTCGCAGGTGCGTACCAGGGGATGATCGAGCACCGGGATGCCCTCCTCGCATCACGGCTGCTGACCGCCGCCGGCGCGTTCCTCTTCGTCCCCGCCATCGTCGGCATCTGGTCTCTCGTCCCGCGCCGAGCGCGTGCGTGGTGGCTGGTCCTCGTCGGCGGCGTGGTCGCCATCGTGGGATCCTGGTGCAACGGCCTCTCCGAAGCAGTTCTCGGCTACGCGACTCACGCAGCGACATCCGTCGACCCGGGTGCGGGCGGCTCGGTGGTCCTGGCGCTGGACGAACTCGGTCTCGTTGCGCTGCCGATCTCCTACTTCGTGGTCATCGTCTTCGGAGTCGGAATGCTGGCGCTGGCCGTTGGGCTGCTCGTCGCACGCACGATACCGATCTGGCAGCCGCTGCTGCTGATCGCCGGCGCATTGCTCTCGTTCTCCTTCGCCGGCATGGGCATCGTCTCGATCCTGACCAACCTCCCGATGATCGCCGCGTTCTGGGCGATGGGCGTGCTCGTCGCCCGACGCAGGAAGACGGTCTGACGTTGGCCTCGACGCCGGTCTTGACATCAATCCGAGCCGCCGTCAGTCTCGGGTCATGAGCGGCGTCGAGGCCAACGCAGAGTCCCGGACGACCCTCGAACGACTGACGCCGTACACTGCGATCCCTCCGGTGGTGTTCGCCGTGACCGGCCTCGTTCTCGCTCTCACGACGGATGTCGCCGGCGCGGTCGCCGGCCACGTGTTCGAAGATGTGGTGCTGGCGATCGTCTGGTCTGCTCTGGCCGCTGCGATCACCGTCCGGATGCCGCGGCATCCGCTCGGATGGCTGTTCATCGTGATCGGTGCCAGCCACGGACTCGCCGTTGCAGCAGGCCAATACGCTCTTGCGGCGGTTGCGAACGATTGGCCCGCTCCCGCGGTGGCGGGCTGGATCTCCGAGTGGTCGTGGGCGCCCGGGATGTTCCTCCCCCTGACCATCGTGATCCTGCTCTTCCCGAACGGCAAGCTGCCGTCACCGCGGTGGAGCCCTGTGCTGTGGCTCGCCACTGCGGGGATCGTCGGCATGACGGTTTCACTCGCATTCGGTGAGGCGATCGAACTGGGACCGGATGCGTCGGTCGCGAATCCGCTCGGAGTCGGCTTCGCCGGCCCCGCATTCACTGTTTTCGCGACGATCACCGTCGTCGCAGGAATCGCATCTCTGACGAGCCTGATCCTCCGACTTCGCGCATCGACGGGTGATGCTCGCCGGCAGCTGGCACCGGTCGTGGTCGCGAGTGTCCTCGTCGTTCTCGCGTTGTTCCTCGCTGTCATCATTCCCGACTGGGCCCCAGTCATCCAGCTCGTCGTCTTCCCACTGCTGCCGTTGGCCGTCGCCCTGGCCGTCCTGCGGTTCCGGCTGTACAGTCTCGAGCTCATCGTCCGCCGATCCGTGATCTTCGTGGGGCTGACCGCCCTGGTCGTCGTCGGCTACGCGCTCGTCGTCGAGGGCCTGAGCGCGCTCCTTCGCAGCCAGGGCGCCTTGCCCGAATCCCTGCTCGCCACCGGGGTCGTCGCCCTCGCCTTTCAGCCTGCGCGAATCGGGCTGCAGAGACTCGCCAGCCGGGCGCTCTACGGAGAGCGGGACGATCCGGTCGCCGCAGTGGTGAGGGCAGGGAAGCGGATGGGCAGTGCCCGGGATCCGGATGCGGCCCTCGCGGCGGCGGCCTTGGGCATCCGGGAATCGCTGCGTCTGCCGTGGGTTGCTGTGTACGACGAAACCGGCGAGCTGGTGGCGTCTTCGGGAGAGCGACCACACTGGGCGTCGTTCATGGCGGAGTGGGAGCTGTCACATCTGGGGCAGTCCTGCGGGTGTCTGGCCCTGTGCCGTCGTTCGCCCCGCGAAGGATTCACGAGCGCGGATGAACGTCTCATCGGGGCGTTCCTCTCGCCGATTGCGGCGACGCTCGCTTCACGGCGGTTCGTCGATGACCTTCGCGACTCGCGGGAACGGCTGGTTCTCGCCCAGGAGGAGGAGCGTCATCGCCTGCGCCGCGACATCCATGACGGCCTCGGGCCCATGCTCGCGGCAGTCGCCATGCACGCCGACGTTGCCATGCTGCAACTCGACCGTGCACCGGATGCACTGCCAGGCACACTGAGCCGCCTGCGCAGCACGGCGACGGATGCCATGGCCGATGTGCGCCGCATCATCGAGGATCTCAGGCCCGCACCGCTGACCGAACTCGGTCTCCTCGGCGCGCTCGACGAGTTCTGCCGACGCAGGTCATCGCCCGAGGGCGCGATCGTGACGCTCGCAGCTGATCCGGAGCTGCCCCCTGCGGCACCGGGCGTCGAAGTCGCGGTGTACCGGGTGGCAACAGAAGCCGTGACGAACGCGCTGCGTCATGGTGACCCGACTGAGGTTCGCGTTGACCTGACCTCTCACCAGGGGTGGCTCGATGTCGTTGTCACGGACGACGGGCACGGCTGGGACGTCGATGCGGCCAGTGACGGGGTGGGGCTGCCGGCAATGCGCGAGCGCAGCATCGAGATCGGCGGGCGACTGACGATCGAATCCAGCAGCACCGGAACGACAGTGCACGCGTCTTTCCCGGTGACCGAGGAGGTGCGCAATGCGAGTCGTCATCTGCGATGACCACCCGGTCTACCGCGACGGGCTGCGGTCGCTCCTCCTCGAGATCGGCGTCGAGGTGGTCGGGGAGGCGGGTGACGGCGAGGAGTCGATCAGCTTGGTACGCGAGGCGAAGCCGGATGTCGTCATCATGGACCTGCACCTGCCCGGCATGAGTGGGATCCAAGCGACCAGGCGCATGCTCGCTGAGGACGCCGACCTTGCCGTGCTCATCCTGACGATGCTGGATGACCGGTCCTCATTGTTCGCCGCGCTGCGCGCCGGCGCGCGCGGTTACCTGCTCAAGGGCGCGGGCCACGATGACATCGCGCACGCTCTCGCGGCGGTTCAGCGTGGTGATCTGTTCATCGGGTCCGGCATCGCGGACGAGTTCCGCTGGGGAATCAGCGCATCTGTCGAGTCGCGAATGTTCCCTCAACTCACCCCGCGCGAGCACGACGTGTTGTCCCTCGTTGCTCGCGGACGGACGAACGCCGAGATCGCCAGTGACCTCATCGTCTCTGACAAGACCGTCCGCAACGTGGTCTCGAGCGTCATGTCGAAGCTCGGTGCGAGCTCCCGCGCCAGCGTCGTCGCCCTGGCGCGCGACGCCGGCATGGGCGAGCCGGGGCCGTGACTGGGATCCCGAGATCGTTTGACAGTCACGCAGCACTTTGATATCGGTGCTCAGCGCTCAGCGCGATGGGTTCTGCGGGCGTCATGGCCCGCTTGTAGGATCCGGACATGAAGCTCCGCACCCTCGCACCCTTCGTTCTCGCCGCACTCGTCCTCACGGCGTGTTCCGCACCTGCGGCCGAGACGGACACCGGGACGACGACGGACACCGACGCATCGACGGAGACCGAGGCGCCTGCGGAACCACTGGACCTCACCGGGGAATGGAGGCAGATCAACTCCAACTCCGCCGAGTCCTACCAGCAGGCGACCATCGCCGGCGATGTGATCACCATCGACTGGGTCAACGAATCAGAGTCGACAACCGCGATCTACTGGATCGGGTCCTACGAGGCTCCGACCGAGGACACCGAATCGTTCAGCTGGACATCAGCGGGCGACATCGCCGCGATGGAGAACGCGCTCCTCGCCTCCCAGAGCAAGACAAAGGACTTCACCTACGAAGGCGGGAAGCTCATGTACGAACTCACCGCTATAGGGGTGACGATGACCGTTGAGATGGAGAAGCAGTAGCTCACGATAGGGCCGCACGCTCGAAGGGACTCGAACCCCCAACCTTCTGATCCGTAGAGGGAGGAGATGTGGCACGGGTTCGTGCAATGACTGGGATCGCGCGGCGTGGTGCACACATCGGTGCACGCATACGGATACCCGTCTAGGGCAACAGATCAAGCATCTGCGGCCGACCCTTCATCGCATGGATGACGAGTTCGTTCCCGCTGTCGAACACGAGCACAACAGTCTCGAGCAAACGTCCCTTTGTGTCGAAGCCGAGCCGCAGCTGTCGCGCCGGCGAGTCGTCGTCCAGATCCTCGACCCACAACGGCAAGGATGCCGCCTGCGTCGCATCCTCGGTGGAGACGCCATGCTTCAGCGCGCTCGGATGGACGTTCACGCGGCGTACGCAGAGAGCGCATCGCGAATGAACTCGGACCTCGTCTTGTGCGCCTTCGCGGCGAGCGCATCCAGCCGGGCAAGCTCTTCACTCGTGAGTCGCAGCGCCACCACCTGCGACGGCTCGGCGCCCCGTCCGGGCCTTCCTCGCCCGCGCTTCTTCAACGCGTCGACGTCGTAACCGGCCTCAGCCTCCGCGGCCCAGGCCGCGATCTGCTCCTCGGTGACGGGCACACCGCCGATGGTCTCTTCACCACTCACGTCGACATCGTATTACGAAATACCGTTAGGACGCCACGTAGGCGATTCGACACTCGCCCGCCAAGTCAGAAGGGTTGCTACCCAAGAAACGGGCCGATCAACGGCCCATTCCATTTCCCTGAAAACACGAAGCGCGCTCGAAGGGACTCGAACCCCCAACCTTCTGATCCGTAGAAGGAGGATGCGGAGGGCTGGTTCCGCGTGATGACTGGGATCGCGGGGTGCGGTGCACACATCAGTGCACACATCGGCGTGCCGATTCCGGCGCCTACGTCCAGCCCACGATACCGGCGCGTCCGCCGAGCCAGCACTCGGCCTGACTCATTCGTACCGCTGGCGCACCAGATCCATCACTTCGTGCAGCACACGAAGGATGTGCACCTCGCCGTCGAACTCGCGGAAGAAGACAATGTGACGCGGGCGGATGATGCGGCGCACGTCGGCGGGGACGTTGTCGCGGCTCAGTCGGACGTGCCGCGAGCGGATGCCGGGCCCGAGGTCTGGGCGGTCTTGCACGCCGACCCGGATTCGGTCGCCGACGATGTCATCGATTGCGGCCGCGATGAGTTGCTCGTATCCGTCACGCACCGTCGAGCCGAAGTGGTCGTAGGACACGACCAGGATGCCGATGATGTCGGCCTGTGCGGCCGGCGCGATGGTGTACGAGCGGGTCACGCGTTCTTGGTGTCTACGATCCGAGTCGCCTCGCGACCGAGTGCGCGGATGTAGTCGCGGGCGCCATCGGCGGGCACACGAATGCCCTCGCCGGCGTCAACGCTATGCACTGCGACGTCGATCGCCGCCTTGAGCGCAGCGTGCCGGACGGCATCATCGACATCAGTCGCCGCCATGCTCAGCACGAGTTCCTCTGCGATCTCGGCACGCTCAGAAGCACTGAGAGCCTTCGCGCTCTCCAGCACCTGCGCCGCGGTGGGAGTCATGATCAGAGTGTACGTCCCACCCCCGACAACGGCGACCGAGCACCGCTGGGCAAAACCCCTCAGCCTCGCGCTCTGCGCTATCAGAAAACAGTGCCAGACCGGGATTTCCAAGTGTCGGGTGGCTACACCATCCGATTACCGATCGACGACTCGACCCAATCAGAGGGAATGTCAACAAGAAAAGGGCCGATCAACGGCCCATTTCCAAAAACACGAAGCGCGCTCGAAGGGACTCGAACCCCCAACCTTCTGATCCGTAGTCAGATGCTCTATCCATTGAGCTACGAGCGCTGGTCGGCGTGCGCATCTTCCGGCGCGCAGGCCACAGTCCAGAATACCTTACGCCGTGCCACCCCCGCGAATCGAACGGGGTCTTCGCATGTCAGCGCCGGCGAAACCGCCGGCCCGTCCTGCCGCCACGCCAGGTGATAGGGGCAACAGGGGCCCACGGGTGCGCGAAGGGCCGCAAATCGGGGGCTGCTGACGCCGCTTCCCGCGGTGGTGGCGGCAACCGGAGCCCACAAGTGCGCGATGAGCCGCTAACCACGTAGAGGTCGCCACGAGGATGCGGGTTCAGCCTCGAGCCGGCTCCCCCGGGAGGTGCCCGAGCCTACGCTGTCGCGCCTCGAGCCGCTGCAGGTCGATCAGCGCCACCGCCGACATGCGGGCATCCCGCATCGACCCGTACTCGGGATCGGCATCGGCCCGCATCCCCTCGACCCGCAGGCGGCTGGACAGGTTGCTCTCCACATCAGCCCAGGCGGACTCGCGCGCCTCCTCGACGAGCTTGAGCAGCACTGCATCGTCGTCTGCATATGCGCGCAGCGTCTGGGCGATGCCGGCGTACTGCTTCTCGCGGCGCCGCAGGTTCCGGGTGTCGCGATCGCGGTAGTCGTGGGTGCCGTCGGGCTCGCTGAACCGGCCCCAGGCCCGCTTGCGCTGCCGATGCGCGAGGTCGGCCGCGGCCGCCTGCTCGCGGGCGAGCCCCAGCAGCACCTCGCGGGCCGCTGCCGCGACCGCCCCGGGGATGAAGTCCACGTCCTGCGTGATCGTCTCGACCAGGATGATGTTCTTCAGTGCAAGCCGAGCCGCTGCCCATGCGATCTGGAGACCCTCGGCGATGGCATCAGCTGTCCGCCCCACCCGTCACCCCCTCGGCAACGAGGCTACCCGGTGCGCGGCGACGTCGACGCACGCGCCTAGCGCGGCATCCCCGCTTTTTCAACCCCCGAGCCAGATGCATGACGAGCACGTACCGTGAACGCACCGCCTGGAAAGGGAACAGTCATGGGAATCATGGACGACGCCAAGGATGCCGCCGAGACCGCCGGTCGCAAGATCGGGGATGCCTGGGACGACACCACCGACAGGATCGACGACAAGGTCGACGAGATGCAAGCCGACGCGAACGTGAAGAAGGCCGAGCGCGAGCGGGACGCGACGCACGCCAAGAACGACGCCAACGAGGCCATGCGCGGCGACTGACCGTTCGCGCGCGACGAAGACGCGGAGGGCTCCAGAGATCACTCGGGGGCCCTCTGTCGCGTTCTGTCGGTCCGGTTCAGGCGGCGATGACGTCTGCCGCCTGGCGCGCGGCACCCAGCGCCACGTATTCGCCGGGCGCGGGCACCTCGACGGCCAGACCCAGCACGTCCGCGGCGATCTCGCGCACCGCACGGGACTGCGCGCCGCCGCCGATCAGCAGCGCCCGCTCGAGCGGGACGCCGAGCCTGCGCAGTGCGTCCATTCCCGCAGCGAGACCGCCCAGCATCCCCTCGATCGCGGCTCGCGCGAAGTTCTCGCGGGTCGTGTTCGCCAAGGTCATACCGCTCAGTGAAGCCGTGGCGTCGGGCAGGTTCGGCGTGCGCTCCCCTTCGAAATACGGCACGAGCGAGAGCCCTCCGGCGCCGGGGTGGGCCGCGAGCGCGAGTGCGCTGAGCCCTTCGTGATCGACGCCGAGCACCCGCCCCGCCGCGTCGAGCACACGTGCCGCGTTGAGGGTCGCCACCAGCGGCAGGAATCGTCCCGTCGCATCCGCAAAGCCGGCGACCGTACCCGTCGGGTCGACGGTGCGCCGCTGACTCACCGCGAAGACGGTGCCGCTCGTGCCGATCGAGACGACGACATCGCCCGGGCCGGCGCCCAGGCCGAGTGCGGCCGCGGCGTTGTCTCCCGCCCCCGGACCCACGCGGCGGCCCTGGCCATCTTCGACCCATTCCTTCGGGCCGAGCACCCGCGGCAGCACCGCGTCGTGCCCCAGCGCGGCAACCAGCAGCTCGCGGTCGTAGTCGCCGGTGTCGGGGTTCCAGTAGCCGGTGCCCGAGGCATCCGACCTGTCCGTCACCAGCTGGTCCAGCTTCGGATCCTCCGGCCCGAACCCGCGCAGCCGCCACGTGAGCCAGTCGTGCGGGAGGGCGACGGCCGCCACGCGGGCGGCGTTGCCGGCCTCGTGATCGCGCAGCCAGCGCAGCTTGGTGATGGTGAAGGATGCCACGGGCACGAGCCCGGTGCGCTCGGCGAGCCGCTCGGCGCCGAACTCGTCGATCAGGTCGGCGGCGGCGCCGGCCGAGCGGGTGTCGTTCCACAGGAGCGCGGGGCGGATGACACGGCCCTCGGCGTCGAGCGCGACCATGCCGTGCTGCTGGCCGCCGATGGACCACGCCGTGACGTCGTCCATGCCGCCCGCGGCGGCGATCGCCTGCTGCAGCGCCTGCCACCAGGCATCCGGCTCGACTTCGGTGCCCGCCGGATGCGGTGCCCGGCCCTCCCGCACGACCGCGCCCGTGGCCGTGTCGACGATCACGACCTTGCACGACTGGGTCGACGAGTCGACCCCCATCACCAGGGTCACTGCGCGTATCCGCTCAGCCCCGGGCGCCGAGGAGGTGCTCGGTCGCCAGCTGCTGCAGTCGCACGAAGCCGAAGCCCTTGCCGCCGAAGTAGACGGCGGGGTCGAAGTCCTCGAACGCCGAGCGGTCGGCGAGCAGATCGTCGTAAGTCTCACCGTCGGCGAGGGTGGACACCGAGAGCTCTCCGACGCGGGATGCCTCCAGCGCCGCCTGCACCTCGGGGTCGGCGCGGAATGCCTGCGCGCGCTCCTTCAGCAGCAGGTAGGTGCGCATGTTGGCCGCCGCGGAGTCCCAGACGCCGGTCTCGTCCTCCGTGCGGCTCGGCTTGTAGTCGAAGTGCCGCGGACCCTCGTAGGCGGGCACGCCGCCCGGGCCGCCGTTCTCGAGCAGGTCGACCAGCGCGAAGGCGTTGTGCAGATCGCCGTGGCCGAACACGAGGTCCTGGTCGTACTTGATGCCGCGCTGGCCGTTGAGGTCGATGTGGAAGAGCTTGCCGTGGTACAGCGCCTGAGCGATGCCGGCGGCGAAGTTCAGGCCCGCCATCTGCTCGTGCCCGACCTCGGGGTTCAGACCCACCATGTCGGGGCGCTCGAGGCTGCCGATGAACGCGAGCGCGTGTCCGACCGTGGGCAGGAGGATGTCGCCGCGCGGCTCGTTCGGCTTGGGCTCGATGGCGAACCGCAGGTCGTAGCCCTTGTCGATCACGTACTGCGAGAGCATGTTCACCGCCTCGCGGTAGCGCTCCAGGGCGGCGCGGATGTCCTTGGCCGCGTCGTACTCGGCGCCCTCGCGGCCGCCCCACATGACGATGGTCTTCGCGCCCAGCTCGGCGCCGAGGTCGATCTGGCGCAGCACCTTGCGCAGCGCGAAGCGCCGCACCGCGCGGTCGTTCGAGGTGAATCCGCCGTCCTTGAACACGGGCGGCGAGAAGAGGTTGGTGGTCACCATCGGCACCTTCAGGCCCGTGGCATCCAGCACGCCCTTGAGCCGGTCGATCTGCTTCTGCCGATCGGCGTCGCTCGAGCCGAAGGCGAACAGATCGTCATCGTGGAAGGTGAGTCCGAAAGCACCGAGCTCGGCGAGCTTCTCGACCGCGTGGACCACATCCAGCGGCGGACGGGTGGGGCCGCCGAACGGGTCGGTGCCGTTGTAGCCGATGGTCCACAGCCCGAAGGTGAACTTGTCGGCAGGAGTGGGGGTGGGCATGATGCTCCTTTGCGGCGACGGCGCGGTCGCGGATTTAAATGTTGTTGTTCACAACCTATACCAGATGCGGCCGGTCGTCCACTGCGGCCGACGGGTCGGATGCGTGCAGTTCGAACCGCTCGAAGACGGCCTCGCCGACACCCACGGCGAAGGGGCCGATCCAGCAGCCGAGGAAGCCGCCGGCGCGGGAGGTCGAGAGGTCGGAGACGTCGAAGGATGCCACCGGCGAGCCGTCGACGAGCGCGGTCGCGGTGAACCCGTCCAGGGCGATGGCCAGGTCGACCGCCGCCCCGGTGACCTGCCGTTCGCCGGCGACCCGCACGGACGCCCGCACCGAGATCGCCGCGCTCACGAGGCCCTGCGGGTCGACGGAGACCTCGGCCCAGTCGTCGTCGGAGGTGCGCAGCAGCAGTCCCGCTCGCAGCCCGGCGGTGACGTGGACCCGGATGCGCGCGGTCGCCCGCGGCTCGGGCAGGCGGCGGCCGAGGAACCCGTCGGCCGGGACCTCCCCGGCGGTGAGGCGGAGCGCCCCGCCGTGCGCACGGGCGAACATAGATGGCAGGCGGCGCACGCCGTTCCACTGCGGGTCGAGGGACGTGAACCCGTCGCTGCGCACCGCGATCGGCGGAGCCTGGTCGACGAGGTCGTCGTGCGCCATGTCGCGTCGGACGCGGCCGACCCCCGGCGCGAAGACCGGCCGGCGATCCTCCCAGGCGACGGGCACGAGGTGCGTCTGCCGCCCGAGCAGCGAGTCCAGGCCTCCGTCGGTGTGCGTCGCGAGCAGCACGGCCCACGTCGATCCGCCGGGTGTGTCCACGAGGTCGGCGTGGCCGACGTTCGCGATGTCGGACGCCTCGCCCAGGTCGCGATGGGTCAGACGCGGATTTCCCGGGTCGCCGGTGTACGGCCCCTCCACGGCATCCGCGTAGGCGACGCAGATCGCGTGGTCCCGCGCGGTTCCCCCCTCGGCGGCCAGCAGCATCCAGCCTCCGCCGGGTCTGGGCAGGACGTGCGGGCCCTCCGCCCACACCGCTCCCTGCAGAGCGCCGTGCCAGATCAGCCGCTCCTCACCGATCGGCTCGAGCGTGTGGCGGTCGAGCTCTCGCAGCCAGACATCGGTCTGCCCCGGCCACAGCCCCGGGTCGGCGAGCCGCGTGCCGCACAGCCACACCCGGTCGCCGTCGAAAGTGAGCGACGGGTCGATCCCCGGCACGCCGTCGAACCATCGCGGTCCGCTCCACGGTCCGCCGGGGTCGGTGGCGGTCATCACGAAGTGGCGTGTGCTCTGGGAGCCGTGCACGAGGGTGCACACGACGAAGAACCGTCCGTCGTGCCAGCGGATGGTCGGCGCGAACAGCCCGCCCGAGGACGGCAGGTCCGAGAAGTCGATCTCGTCGTGGACCACATGGCCGATGAGCTCCCAGTCCACGAGGTTCACGGAGCGGTGGACCGGCAGGCCCGGAAGGTGCTCGAACGTCGATGTGACGAGGAAGTACTCGTCACCGACGCGGCAGACGCTGGGATCGGGGTGGCACCCGGGCAGGATCGGGTTGCGGTATCGACCCATGGTCCCCCTCGTGGAAGCGCAGCGCACAGCGCCGCAGACCCATGATGACGGCGATTCGTCGTGAAGCGCAACAAATGCCGGTCGTCCCCCTAGACTCATGCGCGTGAAGGATACGGTCGGTGTGCGTCAGGTCAACCTCAGCAGGATTCTGCGCCTCGTTCATCTGGACGGTCCGCTGTCTCGCGCGTCGCTGACCGAGTCGACGGGGCTCAACCGCTCCACGATCGCCGACCTCATCGCCGAGTTGATCACCCTCGGCGTTCTGGTCGAGCGTCCGCCCGACCCCAGTCGCCGGGTCGGTCGACCGTCGCCGATCGCCGTGGCCGATCCGCACGTCGTCGCGATCGCCGTCAACCCCGAGGTCGATGCGCTGACGCTGGCCGCAGTCGGCCTGGACCGCAGCATCCCGACTCGTGTGCGCATCGAGTTCGACGAGCTCGTCTCGCCGGAGCACACGGCGCGGCTCGTCGCCGACCAGATCCGCGCGTGGCGTGCGAACGAGCTCGCCGCCGGCCGCATCGTCGGCGTCGGGGTGGCCGTCCCAGGCCTCGTCCGCGCCTCCGACGGCCTCGTGCGCGACGCGCCGCACCTGCGGTGGAAGGATGTCGCGCTGCGCGACATCATCGAAGAGGCCACCGGCCTGCCGACAGTGGTCGGCAACGACGCCACGATGGGCGTTGTCGCCGAGCACCTCTTCGGCGCAGCGCGCGGCATCGACGATGTCATCTACCTCAACGGCGGGGCGAGCGGCATCGGCGGCGGGCTCGTCGTGCAGGGCGTCCCGGTGAGCGGGGCGCAGGGCTACGCCGGCGAGTTCGGTCAGAACCGGCCGGGCATCGCCGCCGGCGCAGACCGGCGCGCGGGCGACGCCGGCGTGCTCGAGGACGAGGTGAGCCGTGCGCGGCTGCTCGCCTCGGTCGGGCTGCAGGGGGCGGACGAGCCCACGCTGGCCGCGGCGCTCGCCACGGCGACATCTCCCGAGGCCCACGACGAGGTCCTGCGGCAGCGCCGCATCCTGGCGACCGCGCTCGCGAACGCCGTGAACGTGCTCAACCCCTCGGTCGTGGTCCTCGGCGGATTCCTTGCGACCCTCGTTCAGGACGACCTGGACGGGATGCTGCGGGCCGTCCGCCACCAGGCGATGCCGGCGACCTGCGACGACCTCGCGATCCGCGTCGCACTGCTGGCCGAGGATCGGCTTCTCGCAGGAGCGGCCGAGGCCGTGTTCGCCGATCTCCTGCGCGATCCGCTCGGCGCCGCATCCGTCAGCGAAGCGGAGCCGTTGTCGCGCGCGGGATGAGCTGGGTGGGAAGCCGCAGGTGGGTCGCCGCGGGCTGCTGCCCCTCCATCAGCGCCATCAGAAGGCTGGCCGCCTCGCCCCCGAGCGCCTGCATGTGCTGACGCACGGTGGTGAGGGGCCTGCTGAGCTGAGACGCCTCCGGGACGTCGTCGAAGCCGATGACGGACAGGTCATCGGGCACCGAGAGTCCGAACTCGCGGGCGACGTCGATGATGGCGATCGCGGACAGGTCGTTCGCGGCGAAGATCGCGGTCGGGCGCTCGGCGCGCGACAGAAGCGACGCCGCCGCCTCGCGTGCGATGTCGCCGACGTAGCGTCCGACCCCGACGAGCGAGAGGTCCAGCGGCAGCCCCGCGTCCACGAGGGCGCGACGATATCCCGACTCGCGGGCGATCGATGACCGCAGGTCGGGGCGGCCGGCGATGAACCCGATGCGGGTGTGTCCCAGCTCGATCAGGTAGCGCACCGCCTCCCGCGCGCCGCCGAAGCTGTCGGACTCGACGGTCGGCAAGTCCGCGGGGCCCGTGTGCGGGTCGATCGCCACGATCGGGACCTCGGCGGCCACATTGACGACCGTGGGCGTGACCATGATCGCGCCATCGATGAGAGTCCCGCTCAGCCGGCTGAGCGACCTGCGCTCCCATCCTTCACCATCGGTCTGGCCTGATCCCGCGTAGGCGAGCAGTTCGAAGGAGTGATTCCGGAGGCCTGCGCTCACACCCTTGAGCACCTCGGTGCTGAACGGCTCGAAGCCCGCCACCAGGACGCCGACGACTCCCGTGCGCCGAGACCTCATGCTGCTGGCGATCAGACTCGACTCGTAGCCGAGCTCGGCGACGACGCGCATGACCCTTTCGACCGTCGCCGTCGACACCCCGTAGCGGCCGTTGACGGCCTTCGAGACCGTCGAGACGGAGAACCCGCTCGCAGCCGCCACATCGTGAATCGTCGGACGTGTCCCCATGAGTACTTGACTATAACGTTTGGAAACCGTTTTCCAAAACGTTTGACATGATTTTGTTGCCCTGCAAAACTTTTCGCACCCTCCGGGTATGCCCGGATCGGCGCATAGCGGAACCAGCAGCATCTCGAAGCCCCGAGGTGCTCCTCAACGAAGAGAACGGGAATCACATGAATGCCAAGAAGTTCCTGCTCGGATCGGCGATCCTCGCCGTGGGCGCACTCGCGCTCGGCGGCTGCGCCGGCGGTGGGTCAGGAGAGCAGACAGACGGCGGCGAGGTCACCATGACCTTCTGGCACAACTCCACGACCGGCCCCGGCAAGGCGTACTGGGACGACACCGTGGCCGCGTTCCAGAAGGAGCACGACAACGTCACCATCAAGGTGCAGTCCATTCAGAACGAGGAGATGGACGGCAAGCTGCAGACATCCCTCAACTCCGGCGAAGGTCCTGACATCTTCATGGCCCGAGGAGGCGGCAAGCTCGCCGACATCGTCGCGGCCGGCCAGGTGATGGACCTCACGGACGGAATCACCGCGGAGTCCAAGGATGCCGTCGGTGCGGCACTGAACGCATTCGCCGTCGACGGCAAGAACTACGGGATGCCGCTGTCGATCCTTCCGTCGGGCATCTTCTACTCGAGCGACCTGTTCGACGCCGCCGGCATCACCGAGAACCCGGCGACGATCTCCGACCTCGAAGCGGCCAACGAGAAGCTGCGCGCCTCCGGTGTCGACCCGATCGCCGTCGGCGCGAAGGATGCCTGGCCGGCAGCGCACTGGTACTACAACTTCGCCCTCCGCGCATGCGCGCAGGACGTGCTCGACAAGGTCGCCACGACGCGCACCTTCGAGGACGAGTGCTGGCTGACCGCCGGCGAGAACCTGGAGAAGTTCCTGGCGACGAACCCGTTCAACAAGGGCTTCCTGACGACGGAGGCCCAGCAGGGCGCGACCTCGTCGGCCGGTCTGCTCGCGAACCACAAGGCCGCGATGGAGCTCATGGGCGCCTGGGATCCGGGCGTGATCGCCTCGCTCACCCCCGACGAGAAGCCGCTTCCCGACCTCGCCTGGTTCCCGTTCCCCGAGGTCCCGGGCGGCGACGGTGCACCCGGCGCCATGATGGGCGGCGTGGACGGATACTCGTGCTGGGTCAACGCGCCCAAGGAGTGCGTGGACTTCATGAACTTCATCGTTGAGAAGGCGAACCAGGAGGCCTACGCCGACGCGTTCCAGACCCTTCCCGCATCGGTGGAGGCGCAGAGCGTGGTCACCGACCCGACGATGAAGAACATTCTGGACGCCTACAACGAGGCACCGTACGTCGTCGTGTGGCTGGACACCCTGTTCGGCCAGAACATCGGCAACGCGCTGAACGTGGCCGTGGTCGACATGTTCGCCGGCAAGGCGGGCCCGCAGGACATCGTGGACGCGGTCAACTCCGCAGCCGCCAAGTCCTGAGGCAGCGCACTATGGCAACCGTGCGCGCAACGTCCGACGTCGCAGCGAACGCGCCCGGCACGCCTGACCCGGCCGGGGAGTCCGACTCCCCGGCCGGGCCCCCACCCCCTCGGCCCCGGACCGGGCGACGGGGCCCGGGGCGCAGGTGGGGCACGCGGCTCGAGCTGGTCATCCTGATCGCTCCCGCCCTGATCGTCTTCTGCACCTTCGTCATCTTCCCGGTCATCCTGGCCGCCTACTACGGCTTCTTCAGCTGGAACGGCTTCGGGCAGCCGAGCAAGTTCGTGGGCCTGCGCAACTACGGCGTGATCCTGACCGATCCCGCCTTCCTCGAGGCCCTCGGGCACAACCTGTTCATCGTCGTGATGTCGCTCATCATGCAGGGGCCCATCGCGCTCGGACTCGCGCTCCTGCTGAACCGCAAGATGCGCTTCCAGTCGCTCATCCGGGTGCTCATCTTCATCCCGTACGTCATCTCCGAGGTCGTCGTCGGCATCGGCTGGAGCCTCATGCTCGCGACGACGGGCGCCCTCAACGGGCTCCTCGAGAAGATGGGGCTCGGCTTCCTGGCCCTGGACTGGCTGGCCGACCCGTCGATCGCCATCTGGACGCTGATGGTGATCATCACGTGGAAGTACATCGGCTTCGCCGTGATCCTCTTCCTCGCCGGCCTCCAGGGCATCCCGGACGAGCTGTCCGAAGCAGCCGCCATCGACGGCGCGTCGTACTGGCAGGTGCAGCGCTACATCGTGCTGCCGCTGCTCGGGCCGACGATCCGCATCTGGGCGTTCCTGTCGATCATCGGCTCGCTGCAGCTGTTCGACCTCGTCTGGGTCATCTGGGGGCAGTACGTCTCCTCGACCGCGGGCACCTCGACGATGGCGACGTACATGGTCGCGAACGGCCGGATGGCGGGCAGCTACGGCTACGGATCTGCCGTCGCGGTCGTCATCTTCATCATCTCGCTCATCATCGCCCTGCTCTATCAGAGGTTCGTCCTCCGCCGCGATCTCGCCGGGGCCGTCACGGAAGGACCGACGCGATGACCGCCACGACCACACCCGTCACCTCGAACGCGCGGCGCGCGCCGGGCGACGAACACCGCGCGACCCGCCGCAAGGCGACGTCGGCGATCGTGTACTTCGTCGCGCTCGTCCTGGTCGCGCTGATGCTCGCGCCCGTCGTGTACATCATCGTCGGCGGCTTCCGCTCCAACTCCGAGATCACCATCGACCCGTCCGGCCTGCCCGACATCTGGCGCTGGGAGAACTACGCATCGGTGCTCAGCTCCGGCGTCTTCTGGCAGATGATGCTGAACTCGGGGATCGCGGCCGTCGGCACGACGGCCTTCGTGGTGATCCTCGGGCTGATGGCGGCCTTCGCGCTGAGCCGCTACCAGTTCCGATCGCGCACCCTCATCTATGCGCTGTTCACCGCCGGCCTCATGTTCCCCATGACGGTCGCGATCACCCCGCTGTACATCCTCATCCGCGATCTCGGCATGGCCAACTCGCTCATGGGACTGATCGTGCCGCAGATCGCGTTCGCCCTGCCGATCACGATCATCATCCTCGTGCCCTTCCTGGCGGCGATCCCCCACGAGCTGCAGGAGGCGGCGGAGATCGACGGCTGCGGAAGACTCGGGTTCTTCTGGCGCATGGTCATCCCCCTCTCGGTTCCGGGGGTGATCACGGTCGGCATCCTCGCGTTCGTCGCCAGCTGGAACAGCTACATGCTCCCCCTGTTCATCCTGAACAGCCCGGATCTGTACACCCTGCCCCTGGGCACCCAGCAGTTCGCGACGCAGTACTCGGTCGACACGGCGAAGGTGCTCGCCTTCACCTCGCTGTCGATGATCCCGGCCCTGATCTTCTTCAGCTTCTTCGAGCGTCGCATCGTCGGCGGGCTCACTGGGGCGGTGAAGGGATGACCGGCGCGCAGGATGCCGCGTTCTCAGACCGTGTCCGCAGGCTGCTGTTCGACATGACCCTCGATGAGAAGCTCGCGCAGCTCGTGGGGTTCTGGGTCGACAAGGGCGACGAGGTCGTCGCGCCGATGGCCGGCGAGATGAGGTCGTCGGCGACGTACGAGGATGCCACGGTCCACGGCATCGGCCAGCTGACACGTGTCTACGGCACCCGGCCGGTCGACCCCATCGAACGTGCCGAGTGGCTCTGGAACGAGCAGCGCCGGCTTCGCGACCAGACGCGGCTGGGCATCCCGGCGATCGTCCACGAGGAGTGCCTCACCGGGCTGGCCGCCTGGCAGGCGGCGACGTTCCCGACGCCGCTCGCGTGGGGCGCCTCGTTCGACCCCGAGGCCGTCGAGGAGATGGGCCGTCTGATCGGCGAGTCGATGCGCGCACTGGGAATCCATCAGGGGCTCGCCCCCGTGCTCGACGTCATCCGCGATCCGCGGTGGGGCCGCGTCGACGAGTGCATCGCCGAAGACCCGTACGTGGTCGGCACCATCGGCACCGCGTACGTGCGCGGGCTGCAGTCGGCCGGGGTCCACGCGACCCTCAAGCACTTCGTCGGATACTCGGCCTCACAGGCCGGCCGCAATCACGCCCCCGTCCACGCCGGCCCGCGCGAGCTCGCCGACGTCCTGCTCCCGCCGTTCGAGATGGCGGTGCGCGACGGCGGTGCGCGCTCGGTCATGAACTCGTACGCTGAGATCGACGGGGTGCCGGTCGGGGCGACACCCGAGTACCTCACCGACATCCTGCGCTCCGACTGGGGCTTCGAGGGCCCGGTCGTCTCGGACTACTTCTCCGTCGCGTTCCTCCACACGATGCACGCGGTGGCCGCCGACCTCGGAGAGGCCGCCGCTCTCGCGCTCGCGGCGGGCATCGATGTCGAGCTGCCGACCGGGGACGCGTTCGCGGCCCCGCTCGCCGAGGGCGTCCGCTCGCGGGCGATCCCCATCGAGCTGGTCGACCAGGCCGTGCTGAGGGTGCTCGCGCAGAAGGAGTCGCTCGGTCTGCTCGATGAGACCTTCGACGCGCCCCCGCAGTCGATCGATCTCGACAGCCCGGCGCACCGCGCCCTGGCCCGGCGCATCGCCGAGGAATCGGTCGTCCTGCTCACCAACGACGCCGGCACGCTCCCGCTGCGCGCCGACCGCGCACGGCGCATCGCAGTCGTCGGTCCCAACGCCGACTCGTCCGAGGCGCTCATGGGCTGCTACTCGTTCGTCAACCACGTCCTCGCCCACCACCCCGACCGGGATCCGGGCCTTGCTCTGCCGACGCTGCTCGAAGGGCTGCGCGGCGAGTTCCCCGAGTCAGCGCTCTCGTACCACCGCGGGTGCGACGTCGAGGGCGACGACCGCAGCGGCATCGCCGCGGCGGTCTCGGCCGCGGCGGACGCCGACGTCGTGGTCGCGGTCGTGGGCGACCGGGCCGGCCTGTTCGGCCGTGGCACGGTCGGCGAGGGCAACGACGTCGAAAGCCTCGAGCTTCCCGGCCTGCAGCGCGAGCTCGTCGAGTCGCTCGCCGCCACCGGCACACCGCTCGTCCTCGTGGTGATGTCGGGGCGCCCCTATGCGATCGACTGGGCCCTCGAAGGCCCCACGGCTGCGGCCGCCGTCCTGCAGTCGTTCTTCCCCGGTGAGGAGGGCGGCCCCGCCATCGCCGCGATCATCTCCGGGCGCGTCTCGCCGTCGGGCCGCCTGCCCGTCTCGATGCCGCGGTCAGCCGGTGCGCAGCCGTACTCCTACCTCCATCCGATCCTCGGCGGCGCGAACGACATCACCGATGCCGACAGCACGCCGCTGCTGCCCTTCGGCCACGGACTGACCTACACGTCGTTCGACCACATCTCGATCACCGCGCCCTCCGAGGTCGCCGCCGGAGACAGCTTCGAGGTGTCGATCGAGGTGCGCAACAGCGGATCGCGCACCGGGACCGACGTGGTCCAGCTCTACGCGCGCGACCTGGTCGGCAGCGTCACCCGGCCGGTCGCGCAGCTGCTCGGCTATGCGCGCATCACGCTGGAGCCCGATGACGAGATGATCGTGCACTTCCAGGTGCCGACGTCGAGGCTCGCCTTCAGCGGACGCGACCTGACGCGCATCGTCGAACCCGGTGACGTCGAGCTCTGGGTGGGACCGTCCTGCGCCCAGCGCGATGCCGAGACGACCGTGCGGCTGACCGGTCCGGTGCATGTCGTGACATCAGAGGACCCGCGCACCGTCACGGTGTCGCTCGATCAGGTCTCGGTCGTCGACGTCGCCGGCTGAGGCGGCCGGGCTGCGTACCCGACGCACCCCGGCGCCTCAGCGTCCGTTCGGCGTCACGACCGCGCGCCCCGAGATCTCACCCGCCTCCAGCTTGCGGTACACCTCGAGGGCGTCGTCCATGGCGAAGTAGTCCACGTCGGGGACGATCTGCCCGGCACGGTAGAGCGCGGCCACTTCGTGCAGCTCTTCGATGGTCCCCCAGTAGGTGCTCGTGAGGTCGACCTCGTACGGCGCCGTGAAGAAGCTCCACTCGTATGTGCCGCCCGCGATGCCCACGATCGTGACCCGGCCCTGCCGTGCCACCACGCCCATCGAGAGGGCGATCGTCGGTCCGACCCCGACGAAGTCGAAGACCGCCGTGACGCCCTGACCGCCGGTCAGCTCGCGGATGCGCTCGGCCTGACCCTCCCCGCCGGGAACGGTCACGGCGCCGAACTCCTCGGCTCGGGCCATCGCCTCGGGCTTCATGTCCGTCGCGATCACGGTGGCGCCGGTGAGCGCGCCGAGGATCTGCACCGCCACCAGACCCAGCCCGCCCAGACCGATCACCAGGGCCGTCTTGCCGCCGCCGGCCAGCCTCGGCAGCGAGAGCTTGATGGCGTGGTACGGCGTCAGCCCGGCGTCCGACAGCGGCGCCGCAGCGTACGGGTCGGCGTCGCCCAGCGGCACGAGGTTGCGTGCCGGCACGGTCATGTACTCGGCCATCCCGCCGTCGCGGCCCAGGCCCGTGGCCATGTACGGCATGTCGGCGACGTTGTAGCAGTAGGTGTCCTGGCCGCGCGAGCAGGCCGGGCAGTGCCCGCACCCGATCGGGCCGTAGACGAGGAACGCGTCGCCCTTGTTCAGCCCGGTCACACCGTCGCCGAGCTCTTCGATCCAGCCGGAGTTCTCGTGGCCGAGGATGTAGCTGGGCTTCAGCTGCGGCGGCGCCGTCGACTCGTCGAAGTCGTGGTAGACCGCGACGTCGGAGTGGCAGGCGCCCGCGCCGGCGACCTTCAGCAGCACCTCCCCCGCCCCGGGCACGGGCCTGTCGCGCTCGGTGAGGACCGGCGGGGACTTGAACTGCTCGAAAACCACTGCACGCATGATTCCTCCTGCGGGTGTCGGGGTCGGTGTCGGTGCTCCCGACGGTAGTCGGTGGGCTGTCAGCCGGGTAGGGGTGGACAGCAGCCCGTCGATGCACAATGGAGGTGATGGCGAACCCCACGCTGGAGGATGTCGCGGCCGAGCTGTACGCGCTGCCGCGGGACTCGTTCACGCGCGAGCGCGACGCGCGGGCGAAGGCGGCCGGCGACACCGCGCTGGCCGACGGCATCCGGTCGCTGCGCAAGCCGTCGCTGGCGGCCTGGATCGTCGATCTGCTCGCCCGCAGGGCGCGCGACGAGCTGGGTCAGGCGGTCGAGCTGGGTGCCGCGCTGCGCGAGGCGCAGGCGGAGCTGGATGCCGGGGCCCTCGCCGAGCTCACGACGCAGCGCCGCGCGCTCGTCGCGGGTTTGGCCCGCCGCGCTGCCGCGCTTGCGAAGGAGGAGGGCGTCACGGCCAGCCAGGCGGCGCTCGTGGAGGTGGAGAAGACCCTCAATGCGGCGATGCGGGATGCCGGGGCCGCCGCCGCAGTGCTGACCGGCCGGCTCGTGCGCACCCTCGATGTCGTCGGCTTCGACGCGGCGGATCTCGAGGGGGCCGTCGCCGGCGAGATTCCAGCGCAGACGCCGAGACCCACGCGCGACGACCTCGCGGAGCGGCGCGCGCGGAAGGCGGCGGAGCGTGCCGCGCGCGAGGCGGCACAGGCTGCGGGAGCCGCCGACCGCGAGCTCACCGCCGCCCAGGCCGCCCTCACGCGGGCGCGCGAGCACGCGGATCGCCTGCGCGAGCGCATCGACCAGCTGCGGGCCGATCTCGCCCGGATCGAGGCCGAGGCCGAGCGAGCGGACGCTGCCGTCGCCGAAGCCGACCAGGCACGGGATGCGGCCGCCCGCGGCGCGAAGAAGGCACGCCGCCAGGCCGAGGCCGCGGCCGCGGAGGTCGCGGGATGACCCTCCGCCCGCCCGCAGACGATCCGCGCGAGGCGGCGGCCCGGTACCGCCTCGAGAAGCAGGCCCGCGAGCACGGGGACGAGCCCCAGGAGGGCGAGAGCGAGCGGCTGCCTCAGGCATCCGCCCCCCGCAGCCCGACGGCGCTGGATCGCGCCGCGTACGTCGAGACGGCGATCCAGCAGGCGATCCGCCGCGGCGAGTTCGACGACCTGCCCGGCGCCGGCAAGCCGCTGCGGGGTCTGGGCGGCTCGCACGACCCGGACTGGTGGATCCGGCGGAAGATCGAGACCGAGCAGCTGCGCGGCCTCGGCCCGCCGGCGATCATGCTGCGGGTCGAGAACGCCGAGCTGGACGACCGGCTCGACGAGCTGGCGCGCGAGCAGGACGTGCGAGAGGCCCTCGAGGACTTCAACCGCCGGGTCATCGAAGCGCGTCGTCAGCTGCTGGGCGGCCCGCCCGTGGTCACCCCGACCCGCGATGTCGACGCCGAAGTGCAGGCCTGGCGGCAGCGTCGCGAGGCGCGCCGGGCGGCTGAGCGAGCACAGCGCGCCGCCGACGATGCGCGATCCGATCGCCCCCGGCGCTGGCGGCGCTGACTCACCGACCGCCACAATGGCGGCATGCCCGTCTATGACAGCCCCTACGCCCTGACCAGTCGCGCCGAGTCCCGGGCGCAGGGCAGGGCGCACCGCGCCACCGCGCCGAGAGGCCGCCTGGCCGACCACAGCACGGCAGACCGCGATCCGGTCGGCCACCTGCGGGCGCAGAACGCCGGCCGCCTCCCGGAGCTGGTCCCCCTGCGGATGCAGCGCATGCTCGCCGACCCGTTCGCGTTCTACCGCGGCACCGCCGGGCTGATGGCGGCCGATCTCGCGGATGCACCGAGCTCCGGCATCCTGGTCGCCTCCTGCGGCGATGCCCACGTCAGCAACTTCGGCTTCTACGCCTCCCCGGAGCGGCGGCTGGTGTTCGACCTCAACGACTTCGACGAGGCGGCGATCGCGCCGTGGGAGTGGGATGTCAAGCGCCTGATCACGAGCGCCCTGATCGGCGGGCGGCATGTCGGCTACGCCGAGGCGGACATCGAGAGGATCTGCGTGAGCGCGGTGGCCACGTATGCGTCGGTGCTGCAGCGGATGGCAGGGCTCAGTGCGGCCGACCGGTACTTCATGCATCTGAACATCGACTTCGCCCGTCAGCAGATGAGCAAGGCCGGGCGCCGCGCCCTGCGCCGTGCGGTCGAGGGCGCCCAGCGGCGCACCGGGGCGAGGGCCCTCGAGCGCACCACGCAGCGAGACGACGCCGGGCGGCTGCGGTTCATCGGGAATCCTCCGACCATGGTCCGCATCGATCCGCACGAGATCATCAGCGAGGGCGGGCAGTCGATTCCGCAGCTGTTCCGGCAGTACCGCACCAGCGTGGGGGTCGACATCGACACCGTGCTGACCCAGTACGCGCCCACCGACCTGGCGCGGCGTGTGGTGGGAGTCGGCAGCGTCGGCACCCGCTGCTTCCTGCAGCTGCTGGAGGGCGCGGACGACGACGCGCTCGTGCTGCAGGTCAAGCAGGCGGACCGCTCGGTGCTGGACGAGCACGGCTCCATCACGCAGACGGCCCGCATCGCCGACGGCGTCGCCGCGCACGGCGAGGGCTTCCGCGTCGTGAGCCTCCAGCGAGTGCTGCAGGCGGTGTCGGACCCGTTCCTCGGCTATCTGCGCGCGAACGGCCGCGACTTCTATGTGCGCCAGTTCCACGACATGAAGGGGTCGATCGAGCTCGAGGGGCTGCCGCTGGACGCCTTCGACGACTACGTCCGCGCGTGCGCGGCGGTGCTGGGCAGGGCGCACGCGCAGAGCACGACAGCGAGCAGGGTGACCGGGTACATCGGGCGCTCGGATGCCGCGGCCCGCGCGATCCTCGACTGGTCGCTGGCCTACGCCGAGCTGTCTGCCGCGGACTGCCGGGCCGTGCAGGCGGCGTTCGCCGACGAGGGCCCCTGAGCGCGGGCGCGCGTCAGAGGGCTTCGATGCGCTCGCGCAGCGTCGCCACCGTGTCGGCGGGGATCTGCGCATCGGCCAGCTGCAGCAGCTGGTTCACCGGCATCCCCTTCACCATGGCGAGCATGGGATGCTCGGGCAGCTCCGGGACCACCTCGTCGAGGACGGCGCGGGCTTCGGGGTCGTCGAGCAGCTGCTGCAGCGTCGTCGTCTCGAGGTCGAATCGTCCTGGCATCTTGGCTCCTTGCTCCGTCGCTGCGGGGATGAATCGAGCCTAGGCGCTCGGCGGGCCGAATCCGCGGTGGATTTCACCTCGCGCGGACTCGGTCTTTGAT
>DASSYC010000068.1:0-42155 GCA_035703465.1 Microbacterium sp. | reverse complement strand
ATCCCTCACAGGCCTTCTCCTCCACAGGCCTGCCGCGGAGGTGCTCCTCCACGGCGGGAGGCGTTCGGCCGGGGGAGGGCCGGTGATCGGCGTCAGGCTGGCGGGATGCTCGGCACATCGGATCTCATCGGGGACCTGACGGGGGCCCGGACCGCGGCGGGACTCGCCCGCCACCGACTGGAGGAGATGGGCGGAGAGCTGGATGCCGCGCTGCGCGTGCTGGATCGTGCGGCGCACGCCACCGACTGGCACTCGCCCGCGGCCGACTCGTTCCACGGCGAGATCGAGCGCCTGCGACGGGAGGCATTCCGGCTCCGCCGGCGGGTCGACGAGCTCGCCGCGACCACCGCCGGGGCGGGAGTGCTGCTCGCCGACCTCGCAGAGCGGCTGCCGTGAGCGATGACATCGAGATCCGCCACGGTGCGGTGGTCGCCGTCGACAGCGCGTCGCTGTACGAGGCGGCTGCGCACCTCGAGACCGTCGCGGAGCGGTTCGCCGCGGCGGCGACGGCCGCTCGCAGCGCGGCCTGGGCGCTGGAAGACGTCGAGGTCGTGCTGCGCGGCGGGTGGGCGGCGGACGCCGGCGAGCTGCTCGCCGACGCGGAGCGGGCGGATGCCTCAGCTCGCGACACCGCACTGCACCTGCGGGTGGCGGCCGTCGTGTACGAGCATGCGGAGCTGACCGCGCGCCGTGCCGCCGTCACCGATGCGGCCGAGCTCGCGGCCGTCGACGGCCGCCTCGCCGAGTTCGGCCCGTTCGTCGCGATCGCGGCGGCGCAGCAGGGTCTCGCGCACCGGCTGCGGGCCCCGTGGGAGTTCATCGGGCAGACGACCGACCTGGGGCGGGCCTTCGGGCCGACCGGACCCGTGCTGGCCGGTGCGGTCGCCTGGGGCTTCGCGGCGATGGTGCGCATGTTCGGACACGCGTCGGTGCCGGCGGCATCCCGGCTGACCGGCACCCGCGAGCCGGTGATCGTCGCCGAGGCGACCCGGCGCGCCGGCACGCCGGTGGCCTCTCTCGCGCAGGCGGTCTCACGCATCCCGTCGAAGGCGGCGGTGCGGGTGGAGCGGTATGCGATGCCCGGCGGAAGCCGGCAGTTCGTCGTCTACATCGCCGGGACCGGGGCGGGCAGCGCGTTCGACATGGGCTCGAACGGGAAGCTGTACGGGGGCGAGCGCTCAGCATCGTACGAAGCGGTGCGTGAGGCGCTGACGCAGTCCGGCGCGAAGCCCGGTGACATCGTCCACGAGGTGGGGCACTCGCAGGGGGCCATGATCGCCGGCCGCGTGGCGCTGGAGGGCGAGTACGACGTGCGCACCGTCGTCACGGCCGGATCGCCGATTCAGGCCGAGCTGCCGGCATCCGTGCTTTCGGTCGACCTGCGCCACACCGACGACCTCGTTCCGGTCCTCGCCGACGGCGGGTCGGCGGTCGGGGTCGGGTCGCCGGACAGCATCGTCGTCGAGCGCGTCGCCGACCCGACGGTGTCGGTGCGCGACCTGACGCTGCCCGCGCACGGGCGTGATGCCTACGAGCACACCGCGGCGCTCGTCGACGCGTCAACCGACCCGCGTGTGGACGCCGTGCGCGCGGTGTTCGGCGACCTCGGCCGTGCCGAGTCGATCGAGGTCACCGAGTACACGGCCGAGCGGCCGTGAGCGTCAGCGCTTCTTGGACTGCGGGCGCAGGATGATGCCGAAGATCCAGTTGATGACGGTGATGATCAGCGCCGCGAGCACCCCCCACCAGAAGTCCTCGACCCGCAGGCCCCAGCTCCACCAGTGCGTGAGCCATGCGGTCAGCCACAGGAGGAACCCGTTGATGATCAGCGAGATGAGCCCCAGCGTGAGGATGTACAGCGGGAAGGCCAGGACCTTGATGACCGTGCCGATGATCGTGTTCACGACAGCGAAGATCACCGCCACGAGCAGCAGCGTGAGGATGAGCTGCAGCGTCTCGCCCGGCGGGAAGGCGATGACCGAGACCTGCAGCGCGGGGATCAGGGTGACGACCCAGATCGCGAACGCGTTGACGACGACACGGATGAGGAATCCCATGGTGGTTCAGTCTTCCATGCGCAGCGCCCATCTGGCACTTGATACCAAATTGATACCGATCTAACGTGGAGGGATGGCCATGACACTGCGACTGCCAGAAGAGCTCGACCGTGCGGTCGAGGCGCTTGCCGTGGCGAGGAGCACCTCGAAGCACGCGATCCTGGTGGAGGCGGCCGATCGTTTCGTCCGCCAGGAGTCGAAGACCGATCGCGTGCTCCGCGCGATCGACGAGCTCGGCGTCGAGTACGCCGATGCTCTGCGACGCCTCGAAGACGCGTGACCGAGTACATCGAGCCGGAGCAGGCGTTGGCGGTCGTCGAGCACTTGGGGTTGCACGTGCGAGATCAGGGACTGCTCTTCTCGGCCCTCGCCCGGCCGGGCGCCGGCATGTTCGGACAGGATGCGTACGCGACGCTCGAGCACAAGGCTGCGGCACTGTTCTCGTCGCTGGCGCAGAACCATCCGCTCTTCGACGGGAACAAGCGCCTGTCGCTGTACCTGACCTTCGCATTCCTGCGCCTCAACGGTCACCGTGTCACGTTCACGAACGACGAGGCGTTCGAGCTGGTGCTGCGCGTTGCGCAGAGCGATGTCGGAATCGACGAGCTCGCGGAGATCATCGCTGTGCACCTGGATCCGCCTCGCTCGTAGACTCGGGACCGTGACCAGCGACATTCCCGTGCGGGTGCGCCCCGAGATCGCCGCCCTGCCCCCGTACCGGCAGGGCAGGCAGGCCGGCGCCGACGCCTTCAAGCTGTCGAGCAACGAGAACCCGTTCGACCCGCTGCCCGGCGTCGTCGAGAAGCTGCGGGCGCGGGTGGACGTCAACAGATACCCGGATGCCTCGGCCGCGCGCCTGCGCGACGCCCTCGCCGCGCGGTTCGGCGTGACCGCCGAGGGCGTGCACGTCGGAGCGGGGAGCGTGTCGATCCTCGCCCAGCTTCTGCTGGCGGTCTGCAGTCCGGGCGACGAGGCGATCTACGCGTGGCGGTCGTTCGAGGCATACCCGGGCCTGGCACTGGTCGCCGGCGCGACGCCTGTGGAGGTGCCGCTGACCGCCGAGTCACGGCACGACATTCCCGCGATGGCCGCCGCCGTCACCGACCGCACGCGGGCGATCATCGTGTGCAGCCCGAACAACCCGACCGGCCCGATCGTCACCCAGCAGGAGTTCGACGACCTCCTTGCGCAGGTGCCGCGCGACGTGCTGGTGATCCTCGACGAGGCGTACGCCGAGTTCGTCACCGATCCGCATGCCGTCGACGGCATGAAGGTGCTGGGCACCGCGGGGCACGACAACGTCGTGGCGCTGCGCACCTTCTCGAAGGCCTTCGGTCTCGCGGGCCTGCGTGTCGGGTACGCGATCGGACACCCGCGCGTCCTGGACGCAGCCCGCTCCACGGCCATCCCGCTGTCGGTGACGGCCCAGTCCGAGGAGGCTGCCCTGGCGAGCCTGGAGGCCGAGGCGGAGCTGCTGGAGCGGGTGCGGGTCATCGCCGAGCGGCGCGACCGGCTCGCCGCCGACCTGCGCGGCTCGGGCTGGGCCGTGCCGGAGGCCCAGGGGAACTTCGTCTGGCTGCCCGCCGGCGCCGAGACCATGGCGGTGGCCGAGGCCCTGCACGCGGCCGGACTGATCGTGCGGCCCTTCGCGGGAGACGGCATCCGCATCTCCGTCGGCGAAGAGGAGGCTGTGGAGAAGGTCCTACGGGTGGCGGAATCCGTTGTCGGAACTCTTCCAGTGGACCACGCGGGGCGGAAGCTAGCGTAGAACGGTGACCCCGCCCGACGACCCCGCGCTCGTACGCGTCCTCGCGGCGGACGGCACCGTCGCTCCCACTCCGGCCGCCGAGCCGTATCTCGCGGCCGTCGAGGCGCTCACCGACGACGCGCTCGGGCGGCTCTACCGCGACATGGTCGTCATCCGCGCGTTCGACCGGCAGGCGACGAACCTGCAGCGACAGGGTCAGCTCGCGCTGTGGCCGCCCAGCCTCGGGCAGGAGGCCGCGCAGGTCGGCTCGGCCCATGCCGCCCGTCGGCAGGACCACGTCTTCCCCTCCTACCGCGAGCACGTCGTCTGCCGCATCCGCGGTGTCGACCCGATGGACATCATCCGTCTCATGCGCGGCATGACCCACGGCGGGTGGGACCCGTCCGACCCGAAGAACGGCAACACGCGCCTGTATACGCTCGTGCTCGGCTCGCAGACCCTGCACGCGACAGGGCTCGCCATGGGGCTCGTCTTCGACGGGAAGTGCGGCACGGGCGATCCGGACCGCGACGAGGCCGTCATCGTCTACTACGGCGACGGTGCCTCCAGCCAGGGCGATGTGCATGAGGCGATGGTGTTCGCCGCGAGCTACCAGACCCCCGAGGTCTTCTTCCTGCAGAACAACCAGTGGGCGATCTCCGTGCCGGTCTCGACGCAGGCACGAGCCCCGCTGTACAAGCGCGGCGAAGGCTACGGCATCCCGAGCCTGCAGGTCGACGGCAACGATGTGCTCGCGAGCTGGGCGGTGTCGCGGCAGGCGCTCGACGAGGCGCGCTCCGGCGGCGGACCCCGCGCGATCGAAGCCGTCACCTACCGCATGGGCGCGCACACCACCAGCGACGACCCGACGAAGTACCGCACCTCCGATGAGGAGGAGGCGTGGGCACAGCGCGATCCCATCACTCGCATGCGGGCTTACCTGGAGCGCCGGGGCGCCGCGGGGGAGTTCTTCGCGGACGTGGAGGCCGAGGCCCAGGCTGTCGCCGACGACACGCGCGAGCGCACGAACGCGCTGGGCGACATCCCGCGCGAGACGATCTTCGAGCACGTATACGCCGAAGCGCATGCACTCGTCGCGGAGGAGCAGCGCTGGCTGACCGAGTACGAGGCCTCGTTCGAGGAGGGCGGCCCATGACGGAGATCCGCACCGACCCCCGGTCGTCGACCGACACCCCCGCCCGGTCGTCGAGCGAGCGAAGCGAGACGAAACGCGATCACGCAGAGCCCCAGACATCCACCCTCCCCTTCAGCCGCGCGCTGAACGCGGGTCTGCGCCGCGCGATGACCGAGGACGACCGGGTGCTGCTCATGGGTGAGGACATCGGTCTGCTGGGCGGGGTGTTCCGCGTCACCGAGGGCCTGCAGGCCGAGTTCGGCGCGCAGCGGGTGCTCGATACACCGCTGGCCGAGTCGGGCCTGGTCGGCACCGCGATCGGGCTGGCGATGGGCGGATTCCGGCCCGTGGTCGAGATCCAGTTCGATGGGTTCGTGTTCCCCGCGTTCGACCAGATCACCACGCAACTGGCCAAGATCACCAATCGGTACGAGGGCGCGGTGCGGATGCCGGTGGTCATCCGCATCCCCTACGGCGGGCACATCGGCGCCGTCGAGCACCACCAGGAGAGCCCCGAGGCGTACTTCACCCACACACCCGGCCTGCGGGTGGTCTCGCCGTCGACGCCGAACGACGCGTACTGGATGATCCAGGACGCGATCGCCTCGCTCGACCCGGTGATCTTCCTCGAGCCGAAGGCGAAGTACTGGACCAAGGGCGAGGTCGACACCGACGCCCGCGCGCTGCCGCTGCACGCATCCCGCCTGGTGCGCCGCGGCACCGACGTCACGCTCGTCGGGCACGGGGCCATGGTGACGACTCTGCTGCAGGCCGCCGTGCTCGCCGAGTCCGAGGGGATCTCGTGCGAGGTCATCGACCTGCGCTCGCTGTCTCCAGTGGATTACGGGCCGATCCTCGACTCGGTGCGCAGCACCGGACGCATGGTCTACGCACAGGAGGCGCCCGGGTTCACCTCGCTGGGCTCGGAGGTCGCCGCGACCGTCATGGAGCGCGCGTTCTACGCCCTCGAGGCCCCGGTGCTGCGCGTGTCGGGCTTCGACACCCCGTTCCCCCCGGCCAAGCTCGAGGGCGTGTACCTGCCCGACCCGGACCGCATCCTCGAGGCCGTCGACCGGACGCTCGCGTACTGAATGGAGTCCGCATGAGCACGCAGACCTTCCTCCTCCCCGACGTCGGGGAGGGGCTCACCGAAGCCGAGATCGTGTCGTGGCGCGTCGCTCCCGGCGAGGAGGTCGCGGTCAACGACGTCATCGTCGAGATCGAGACCGCGAAGTCGCTCGTCGAGCTGCCGTCGCCGTTCGCCGGCGTCGTCGGCGAGCTGCTCGTCGCCGAAGGGGCGACGGTGGACGTCGGGGCGCCGATCATCACGATCGGCGCGGCAGACGGCGCGGATGCCTCGATCGGCCAGAGCGCGCACGGATCGCCGTCCGCTGCCGAGCCCGACGCGGGGGGAGCCGTGCTGGTGGGCTACGGCACCGGAGACACGGTGACCTCGCGCCGCCGGCCTCGGCCCGAGCAGATCGTCAAGGCATCCGTCGGGGTCGTCGCGAAGCCGCCGATCCGCAAGCTGGCCCGCGACCTCGGTGTCGAGCTCGCCGACGTGACGCCCACCGGCACGGCCGGCGAGGTCACCCGTGAGGATGTGCTCGCACATGCGTCGCAGGCCAGCGTCTTCCGCAACATCGAGACGCCGGAGTGGCCGGACGTGCGCGAGGAGACGATTTCGGTTCCTGCGTCCGCGATCACGCCCTCGGAGCCGGTCGTCTCGCAGCGGGAGGAGACCATCCCCGTCAAGGGCGTGCGCAAGGCCACATCCTCGGCGATGGTGCGCTCGGCGTACAGCGCCCCGCACGTCTCGGTGTGGACCGACGTCGACGCCACTCGCACGATGGAGCTGGTCAAGCGCCTGAAGGCGTCGCCGGACTTCGCCGATGTGAGGGTGTCGCCGCTGCTGATCGTGGCGCGCGCGGTCATCTGGGCCGTGCGCCGCACGCCGATGGTCAACGCGGCGTGGGTGGACGGCAATGACGGCGCCGAGATCCGGGTGCGGCACTACGTCAACCTCGGGATCGCCGCGGCGACGCCTCGCGGTCTGCTCGTTCCGAATGTCAAGGACGCGCAGGAGCTCAGCATGCGCGAGCTCGCCCAGGCTCTCGAGCGGCTCACGCTCACGGCCCGCGAGGGCCGGACCGCGCCGGCCGACCAGCAGGGCGGCACGATCACCATCACGAACATCGGCGTCTTCGGGATGGACGCCGGCACCCCCATCATCAATCCCGGGGAGGCGGGCATCATCGCCCTGGGCACGATCCGCCAGAAGCCGTGGGTGGTCGACGGTGAGGTGCGCCCACGCTGGGTGACGACGGTCTCCGGCTCCTTCGACCACCGGGTCGTCGACGGCGACGGCATGTCGCGGTTCGTCGCCGACGTGGCAGCCATCCTCGAGGAGCCCGCGCTCCTATTGGATTGATGATGCAGCCGCGCCGCTTCTGGATATGATCAGCTGGCACCCTGTCGATACTGAGTGTGTGCTCACTTTGAGAATGATTCTCAATAGCGGCTAGAGTGAGCCTGTGAAGCGAGCGGTGGGAATCATCGCGATGGCAGCGGCCATCGCGCTGGCGGCGGCGGGGTGCGCGGGCGGGGATGCCGCCGGCACCGGTGACCGACGGATCGCTGTGGTCGCATCGACGAACGTGTACGCGCAGATCGCCCAGGCGATCGGCGGCGACGCGGTCGATGCCACGGCGATCATCTCGAAGGCGAGCCAGGACCCGCACGAGTTCGAGCCGAGCGCGCGCGACCAGCTCACGGTGAGCCGGGCCGACCTCATCATCGAGAACGGCGGCGGCTACGACGCATTCATGGACCAGCTCGTCGAGGCCAGCGGCACGACCGCGCCCGTTCTCACCGCCGTCGAGTTCTCGCACGACTGGCCGGGCGGGTCTGCCCACGACGACTCCGAGGACGGCGACGGCCACGACCACGGGCACGTCGACGGCTTCAACGAGCACGTCTGGTACGACCCCGCGACGATGGGAGAGCTCGCCGCCGGCATCGCATCGCAGCTCGAGGTGCTGAGCCCGGACGACGCGGCGACGTTCACGGCGAACGTCGAGACCTTCCGCGCGGGCATCGCCGATCTCGAGAACCGGCTCGCCGACATCGACGCCGCGCACGCGGTGGCACCCGTGTTCGTCACCGAGCCGGCTCCACTCCCCCTCGTCGACGCCGCCGGGCTGCACGATGTCACCCCGCCGGCGTTCAGCGAGGCCGTCGAGGAGGGGCAGGATGTCGCTCCCGCGACGCTCTTGGAGGCGATGCGGCTCCTCGAATCCGGCGACGTGCAGGTGGTGATAGCGAACGCGCAGACCGGCGGAGCCGAGACGACGCAGATCATCGAGGAGGCGCAGACCCGCGGCATCCCCGTCCTCGAGTTCACCGAGACACTGCCTGCCGACACCACGTATCTTGAGTGGATGGCCCAGAACATCGACGCTCTGCGGTCGGCCCTGCAGTGACGGCGTCCTCTCCCCTTCAGATGCGGGATGCCTCGCTGCACCGGGGCGGACGCGAGCTGTGGAGCGGCCTGAACCTGACCGCCGAGCCGGGCGAGCTCATCGCCGTGCTCGGACCCAGCGGATCGGGCAAGACGACTCTCCTGCGCGCGATCCTGGGACTCGACCGGCTCAGCGGCGGCGAGATCGTCGCCCTCGGCGAGCGGGTGCGGAGGCCGGGCAATCGGCGCATCGGGTACATCCCGCAGACGCGGCCGCTGCCGCGCGACGCCTCCCTGCGGGGTCGCGACCTGGTCACGCTGGGTGTGGACGGGCACCGGTTCGGGATGCCGATCCCGCGGCGCGGTGACCGCGAACGGGTCGATGAGCTCGTGGCCTCCGTCGGCGCCGAGGCATTCGCGGATCGGCCGGTCGGAGAGCTGTCCGGCGGCGAGCAGCAACGGCTGCGCGTCGGTCAGGCGCTCGCCGACGATCCTCCGCTGCTGCTGTGCGACGAGCCGCTCACGAGCCTGGACCTGGCCAACCAGCACGCTGTCGTGAACCTCATCGACCGGCACCGGCGCGAGACCGGCGCGGCCGTGCTGCTGGTCACCCACGACATCAATCCGGTGCTCGGCAAGGTCGACCGCATCCTCTATCTCGCCAGCGGCCGCTTCACGCTGGGCGACCCCGACGAGGTGCTGAACTCGCGGGTGCTCACCGACCTGTACGGCGCTCCCGTCTTCGTGCTGCGCGCCGGCGATCGGCTCGTGGTCGTCGGGGCGCCGGACGCCGAGGCATCCCACCATCATCACGACGACGAGCACGAATGAACTGGGACGACATCTGGGACGCGATGTTCGGCGGGATCGCCGACTACGGAGACATCCTCGCGCTCGTGCAGAACTCGGTGTGGGCCGGCGCCGTGCTCGGACTCGTCGGCGGGCTCATCGGCGTCTTCGTCATGCAGCGCGACATGGCCTTCGCGGTGCACGGCATCAGCGAGCTCTCGTTCGCCGGTGCAGCGCTGGCGCTGCTGGTCGGGTTCGATGTCGTCACGGGTTCGATCGTCGGATCGCTGATCGCGGCGGCCGTCATCGGAGTGCTGGGCGCGCGGGCGCGCGACCGAAACTCGGTGATCGGCGTGCTCATGCCGTTCGGGCTGGGCCTGGGCATCCTCTTCCTCTCGCTGTACAGCGGGCGCAGTGCCAACCGCTTCAGCCTGCTGACCGGCCAGATCGTGTCGGTGCAGTCCGGCGACCTGGGGTGGCTGATCGGCATCGGGGCGGTCGTGCTCGTCGTGCTGCTGCTCGTCTGGCGGCCGCTGCGGTTCGACTCGCTCGACCCGCAGTCGGCCGCGGCGCGCGGCGTGCCGACCCGATGGATCTCCCTGGGCTTCATGCTCCTGCTGGGGCTGATCGTCGCCGTAGCGGTGCACATCATCGGGGCGCTGCTGGTGATGGCGCTGCTGGTGACCCCGGCGGCGGCGGCCATGCGCGTCTCGAGCGGACCGCTGGCCGTGCCCGTTCTCGCGGCGGTCTTCGGCGTGGTCTCGGCGGTCGGCGGCATCCTGCTCGCGGTCGCCGGCACCCTGCCGGTCAGCCCGTACATCACGACGATCTCGTTCGTCATCTACCTGGTCTGCCGGGTCGTCGGCGGGCGCCGCGATCGCGTGACACGGGCCGGATGAGGGACGCCGGAGCTCCCCGCCCTCGCCCAGGCACGCGCGGGTAGGGTGGTGGCCGTGGTCGAGCAGCAGGGGCGCGAGCAGCAGAAGATGCAGCGCAACACGTGGCAGCGTGAGCGCGTGCGCGAGGCCCTCGCCGAGGCGCGGGGGTTCGTGAGCGCGCAGTCTCTGCACGCCACCCTCCGCGAGGAGAACACCGGCATCGGCCTGGCCACGGTGTACCGGGCGCTGGCAGGTCTCGCCGAGCAGGGTGAGGCCGATTCGCTGCAGAGTCCCGAGGGTGAGTCGCTGTACCGGGCCTGCGCGACCCCCGGGCACCACCACCACCTCATCTGCCGGTCGTGCGGCCTCACGGTCGAGATCGAGGCGACCGATGTCGAGCAGTGGGCGCGGCGCGCCGCGGCAGACCACGCCTTCACCCAGGCCGAGCACGTGGTCGACATCTTCGGTCTGTGCCCACGGTGCGCACGGGCCCAGACGGACGCATCGGTGACCGAGCGTGCGCACCGCTGAGGCGGCCCTGCCGCCTCGCACCTCACCGGGTCGTACGGGGCGTTCGTCGCGGGGATGGACGGCGGTGGGCATCGGCGCGGCCGCGCTCGCAGCGCTCTTCGCCGTCGCGGCGATCGTGCCCGGGTTCATGCCCGAACTGCCCACCCGCGCGCAGGACGGACTGACCCTCGCGCTCAGCGTGCTCATCGAGTCGCTGCCGTTCGTCGCGCTGGGGGTGGTGCTGGCGATCGTCGTGCAGGTCTGGGTGCCGCCGCGTGTGATCGAACGGTATATGCCCAAGCGCGCATGGGCCCGGCGCATGGTGCTCTCGCTGCTCGGGATGCTGGTTCCCGTCTGCGAATGCGGCAACGTCCCGTTCGCACGCGGGCTGCTCATGCGCGGGTTCCGGCCGTCCGAGACGCTGACGTTCCTCATCGCCGCGCCGATCGTCAACCCCATCGTCATCATCACGACGCACCAGGCGTTCGGCTTCAGCGACGGCATCCTCATCGCCCGCCTGCTCGGCGGCTACGCGATCGCCAACCTCATCGGCTGGCTGTACAGCAGGCATCCCGATCCTGATGCCCTGCTGACCGATCGCTTCCGCGAGACGTGCGAGCTGGTCACCCACGAGCCCGGCTCGAAGTGGCGGCGCACGCTCGCGCAGTTCGTCATCGAGCTGCGCGCCGTCATGCCGGCGCTGGTCATCGGTTCGGCGCTTGCCGGAGCCATCCAGGTGCTCGTCCCCCGCGACGCGCTGGTGGCGATCGGATCGAACCCGGTCTATTCGATCGTCGCGATGATGGCGCTCGCGATGATCGTCGCGATCTGCTCGAACGTCGATGCCTTCTTCGCGCTGTCGTTCGCGTCGACCTTCACGCCGGGAGCGATCGTCGCGTTCCTCATCGTCGGACCGATCGTCGACGTCAAGATGATGGCGCTGCTGCGCACCACCTTCACGACCCGGGTCATCATCGGCATCACGGTGACGGTGCTGCTGGCCGCCTTCGCCATCGGGGTGGGGGTGAACCTCGTTGTCTAGCATCGCCACCCGGTGGCTGGGCGTGGGGCTCGCCTCATGCCTTGCCGTCGTCACGATCGTGCTCGTGATGACGGACCGGCTCTCGCTGTACATCGCGCCGTCGTCGAACTGGTTCGCGGTGTCGATGGCCGTGCTGCTGCTCGCCGGTGCCGTCGCCACCTTCGCGCTGCCGCTCGGCGCGGAAGACGACCATGACCACGGCGGACACGGCGACCACGGCGGCCACGGTCACCCGCGCAGCCGCGTCGGCCTCGCGGCGTCGGTGGCCGGTGGTGTGGTGGCGACCGGCGTGATCCTTGCGACGCTGCTGGTGCCCCCAGCATCCCTCTCCGCCGAGATCGCCGCCACCCGCGACGTCGGCGCCGCTCCGCTGTTCGGCGGCACAGAACTGGTGACGCTCGCCACACAGGGCGACACCTCGAACTTCGGCGTCGGCGACTGGGCGAGCGTGTTCGCCACGGCGACCAACCCCGAGTCGTTCGAAGGCACCAAGGTGACGCTCACCGGCTTCATCGCGCCCAGCGACGACGGCACCTTCGACCTCACGCGCCTGATCATCACGCACTGCGTCATCGACGCCCAGGTGGCGAGTCTTCCGATCGAGAGCACGGCGAACGCACCGGCTGACGGCCAGTGGGTCACCGTCACCGGCACGGTGCAGTCGGCCTCCAGCGGCAAGCTGCAGATCGCCGCAGCCGAGGTCACCCCGATCGACGAGCCCAAGGACCCGTATGAGTACTGAGCGGGCCGGCAGCGGTACGCGCGGCGCCCGGCGCGCCCGGCGCGACTCTCGGCGACGCCGCGCCTACCTCGGCGCATTCGCCGGGGTGCTCGGGGTGCTCGCAGCCCTGGGGCTTGCCGGGGCCGCCGCCAGCGCCGTGCAGGGTCCGCGCGTGACCGATGTTCAGGTGGATCCCGCCGCAGCGGCCGCGGCATCCGGGTCTCGCCTGATCATGACCACCAACCAGTCGCTGCATGCCGTCGACCCCGCGCAGATCGAGGTGTCCCCCGCCGTGCCGTTCACCGTCGACACCTCGGGCCGCAGCATCGGCCTGCGCTTCACGCTGCCCCTGCACGACGATACGGAGTACACCGTGACGGTGACCGGTGTCGAAGGCAAGGGCGGGGGGCCGGCCGCCACGATCGCCCACGCGTTCCAGACACCGCCGCTCGCGGCCTATCTGCTGCAGCGCTCGGACCGCGGCGACACCATCTTCCGCACCGATCTGGCAGGCACCGCGCACACGATCTTCGAGGCCGACCACATCGAGGACTACCGCGCCACCAGCGGACACCTCGTGATCTCGACGCTCGACGACGAGGGCCACGGTCGGCTCGTGGTGACCGACCTCGACGGACAGAACGAGCGCGACCTGGCCCTGCCCGGCGAGGGGTCGATCATGTCCCTGCAGGCCGCCGACCGCGGCGAGCTCGTCGGCTACACCTTCTCAGATGCGAACCTCGGCAGCGGCGGCACCCGCGAGAGCGCCCTCTACATCGCCTCGGTGAAGGATGCCGACGCGGATGCCGCACCCACCGCGGTGGCCGTCCCCGGCGACGAGAAGCGCGTCGCCGACTGGCGGTTCGTTCCCGACACCGACAGCATCCTCGTGCTCGCATACGACGGGCGCCTGCTGCTGAGCGCCGCCGACGGCGCCGGATCGGTCGACCTCGGCACCGGCATGCAGATCGACGGCATCGCCCGCGGGTCGTCGGCAGCGATCGTGCAGACTCCGGAGGGCCTTGCGGCCCTCGATCTCACCGACGGCACACAGCAGCCGCTGGTCGGCACCGAGGTCGACGGGCTGCAGGGGGTCGTCACGCCGATCCCGGGTGAGGGGGCGGGAACTGTTCGGCAGTACCTCGTGCTCGACGGCGACGACCCGGGCACCCACGTCTACCGCGTCGACGACGACGGATCGGCCACGCCGCTGTTCAGCGTCCCCGACGGAGACGCGGTGCTGCAGACCTGCGTATCGCCCAGCGGCCGCTATGTCGCGATGACGGTCGCCCCGAACCTCGTCGACAACGCGTACGACAGCTACCTCATGCCCGTCCCCCGCACCGTCGAGACGCACATCGTCGAGCTCGACGGTGCGACCGCGGGCACGGCCCTCCCCGCCCTCGCAGGATTCGACCTGTCGTGGTGCCAGACCCCGCCCCCGCTATCGCAATGAGCGAGGAAGTGAGCAAGGCAATGAGCGAGGCATCCATGCGTGTTGACGGGCTGCGTCCCGCGACCCGCGCCGACCTGCTGCCGGTGCCGCTTCAGGTCGCGCCGCTGCTGCTGGGCGCGCACCTGCGGACCACGGTCGACGGGGCAGAGGTCGCGCTGCGGATCACCGAGGTCGAGGCCTATCACGGGCTCGGCACCGGGCCGGTGCCCGACCCCGGCTCGCACGCGCGCATGGGCCCGACCGCCCGCAACGCGACGATGTGGGGCGAGGCCGGGCACCTGTACGTGTATCTGAGCCACGGCATCCACTCGTGCATCAACGTGGTGTGCGGGGCGGCCGGCGAGGCAGGCGGAGTGCTGCTGCGCGCGGGCGAGATCATCGAAGGCTTGGATGCTGCGCGCACCCGCCGCCCGGCGGCCCGGGTCGATCGCGACCTGGCGCGAGGGCCGGGGCGCCTAGGCGATGCCGTGGGGCTGCGGCACGCCCTGCACGACGGCATCGACGCGGTCACCGGTGCGCCGCGGGACGGCGCGGTGGCGCGGCTGTGGCTGCGGTCGGAGCCGGTGGTCGAGTTCGGGACCGGACCCCGCGTGGGTGTGGCAGGACTGGCGGGAACGGATGCCTATCCGTGGCGCTTCTGGATCCCCGGCGACCGCACGGTATCGCCGTTCCGCTGGGGTCGCGGGGCGGCCGAGGTGGCGGCCGGCAACATGCAAGACGAGACCCACGGGGGTGCCGGTCAGCCGTTGGGGTGATCAGTCGATGTGCGGCTGCGCCGCCGCCTGCACCTGGACGAGCCGGGCGCTCAGCTGGAGGTCACGGAGCGCCCGGACGGCGTGGTGGAGTTGCGCCCTTTCCTGCCCGTCCCCTCCGACCAGGCGTGGTTCTGGACCGAGCGGTGGCAGGAGCGCGAACGCGAGGTCGACGAGCACGTGGCGGCCGGCCGCGTCACCGTCCACGAGGACGGCGACGAGTTCCTCGACCGCCTCGACGCACTGTGACGTTCGGGCTGTGAAGTTTGAGACCACCCCGGCGTTCGACAGCGATGTCCGGCGGCTCAAGCCTGAGCACCTTGCGGAGTTCCGCAAGGTGCTGCGCGAGAAGTTCGTGCCCGCCTGCGACGCCTTCGCCGTCGATCCGGCGACGCCGTGGCCGGCGTCGCTGCGCGTGAAATCCATGCGCTCGGCACCCGGAATCCTGGAGATGACGTGGTCGTTCGCGCCGCCTGAGGGGCGCGCCACGTTCGAGCTCGTGCCCGTCGACGGCGAACTGCGCGTCTTGTGGCGGAGGGTCGCCGACCACGCCGTGTTCCGCAACCCTTGACGGCGCACTCAGATCTCGCTGACTGACGAAGACCGATCTCCTGGTCCGGGGTGCCCGATGCGGGAGGTTCAGTCGTCGAACGGATTTCGTACTTCGACGCCGGCGATGACCTGGCCCGAGTTGAGATCTTCGCTCCAGAGGATGTCGCACTCCATCCGTGATGCGCTGCGCACGATCATCGCGTCCCAGAAGGAGAGTCGGTTGCTCTCGGACAGCTCCGTCGCGGCCACCACGTCAGAAGCAAGGGGCGCGTGCACCGGCCATCGGCTCAACACGCGAAGCCGTGCGCGGGCATCCACCGGCGACAGCGGGACAATGCCCTTGCGTGTCACGTTGACGTAGAACTCCTGGAGCACCTGCACGCTGACCGCGCCGCGCCGGTCCCTGCCGAGTTCGCCGACGAGAGCAACGGCGCGCTTGTGGCGGGCCCCGGCGCCGGCATCGTAGGCGTACAGCAGAACGTTGGTGTCGACGAACTCGAGCGTCATCGCTGATGCAGCTCGTCACGCGACCAGGTGATCTCTCCCACGCGCAGGCCGCTGTCGCGTCTCATCAGGTCGACCTCATCGGCCCACGCGCGGTCGTAGTCGGGCGAGCCCCCGGCGAGATGCTCGACCAGTTCCGCGACCAGCGCCGACACCGAGGTGTCGCGCTCGGCGGCCAGCAGCTTCGCCTTGCGCACAAGCTCTTCGGGCAGTGAGAGCGTGATGTTGCGCGTGACCATGTGATCCAGTGTATCACTGGATCACAGCGTGGCGGGTGGAGTTGCCGAGTCAGCGGTGTAGGCCCCTTTTGCCGAATTCCGTGCTGTTGCTTGGCTCAGTTGGCAGCGCCCGATTCATCGGCTCTGATATCGTCGCCGCTGCCACCAGTACGTCTCGCTGGAGATATAGCCCGCACGTCGAACGGCCTCGCTGATCAAAGCGGTGGGATCATTCGCGAGGACCTCGTCCACGGCTCCAAGTCTGCGGCGAGCGATGCGCTCGGAGGTCCCCATACGTCCTAAGAGCAGTCGGTGCAAGCTGCGCATCGACATGTGCAGCCGAGAAGCGAGCCATGCCGCGTCGAGACTCGGGTCCGCATGGTGGTCGGAGATGAGTCTGTCACACTGCTCGATAGTTGGATCGATCGATTCGTGTGTGCCAGATGATCGCTGATTCTGCATGGTCTCACCCCCCGAGGAGCGGGGAGCCTCCTTGCAGTTGTTGTTTCCGGTCGCCCGCCTCTTGTTACATCCCGAACTGTTCGGGTGCGGTGAGGCCCGACACCCGGCGTGTTCGCGGGATCAAGTGTGCGCAGCGACGGGATGCCGCCCGCCACCGTGCTAAACTGACTCTTTGTCTGCGCGCACTCCAGCGTGCAGTACGTACCTCCCACCGATTCCGACCGGTGATCGGGGTGCAGACAAGGGATCTTGGGTGGGGCCGTCCGGCCTCACGGTACAGAGGAGACATCCACTATGGCAGCAGTGTGCCAGGTGACTGGAGCGGTTCCCGGCTTCGGTCACAGCATCTCGCACTCGCACCGCCGGACGAAGCGCCGCTTCGATCCGAACGTGCAGAAGAAGACCTACTACGTTCCGTCGCTCGGTCGCAAGGTCACCCTGAACGTGTCCGCCAAGGGCATCAAGGTGATCGACGCACGCGGCATCGAGTCGGTCGTGAAGGACCTGATCGCGAAGGGTGTGAAGCTCTGATGGCGAAGAAGGCACAGGACGTTCGTCCGATCATCAAGCTGCGGTCGACCGCGGGCACGGGGTACACCTACGTGACGCGCAAGAACCGCCGCAACAACCCTGACCGCATCGTGCTGAAGAAGTACGACCCTGTCGTGCGCAAGCACGTCGAATTCCGAGAGGAGCGCTGATTTCATGGCGAAAAAGAGCAAGATCGCCCGCAACCAGCAGCGCCAGGAGGTCGTGGACCGCTACGCCGCCAAGCGCGCCGAGCTGAAGAAGGCCCTGGTCGACCCGAAGTCGACCGACGAGGAGCGCGAAGCCGCTCGCATCGGCCTGCAGAAGCTGCCGCGCAACGCGTCGCCGGTGCGCCTGCGCTCGCGCGACGTCATCGACGGCCGCCCGCGCGGCGTGCTGTCGAAGTTCGGCATCTCGCGCGTCCGCTTCCGCGACATGGCGCACCGCGGCGAGCTGCCCGGCGTGACCAAGTCGAGCTGGTAGGCCAGCCCGCAGACGAGCACCGTCGAGCTGGTAGGCGAGCCCGCAGACGAGCACCGTCGAGCTGGTAGACACCCGCTTCGCCAAGGTCGGCACCTGTACGGGTGCCGACCTTCGTCGTCGGTGCAGCCGCGGCATCCGTCACATTCGTCACATCGGCCACACCGACCCCGCGACACGCCCGAAAGATGACGTAAGAACCCCCGAAATCCGCGGAATTCCGCGGTTTCTTGGTAGATTCGACGCGGTCGATCGACCAGCCGGGGGGCGAACGTTCATCCGGTCCGCATTAATCACGGGCGACGAATCCGTCGCCCTGGAGGACAAACACATGGCCGACAAGTCCATCACCAAGACCGAGCTCGTCTCGAGCATCGCCAGCGCGACCGGTCAGAGCCAGGCCGCAGTGTCGGGCGTGCTCGACTCCCTCTTCTCCACGGTCGCCGAGGCCGTCGCCAAGGGCTCGAAGGTCTCGATCCCGGGCTGGATCGCGTTCGAGCAGGTCGCCACCGCCGCCCGCACCGGCCGCAACCCGCAGACGGGTGCCGAGATCAAGATCCCCGCGGGCAAGCGCGTCAAGGTCACGGCTGGCTCCAAGCTCAAGGCTGCTGTCAAGTAACCTCAAGCCGCCAGAAGAGGGATGCCGCGAGGCATCCCTCTTCTGCTGTCTCTCTTCTGCTGTCCCTGCCCCGGCTGTCTCTGCCCGGCGGACTCCCACCGTCTCAGCCGAACCCGGGGAATCGCGTCGAAACAGGGGTGGACGACCCCAGGCTCGACCACGATGCCCGGGTTCGAGCAGGTGCGGTCCAGCGCCCGCGGACCGCAGTCTGCCCCGCGAAACGTAGGCTGGAGGGGTGATCCCGACAGCCGCTCCGCCCCGCGTGATCGCGCCCGGCGGAGACCCGACGGCGCCCGCCGGCCGAACGGGGGCGCTGCGCGCCCTCGGCCCGGCGACCCTCGTCGTCGTCGCGCTGGTCGTGCTCGTCGCCGCGCTCGCCTACGGCGGGGGCGCCGCACCGCTGCGGCTCGACGATCCCGGGCCCATCGTGCGATGGGGCCTGCCGATCGCGCAGTTGGTCGTCAACCTCACCGCGGCGGGCCTGGTGGGCTCGCTCGTGCTTTCCCTGTTCGCCCTGGAGGCCGGCACGCGGCCGTTCGATCTCGCGCTGGGCGTGGCATCCGTCTCGGCTGCGATCTTCACCGTCGCGGCGGGCCTTACGACATTCCTCACCTTCCTCAACGTCTTCAACCCGGCCCTGGACGTCGGGCCCCAGTTCGGCGAGCAGCTGGGCCGCTTCCTCACCCAGCAGGAGCTCGGGCGAGCCTGGCTGATCACCGTGATCGCCGGTGCCGTGCTCACGATGCTCACCTTCGCCGTGCGGTCGTGGACGGCGACGCTGATGGTGGCGATCCTCGCGATCGTCTCGCTCGTGCCGATGGCCACACAGGGGCACAGCGGCGACCTGGGCACGCACGACACGGCGGTCATCTCCCTCTCGCTGCACACGATCGCCGCCGCGATGTGGCTCGGCGGGCTCGTGCTCGCGGTGATCGTGCGACCGATGCTGGACCGGCCGGCGCTTTCCGCCCTGATGACCCGCTACTCGAGCATCGCCCTGTTCGCGTTCATCGTGGTGGCCGTCTCAGGCATCGCGCGCTCGATCATCAGCCTGCAGGAGTGGGATGCGCTGTTCTCGCCGTATGGCGCGATCCTCGGGGTCAAGATCATCGCACTCGTGGCGATGGGCGCGCTGGGCGCCTGGTACCGTCAGCGGCTCATCGCAAGGCTCCACCCCGGCACCGGCAGCGGGCACGGACCGTTCTGGGGCATCGTCGCGCTGGAGCTGGCGCTCATGGGCGTGGCCAGCGGCGCCGCCGTCGCGCTGTCGCGCACCGCGCCTCCGCTGGAGGAGTCGCTGCCGGCACGGCCGACCCCTGCCGAGATCCTCACCGGATCCCCGGTGCCGCCCGAGCTGACGCCCATCCGCTGGGTCACCGCCTGGGACATCGATCTGTTCTGGCTGCTGTTCGTCGCGTTCGCGCTGTTCTTCTACCTCGCCGGTGTCTGGCGCCTGCGCCGCCGCGGCGACAAGTGGCCGCTGCACCGCACGATCCTGTGGGTATGCGGCATGCTGCTGCTGCTCTGGGTGACGTGCGGCCCGTTCAACGCCTACCAGGAATACCTGTTCAGCGTGCACATGCTGGGGCACATGCTGCTGACCATGGCGATCCCGGTGATGCTCGTGCCCGGCTCGCCGATCACCCTGGCGGCGCGGGCGATCCGCAAGCGCGACGACGGCACGCGCGGCGGGCGCGAATGGATCCTCTGGGCGGTGCACTCCCCCTTCGCCCGCGTGATCACCAGCCCCTGGGTGGCGGCGGGGCTCTTCGTCGGCTCGCTGTGGGTCTTCTATTTCACCGACCTCATCCGCTGGGCGATGTACGACCACCTCGGCCACGAGTGGATGATCGTCCACTTTCTCGCCACCGGGTACCTGTTCGTGCTGTCGCTGATCGGCACCGACCCGGTGCCCTATCGTCTGCCCTACGCCGGCCGGCTCGTGCTGCTGATCGTCGTGATGGCCACGCATGCGTTCTTCGGCATCACGATCATGATGCAGAGCGGGCTGATGGTGGCCGACTGGTTCGGCGCCATGGGGCGCACGTGGGGAGCCCCGCCCATGGTGGATCAGTATGTCGGCGGCGGCATCGCGTGGTCGATCGGCGAGCTGCCGACGCTCGCCCTGGCCGTGACCGTGGCGATCCAGTGGAGCCGCAGCGACGAGCGCGTCCAGCGCCGCCGCGACCGGCAGGCCGAGCGCAGCGGCGATGCGGACCTCCAGGATTACAACGCCTATCTGGCGCGGCTGGCGGCCGAGGACGCCCGGCACGGCGAATAGCGGATGCCGCCTGGCCTGAGCTACGCGCCTCCCACCCGGATCGACACCGAGCCGTCGGCGAGCACGGTGATCGAGCCGGTGAGCGTGAACTCCACATCTTCAGAGACGTGCTGCACCGTGCCGTCGAAGAGCGACACGATGTCGACATCGATGTGCGCGACGGCGGGGGTGGGCGGGATCGCCCAGTCCGCCCCGTCGGGGGTGACGGTGATCGCCGGGTTCTGCGTGATGCTCCACTCCGGGTCGCCCTCGATGCGATCGGTCACCAGGAACCCGAACGGGCACGCCGTCGGCTGCAGCACCCGCTGCGTCGCGCACTGCGCGAGGAACTCGTCCACGCGCTGCTGCACCACGCCGATGAACTCCTCGGTGGGCTCGGCCTGCAGCTGCACCGGGACATTCGCCAGCGGCTTGTCGGCGAGCACGTCGACGCCGGGTGTGGCGGCGATCGCGGTGTCGACGGCGACGCGATACGCGCCGGGGGAGAAGACCAGCAGCTGAACCGGCGCGAGCGGCGCGGCATCCAGCCGTTCGGGGGATACCTGTCGCTTGTCGATCTCGAACCCGTTGACCTCGAACCGCATCGAGCCGCGCACGGTGACATCCAGCACCGACAGCGGGCTGCGGGCGAACCGCCAGGCCGGGGCCACCCCGATCCAGCCGTTGCGCTCGACGAGGAAGGTGGTCGAGCCTGCGTGACCGCCGGCGGTGTACGAGACGCGCACCTGGGTGGCATCGCCCACGGTGGCCTCGTCGACGACGCGGATGTCGGTGAGCGAGCCGAGCGCGGCCTCGCGCAGCAGCGCGTCCGACGATGAGAGGGGCAGCCCGGATGCCTCGAGCTCGGCGGAATTCACGGAAACCCCGGGCACCGCGAGCGCATCGGCCGCCTGCCCGGCGCTCAGCAGTGAGAGGTAGTGCTCCACGAAGGCCTTCGGGCTGTACAGCTGCTGGTACAGCAGGCCCACCCCGGCGGCGACCGCACCGAGCAGCAGGACACCGGCCAGAGCCAGCAGCGTGAGGTCCAGACCGAGCCGGGAGCGCGAACGCGGCGCGCCCGCCTGCTCCGCCGCCCCCTGATCCACAGGGCCAGTCTAGGAAGGGCCGACCCCTCGAATGCTGTGGATAGCATGGATCGGGTGACCGTGCCCGTCCTCGCTCCCGAGCAGGCGGAGCTCTACCGCCTCATCGAGGACACCCGCGAGCACGTCTTCGTCACCGGTCGCGCCGGCACAGGCAAGTCGACGCTGCTGCAGCATCTGGCGTGGAACACGTCCAAGCAGATCGCCGTGTGCGCGCCCACCGGGGTGGCCGCGCTGAACGTCGAGGGTCAGACCATCCACTCGCTGTTCCGCCTGCCGATCGGTCTCATCGGCAAGAGCGAGGAGCCGCAGTCGGATGCCACGCGCAAGCTGCTCAACGCCATCGACACCCTCATCATCGACGAGATCTCGATGGTCAACGCCGACCTCATGGATGCCGTGGACTCCGCTCTGCGCCGGGCGCGCGGGCGCCGCGGCGAGCCGTTCGGGGGGGTTCAGCTGGTGATGTTCGGCGACCCGTACCAGCTGGCGCCGGTGCCGCCGCGGGGCGACGAGGCCCGATATGTGCGCGACCACTACCGGTCGTTCTGGTTCTTCGACGCGCACGTGTGGACCGGGCAGCCGTCGGGCGACGGTGTCCTGGATGTCGGGACGTACGGCGCCGACCTGCACATCCGCGAGCTGCGCGACATCCATCGCCAGTCCGACCCTCGATTCAAGGCGATGCTCAACGCGGTGCGCCACGGGCGGGTGACCGCCGACATCGCGCAGATCCTCAACGAGACCGGCGCGCGCCGGCCGCCGGAGGACGTGCCGGGGGAGGCGCCGATCATCACGCTGGCGACGCGCAACGACATCGTGAACGCGATCAACCGGCGGCACCTGGATGCGCTGCCGGGGCGGGCGCAGACGGCCATGGCGGAGATCAGCGGCGACTTCGGCCGCGGCGACGTGTACCCCGCCGACCCGGAGCTGCAGCTGAAGGTCGGCGCGCAGGTGATGTTCCTGCGCAACGACACGCAGCTCTACGGCACTCCGACGCGGGGAGAGGGGCCGCGCTGGGTGAACGGCTCGATCGGCACCGTCACCCGTATCCGCGGAGGCACGGTGCGCGTCGAGCTGGAGGGCGAGGAGCACGACGTCGAGCCCGCCGTGTGGGAGAGGTTCCGCTACGCGTACGACGCCACATCGAAATCGCTGACGCGCGACATCGTCGCCGAGTTCACCCAGTTCCCGCTGCGGCTGGCCTGGGCGGTGACGATCCACAAGTCGCAGGGCAAGACCTACGACCGGGCGATCGTCGACCTCGGGTCGGGAGCATTCGCGCCCGGCCAGACCTACGTGGCGCTGAGCCGGCTGACATCCCTCGACGGGCTCTACCTGACCCGCCCCCTGCGGCCGAGCGACATCCGCGTCGACCCCGATGTCGAGCGGTTCATGTCCTCCGCAACCCCCGGTCGTTGAGCGAGCCGAAGGCGAGACGAAACGCCGCCAGGCGTCAGGCGACCGCGACGGCCTGGTCGGCGGCGCGGGCGAGCTCGTCGAACAGCTCGGTGTTGAAGCGATAGGCGAGCAGCACCTCGTCGATGACGCGCTCCTTCTCGGCGTCGTCCCACGGGGCCTCGTCGAGCTGCGAGCGGTAGACGTCCTTGAAGGCCCGCGGGTCGGCGATCTCGTCGAAGAGGTAGAACCCGATGCCGTTCGTCTCGAAGCCGAACCGGCGTGCCATGACCTTGCCGATGTGCACACCGCCCGACAGGTCGCCGAGGTAGCGGGTGTAGTGGTGGGCCACGAAACCGCCCGGCCACGTCGCGCCGACGCGGTCGATGCGCTCGACGTAGCGCTCGGTGGCCGGCAGCGGGCGGATCTGCTCGCGCCAGTCCGGGCCGACGAGGAATTCGAGGTCGGCCTCGAGCGCGGGCAGGCGCGTGAGCCGGTCGGTGATGAAGACGGATGCCACGGGGTCGTCGCGCATCCGATCGGTCGCCGCCTCCAGCGCCGCGTAGACGAAGTAGTGCTGAGCCACCAGCGCGATGTAGTCCTCGCGCGTGCCCTCGCCCTTGAGCAGGCCGGCCATGAAGCCGGCGCTCTCGCTGCCGGAGTGGGCGCGGGACGAGCGCTCGCGCAGCGCTGTGGAGAACGGGATCGGGTCGCTCATGGCATCCACTATACCTTCAGGTAAGCAGAACCTAACTAGGTCTCGCGGCCCTCGCTGGGATGGCCGCTGCGGCATTCACGCCTTGATGACGTAGGCGCATCAACTGGTGAGCGGCGGAGAGGAGTCGCCCGGACGCACCCTCGACTACCCGGAGGCCCCCGACTATTCGTGCGGCCGGGGCTCGACGCCGAGCCGGGCGCAGGCGGCGTCATAGAGGGCCACCACCTGGCGGCGGACCTCGGGCCGCTCGGAGATGGCACCGCCCGGCCACGGCACGCGCACCGGCGCCGCGGTGCCGTCGAGCCGCTCGATCTCCCAGTCGGCGCCGTCACCGTCGAACGAGAGCATCGTCGCGGTGACGACATCGTCGAACGGGCCGAACGCCCGCGTGATGAGGACGCTGTCGTCCGTGTGGTCGTCGTTCATGTGCCGCAGGACGGCGCTGACGACTGCGGGTTCGAAGATGTGCGGCATCTCTCCACCGTAGCGACGGCACGGGATGTCGTCCCGGCTCGTTTACACTCGATGGAGATCGACGGGGGTGAAATGACGGCAGGCTCGAGTGCACGCACTCTGCAGCGACGCGCCGTCGCCGTGCTGAGCGCGCTCGCTGTGGCCGCCCTGGCGCTCACCGCCTGCGCGCCCGACCCGACCGTCGACATCCCCGCACCGTCGCAGGTGCAGGGCCAGCTGCCGGATCCCACGCTCACCGAGCTGCAGACGGCGGTGGCCGACGCGATGACGGCGACGGGCTCGTCCGGGGCGATCGTCGGGGTGTGGGTGCCGTGGAGCGGCACCTGGGTCACCGGCATCGGAACCACTTCGCCTGCCGGGGAGACGCCGGTGAGCACCGACATGACGTTCCGCATCGGCGACATGACCCGCGCGATGACGTGCGACGCGCTCTATGCCGCCGTCGCCGACGGCCTGGTGGCACTGGACGATCCCGTCTCCGACTACGTCAGCGGCATCCCCGACCTCGAGGTCACACTCCTGCAGCTGTGCAACGGCACCGCCGGGATCGGCTCGTACCAGGGGCGCCTGCAGCCGCTCTGGCTGTCGAACCCGACGCGCGTGTGGAATGCCCGAGAGCTCGCCGCCTACGGTCTCGGGCAGGAGCACACCGAGCCCGGCGCCGCCTGGCGCGACTCCGACGCGGGCTACGTGCTGCTCGGGCTCGCACTCGAGCGGGCGACCGGCAAGACCGCGGCCGAGGTGCTCGCTGACGACGTCTTCGAGCCGCTGGGCCTGGAAGACACCGTCCTGCCGACGGGCAAGGGCCAGTGGGCGGGCGCCGGCTCGCTGCCGGGCACCCTGGCGGTCAAGGACGCCGAGGGCGTGCTCAACTGTGCGGAGCCGCTGGATATGACCAAGGTGTCCACCAGCACCGGCTTCACCGATTCCGGCGTGGTCTCCACGATCGCCGACCTCGGGCGCTACACGCAGGCTCTCGCCGTCGGCGCGCTCGCGAAGGACGACAGTGCGGCAGAGGGGCGCTGGGCAGATCCCAAGCCGGTGGGCTCGACGTCGTGGTTCACCTACACCGGCGGCGCCTTCCAGGCGGGCTCGCTCATCGGCCAGTACGGCGGCGTTCCCGGATACCTGACGGGCGCGTTCGCCGACCCCGGCACCGGCCTGACCGTCGCCGTCGTGCTGAACAACTCGGCCGCGTCATCGGCGACCCCCGCGTACCTCGCGTGGGAGCTGGCGGCTATCGCCTCCAAGGCGCCGGCTGCCGCGGGTCAGACCGCGCCGGAGTTCGGTCTGCCGTGGACCGCTGAGCAGTACCACGAGGTGATCGCGAAGGCGGCCATCTGCCCCGCTCCCGCGCCGTGACCCGCAGCGCCGGCGTCGCCGTCTCGCTGGTCGTCGTCGGGCTCGTCTGCCAGGAGGCCGGCGCAGCGCTGGCCACGAAGCTGTTCCCGCAGGCGGGGCCGCTGGGTGTGGTCATGCTGCGCCTGGTGTTCTCGGCCGTGCTGCTGCTGCTGATCGCGCGCCCGTCGCTGCGCGGGCGCACCCGGGACGGCTGGCTGGCAGTGCTCGGCTTCGGGCTCGTGCTGGCCATGATGAACGGGCTCTTCTATCTGGCGCTGGAGCGGCTGCCCCTCGGCGTCACCGTCACGATCGAGGTGCTCGGCCCGCTCACCCTCTCGATCATCGCGAGCCGCCGCGCCTCGGCGTGGCTGTGGGCGGCGCTGGCCCTGGCCGGGGTCGCAGCGCTCGCCGGCGGCGGGTGGGAGCGGCTCGATCCGATCGGCGTGCTGTACGCGCTGGGCGCAGCCGTCAGCTGGGCCTTCTACATCCTCGCCTCGGCGCGGGTGGGCCGCGAGTTCCCGAAGCTCGATGGGCTGGCCCTGGCGATGACGGTCGGCGCACTGCTGGCTCTCCCCTTCGGGATCGCGGATGCCGGTGCGGCGCTGTTCGATCCGGTGCTCATCGGCCTCGGGGCCGGGGTGGCTATCCTCTCCTCGACGATCCCGTACGCGCTCGAACTCGTGGCGCTGCGGCGGCTGCAGGCATCCGCCTTCGCCATCCTCATGAGCCTCGGCCCCGCCACGGCCGCCCTGGCCGGCTGGGTGCTGCTGGGCCAGCACCTGAGCTGGCTGGAGCTGACCGGCATCGGGCTCGTGATCGCGGCGAGCATGGGCGCGGTGCGCGCGGGAGTGAAGGCGGAGCGGGATGCCGCGGGCCCCCGCGCCACCGAGCCGACACCCGACGAGCCGTTCGCCGAACCGGTCGCCTGACCCGCGTCAGCCCAGCAGTGCCGTCAAGGCGGCCAGCACCGCGGGCGCGGGAGTCGCCGTCCCACCGGCGATGTCGAACGGCACATCGCTGTTGGTGATGACGATCACGGTCGTGTCGAGCGCGTAGCTGTATGACAGTGACGTGGTGTAGCCGGGGATCGCCCCGTCGTGACCCCACCAGTCGCCGTGGACGCCGATGCCCAGGCCGTAGCCGGCGGTGTCCGAGTTGGCGGGCGGGATGTCGCGGATGATCGATTCACGGCGCAGCTGCTGGGTGTCCGGGTTCAGGATGCCTTCGCCGGTGAACAGCGCATCGCCCCACTTCTTCAGGTCGTCGAGGGTGGAGATCACCTCACCGGCCGTGTACGCGATCGACGGGCTGAAGTTGGTCGCATCCGCGGTCTGCCCTTCCGGCTGGCCCTGGCCGGTCACACCGTCCAGGTGCGGATCGGGCAGCGCATTCGTGCCGGTCGGGAAGGAGGTGTCGGTCATCCCCAGCGGGTCGAAGATCCGCTGGGCGAAGACGTCGGCGATCGGCTGACCGGTGACCTGTTCGATGACCATGCCGAGCAGCACGTAGTTGGTGTTCGAGTATGACCAGCCCTGGCCGGGCGCGAAGTCGGGCGGCGCGTCCGCGACGAAGCCTACGAGCTCGTCGGGCGTCCAATGCTTCTCGGGGTCGGCGAACGCCTCCTGCTGCCATTTCGGGTCGCCGGTGTATGAGGGGATGCCGCTGCTCATGTCGGCGAGCTGGCGCAGCGTGGCGACGTCGCCGTTGGGCATGCCGGGGACGTACTCCTCGACGGTGTCGTCCAGGGAGACGTCGCCCTCCTCCACCAGCTGCAGCAGGATGGTGGCGGTCATTGTCTTGGTCAGGCTGCCGACCCGGGTTCTGTCGGTCGGCGTCGGGACCCGGTCTGTGCCCGCGGCTGCGACGCCCGATGTGCCGACCCAGGTGCCCTGCGGCGAGATCACCGTGGCGATGACTCCGGGAAAGCCCCCCGCCGCGCGGGTGTCGTCCAGCGCCTTCTGGAACTGCGCGATCGTCGCGGCGTCCAGAGCCTGTGTGGGGCTCGCGGGAGAGCCGGAGTCCGCCGGCACGGTCTCGGCGGTGCACCCGGCGGACACCAGCAGCAGGGCGGATGCCACGGCCAGGGCGGCCAGTCGGGTGCCGTGCCGCGTGCTCAGCGATGATCTCACCGCATCTCCAGTGTCTCGTCGAGCCAGTCCAGCACCCGCTGGTTGACCAGCGAGCGGTTGTTCATCTCGGTGTGCTCTCCGGCCCCCTCGGCCGCGGTGAACGCGAGCAGCTTCTTCGGGCAGGTCAGCGCGTCGTAGAAGGCTTTCGTGGCGTCGGCGAGCGGATCGTTCTCCGCCGAGGTCAGCAGCGTCGGGCAGCGGATCTCGGTGACCTTGTCCTTCAGCGTGAACTGCATCGACCTATGGATGAACGCGCGCAGGTCGGACACGTCGTTGGCCCAGAATCCGCGCTGCACGATGCTCCAGTACAGCTCGCGGTCTTCCTGGATCGCCGACCACATGGCATCGATCGTCTTTTCGTCCAGCTTGTCCAGGTCGGCGACCGCCTCCTTGCTGGCGCCGAGCTTCAGTGCGAAGCCCTGGAACGCCTCGCCGATGTCCCACTGCCCGGGGTCGGCGACACATGCCGCGAGCCGGCGCTCCGCGGTTGCGGCGCGGGGGGCGAGGTAGCCGCCGAGGCTCCAGCCGCTGAGCGCGATCTTCTTCGGGTCGACGATGCTGACCTTCTCGGCGTAGTCGACGACGGCCGAGACGACGACCTCCCAGTCCGGTCGCAGCGGCAGTCCCTGCTTGTACAGCATCGCCCCCTGACCGGGGCCATCGAACATCAGGATGTGGTACCCGCGCCGCAGCGCGGCGACCCCCGACGCGAAGTACATGTCGGTGATCGTCGCGTCGTAGCCGTTGTTCAGGATGAGCAGCGGCCGCACCTCGGTCTCGTGGCCGATGGCGGGAATCAGATATGCCGGCAGCTTCGTGTCCTCGTAGGGGATCTCGATCGGGTGCACCGGGACCGCGGACAGCTCCATCGCCCGCTGGAAGGCTGTCATCTGCTTGTCGAACGCCGCCAGCAGGCGCGGATCGACTGGCGTGCCGAACAGCGGGTGGTACGCGGCGGCGTACAGGCAGCTGGCGCGCAGGAAAAGGGCTCTGGCGCTCACTCGATGCCCGGCGGCGAGTGCGGCCTCTGCGTCAGCGTTGTACGTGTCGCCGGAGGCGATCCAGGCGTCGTAGAAGGCCGAATCGTCACCGGCGCCGACGACGTCTGCCACGGCGATGATGTCACCCATCTCCGGCCCGCCGCTGGAGATGTAGCCCAGCGGCCATTGCCCGAAGCGATCGTGGAACGCGCTGTCGAAGAGGGCCCCGCGGGGGCGCTTCAGCGCCGCAGCCGTGCCGGTGGCGCCGAATGCGGAAGGCGCTGTCGATCCCGACGCGCTGACCGTGCAGGCAGCCAATGCCGCCCCGATCGGCAGGACCACCGCCGAGGCGAGTGCACCGCGGAGGAAGTTCCGTCGTACCAGGCCTGTCCGCTGCTTGCTCATGGTTCCACTGCTCCTTGATGATCGTGTTCGGTCCCGGCCATTCCAGCGTCCGCGGATCGGGGATGACGCGCGATAGACCTGAGTCGCCAGTCGTTGGCGGCCTGGGTCTATCGTCTGCGCACCGGCATGCGCCGTACGCTCGTCAGATGGGCAACCCCAGCGCCGCACGCTCGCAGCGCGCGCGATCGCTCAACCTGGCACTGTGGCTGCTGGCCGGCTGCGTCGCGTGTCTGGGCGCCGTCCAGCTGGCCCTGGTGCTGCCGTCCGCCGGCGATCTGTGGTGGCTGCACCTGCTGCTCATGGTGGACTTCTGGGTCTACGTCGCAGCGGGGATCCTGGCCTGGCGGCGTCGCCCCAGCAACCGGATGGGCCCGCTCATCGTCATCGGCGGATTCGCCGTCTACGCCGCAAGCCTGGCGAACACCGGCATCCCCGGCCTTGAGGTCCTCGGCGTGATCTTCGCCACGACGGTCCTCGCCGTCACCATCCACCTGCTGCACGCATTCCCGTCGGGACGGCTCCGGGGCCGCGCGTCCCTGGTGACGGTGATCGCCGCGTACGGGGTCTCGCTGGTGCTGCAGGCGCCGCTCTACCTCTTCGACGGTGCCGCTCCCGAGCCGCTGGTCATCGCGGATCGCCCGGACCTGGTCCTGGCCGGGGAGTGGGTCCAGCGCGCCGCCGGTCTCGCGGTCGCCGTCGCCACCGCGGTGATCCTTGCGGGGCGCCTGGCCAGGGCCGACCCGGCGCATCGCAGGGTGCTCGGCCCGCTCTTCGCGTACGGGATGCTGGCGGTGCTGTTCATCCCGGCTCGGTCGACGGTGATCGAGCCGCTGCTCGGTCTGTCGCCGATCACGAGCACCGCTCTGCAGTTCATCGTGCTCGCGGGCGTGCCGATCGCCTTCGCGCTGGGAGTGCTTCGCGGGGGATTCGCCCGGACCGGTGAGCTCGAAGAGCTCAGCGCCTGGCTGGGCGACACCGGCGGCGCCCGGCCGGCGCTCGTCGACGCGCTGGGTCGGTTCCTCGGCGACGACTCCGTCGAGCTCGTGTTCTGGCTGCAGGAGAGCGAACGCTGGGTGGACGGGGCCGGTGCGTCGACCGCCCTGCCGGATCCTGCCAGCGGACGCTCGAGCGTCGAGATCCTGCTCGCCGGCGAACGGGTCGGCGCGATCGCCTACGACGCGGCCCTGATCGGCGATCCGGCGTGGGTGAGCGCGGCGGGGCGGGTGATCGCGATCGCGGTGGAGCGGGAGCGCCTGCTCACCGCGCTGCTGGCCAGCCAGGAGGCGCTGATCAGCTCGCGTGCCCGGCTGGTCGCAGCGGCGGATCGGGAGCGGCGCCGGATCGCCGGAAACCTGCACGATGGACTGCAGGTCCAGCTCGTTCTGCTCGCGCTGGAAGCCCAGCAGATCGCGATTGCGGCCGGTTCGACGGACAGCACGAGAGAGCACGCGACCGCGCTGCGCAAGGGCATCGACTCCGCCGCTGCGGAGCTGCGTCGATTGGTGCACGAGGTGATGCCGTCCACCCTGATCGAGCGCGGGCTCGCCGCCGCCACCGAAGACCTGGTCGACCGGATGCCGGTGCCGACCCGGCTGCAGCTGAATGTCGAGGACGGCACGGTGCCGCCGTGGATCGAGAGCACCGCGTACTTCCTGGTCGCCGAAGGACTGGTGAATGCGCTCAAGCACTCTCGCGCACAGTCGTTCGCGGTTCGGCTCGAGCGCGAGGACGATCTGCTTCTGGTCGAGATCTCCGACGACGGGGTCGGTGGGGCATCCTTCGAGGCCGGGAGCGGACTGCGCGGCTTGGCGGACCGGGTCGACGTCGCCGGAGGGCGGCTGAAGCTGCTCAGCACCCCCGGCGAGGGAACACGACTGAGGGCGGAGCTGCCATGCGCGTGGTGATCGGTGAAGACGAAGTGCTCCTGCGCCAGGGGCTCACCCTGCTGCTGCAGCAGAACGGCTTCGACGTGGTCGCCGCCGCGGCGGACGCCGTCGAGCTCGGCGAAGCCGTCGACGTGCATCGGCCTGATCTCGTGGTCACGGATATCCGGATGCCGCCGAAGCGGACCGATGACGGTCTGGTCGCGGCGCTTCGGATCCGGTCTCGATACCCGCAGATCGCCATCGTCGTCCTGTCGCAGTACGTGCAGCGACGGTATGTCACCGAATTGCTCACCGACTATTCGACCAAGATCGGGTACCTGCTCAAACAGCGGATCGCCGACGTCGAGACGTTCGTAGGGGACCTCCGCGAGGTCGCTTCCGGCGGGACGGCCATCGACCCGGATGTGGTCGAGGTGATGATGAACCGGGCGAAGCTGGCCGAGAGCGACGTCTCCCGGCTCACGCCCCGGCAGCAGGAGGTTCTCGCGCTGATCGCGGAGGGCCGCAGCAACGCGTGGATCGCGTCCAGACTCGTCGTGAGCGAGAAGGCCGTGGTGCAGCATACCTCGCACATCTACGATGCCCTCGGTCTTGCCGTCGATGCCGACGACCATCGCAGGGTGCTCGCCGTGATCCGGTATCTGTCTCGGTGACTTCGCCCAACGGTCGCCTGATCGGCATACTGGCCGAGGAGACAACTGGTGGACCGCGACGAAGACCTGCCCCTCGACCCCGATGTCGACGACACGCGCACGCCGCGCCCGCGCCCGGCGCACCTGCACCCCGGAGCGCTCGGTCTCGTATTCGTCGGCGGCACGCTGGGCACGCTCGCGCGCTACCTGCTGTCGCTGGTGATCCCGGCGTGGGGCGGGATGCCGGTGCCCACCTTCGTCATCAACGTCACCGGGGCGTTCCTGCTCGGGTGGCTGCTGCGAGCGCTGTCGCACCACGGCCCCGATCACGGCGCGCGCCGCTCGCTGCGCCTCGCGCTGGGCACCGGATTCCTCGGCGGGTATACGACCTACAGCGCCTTCGCCGTCGACGTCGACGGGCTCATCGCCTCGGCTGACATCGGTGCCGCCCTCCTGTACGGGCTGGCGACGGTCGTCGTCGGCGCGGCGGCGAGCTTCGCCGGGATCGCGCTGGGCTTCGCCCTTCCGCGCCGCCGGCGGGGGGAGGCGTGATGCTCCCGCTCTGGGCCGTGATCGCGCTCGCCGTCGCCGGGGGGCTGGGAGCCGTGGCGCGGTTCGTCGTCGACGGGGCGATCACCGCCGGCATCCGCCGCTCGTACCCGGTGGGCACCACCGTCGTGAACCTGTCGGGGTCGTTCCTGCTCGGGCTTGTCACGGGCCTGGCCGCCGCGAACGTGCTGCCCGTCGAGTGGCGCGCCATCGTCGGCGTCGGATTCCTCGGCGGGTATACGACGTTCAGCACCGCGTCGTTCGAGACGGTGCGCCTCGCACTCGAGGGCCGCTGGGGCCCATCCCTGCTCAACGGCTTCGGTCAGCTGCTCGGCGCGCTCGCCGCCGCCGCGCTGGGCCTGTGGCTGGGTGCCGCGTTCTGACTCGTGCCAGTCGCGAGGCATCGCCGCCGGTCAGGGTGCAGGAACGGGCTCGGGCACCGCCCGCAGCACTCCATCGTGGAGCTCGAGCACCCGGTCGGCGCGGGAGCGGATCGACGGATCGTGCGTCGACAGCAGCACGGCCACTCCGTCCTCACGCGCAATCGACGCGATGAGCTCGATCATGCTCGCCGCGGTGTGCGAGTCGAGCTGACCGGTCGGCTCGTCGGCGAGGAGGATTCGCGGCGACCCGGCGAGTGCCCGGGCGATGCCGACGCGCTGCTGCTGGCCGCCCGACAGCTCGGTGGGCCGCTGCTTGGCGTGGTCGGCGAGCCCGACCCGCTCAAGCAGATGCGCGACGCGATCGGCGCGCTCGCCCGGGTCGGCGCGGCGGATGCGCAGCGGCAGCTCCACATTCTCCTCCGCCGAGAGGGCCGAGATGAGCCCGAACGACTGGAACACGTAGCCGATGTCGTCACGGCGCACGCGGTCGACGTCGCGCTCGGGCGCTTCCGTGACGACGACGTCGCCGACGCGCACGGTGCCGGTGGTGGGCGGCTGGATGCCCCCGAGCACATGCAGCAGCGTGGTCTTGCCCGCACCCGACGGCCCGACCAGCACGACGAACTCGCCCGCGTGCACCTCGAGGGTCGCCTCCGTCAGCGCGTGCACGTCGCCGGCGGGCGTGCGGTGAACGACCGACAGGCCGGATGCCTGCAGCACAGCCTCACTCATGGCCTTCTCCTTCCGACCCGCCGCGACGCCGAAGGCTGCGGCGCGTGGGCTGCTGCCCGCCGGGCTCTGCCGCGGCATCTTTCTTCTCCGACGGCGCCGGCCGCGAGTCGCCCGGCCATACGCCGACGTGGTCGGCGTTCAGCTGCAGCCGCACGCGCTCGCGCAGCGACAGCGAGTCCATGTACTCGCCGGGCAGCTGCATGCGGCCGACCTTGTCGAGCACGACGAACTCCTCGGCCATCGCGTGCTCCTGGCCCTCCTCATCGGTGTGAGTCCAGCGCAGCACCTCGGTCGAGGTGCGCCCGTCGCGGATCTGCACCGTTCGCTGCACGTGCTCGGACACGGTCGGGTCGTGCGTGACGATGAGGGCGGTGGTCCCGAGCTCGCGGTTGACGCCCTCGAAGGTCGACAGCACCTCGATCGACGCCTCCTCGTCGAGGTCGCCGGTGGGCTCGTCGGCCAGCAGCACCCGTGGGTCGTTGGCCAGGGCGACCGCGACCGCCACCCGCTGCTGCTGGCCGCCGGACAGCTCGGCGGGGCGGCGAGCGGCGAGCTCGCCGACGCCGGTCAGCTCCAGCAGCTCCTTCGCCTTCTCGGGATGGCGGCGATCGCCGCCGATGGCACGGGCCAGCTGCACGTTCTCCAGGGCCGAGAGGTACGGCAGCAGGTTGCGGCCGGTCTGCTGCCACACGAAGCCGACGACCGAGCGACGGTACGCCACTCGGCCGCGGGCCGACAGCGACGGCAGTTCGCGCCCGGCGACGACGGCCTGGCCGGCGGTCGGGGTGTCCAGGGCCGAGAGGATCGACAGCAGCGTCGACTTGCCCGACCCGGACGCGCCCACGAGGGCCACCAGCTCCCCCTGATCGATGCGCAGGTCCAGGCCCTGCAGCGCCTGCACCTCGATGTCGGCCACGGCGAAGATCCGCACGAGCCCCTCGCACAGGATGTCCGGTTCTGCCATCTCAGTCCTCCTCCGTACGCAGCACGTCGGCGAGCGACGTCGTCCGCGCCCCGACGATGCCGACGACCACGGCGAGCGCGAGCGCGACGACGACGACGGCGATGAGCGCCCCGCTGAGCACGGGGTCGATGATCAGCGACGGCTGCGCGCCGCCGCCGGTGAACGGTCTCAGGTCGATCGACAGCACGACCAGCAGCGGCAGCACCGCCCCGAGCAGGATGCCGCCTACCAGCGCGGTCACCCCGAGCGGCGCGAACTCCCACGCGACGATGCCACGCGAACGGCGGCGGTCCAGGCCCATCGCCCGCAGCAGGGAGATGATGCGCGTGCGCCCCTCCTGCGAGACGCCGGCCACCAGCAGCACCGCGATGACCGAGAGCGCGATCGCGAGCCCGAGAGCGGCGAACAGGACCCACCGAAGAGCGGTGACGGCCGGGGATGCCTGGATCTCAGCAGTGGAGTCCTCGAGCAGCTTCACGGTGTGCCCCTGGCCCACGACGTCGCTGAGTGTCGCGGCGACGTTGCGGGCATCCGCCCCCGCTTCGAGCGAGACGAACACCGACCGTGGGAACCAGCCGCGGCCGCTGAGTGCGGTGTAGGCGCTGACGTCGACGACGGCGAACTCGTCGCCCGTCGACAGCCCGAGGAAGCGGTCCATCGTGCCCACGACCTCGGCCGGGATGCTGCCGACCGTGAAGCCGTCGGTTCCGGTCTCGGCGGCGACGGTGCTCGACACGATCAGCTCGGCCGGGTCGGTGTCGGCGTGGATCAGCCCGGCGGGAAGCGCCCCCGTCATGCCGCGCTGCACCTGGGCGAGCCGCGCCGTGTCCGACACGATCGCCAGCACACTCCCCCGCCCCGACGTTCCGCCCATGGCGAGGTAGTCGCCGCGCATGACGCCCACCGCGTCGGCGACGCCGTCGACCGCGCCCAGCTCATCGACGGTCGCCTGGTCGAAGACGGGGCCGGACAGCTGGATGTCGGCGCCCACCGCGCGCTCGGCGGCGACCGTCGCTCCGTGGTCGACGGTGGCCAGCACCACCGAAGAGAACACCGCGATCGCCACCGCGACGAGCATCGCGAGCACCGCCGTCGTGCCCGCCGCGGGGTCGCGCAGGTTGCGGGCGGCGCCCACCAGGCCCACCACGCCGCGCCCGCGGCGCGCGACGCGCAGCGCTGCGGCGATCGGCACCGGATGCAGACGCACGATGATCAGAGCCAGCGCGACGGTCGCCAGCAGCGGGGCGATGATGACGAGCGGATCGATGCCCGAGGTGCCGCGGCCGACCCCGCGCACCACCAGCTGGGTGACGGCCAGGCCGGCGAGCAGGATGACCACCAGCTGCAGGATGCCGGTGGCCCGGCTGCGCACGGGGGCGTCGAGGTCGGCGCGGTCGCGCGTGAGGGTCGCGGGGCGCAGGGTGAAGGCCAGGGCGAGCGCCGGCACCGCACCCACGAGCACGGCGATCGCGACCGGCAGGGGCCCGGCGTCGCGTGGGGTCGCGAGCACCCCGATCACGGCCCCGGCGATCGCGGCGGGCACGCCCAGCAGCAGCCCTTCGGTCGCCAGCAGCCGGCGCAGCCGATCGAGCGGGGCACCGCGGGCCCACATCAGCGCCAGGTCGGTGCGCCGGCGGCGAATGATCAGTGCGCTCGCGAGAACCACGAGTGCGATGCTCACCGCGAGCGGTCCGACAGCGGCCACCGCGAGGATCGCGCTCGCCGAATCGGCGCGGGACACCGCCGACGAGAGCACGTCGACGATCTCACTCTCGAACCGCATGCGCAGCTGGCCGGTCGCGTCGAAGGCCACCGGGGTGCTGGTGGCAGCGCGCAGGGCAGACAGCAGCTCACGAGGGTCTTCGTGGGTCGCTGCCGATGCGTCGACCGGGTACCAGGCCTGCAGATAGGCGCGCAGCACCGCGGCGACCTGCGCCCACGACGCCGGATCGACCCACGCGACCGACGTCGCCGTCGGGCGCCGGTTGCCATCGTCGAACACGGTCGCCGTCAGGGCGGTGGGCAGGTGCAGCCAGCGATCGGCCTCGGCATCAGCCGCCTTCACCGTGCCCGAGAGCACGAGCGTCGCGTCCCCCGCCATCCAGTCATCCACGCTGGGCGTCGCGTCAGCAGGTGCCCCGACGCGACGCTCGCCGCGGGGCATCGGAGTGCCGCGCACTTCGCCGACCGGCCACTGCATCGTGGCCGCGGCCTCTTCGCTCAGCACGATCTCGACCGGGCCTGTGCCGCTCCACGGGGCCGGCCAGGCGCCGTCGGCGAGTTCGAGCGCGGACTGCATCCACGGCTCGGCCAGCAGCTGCACGGCGCTGAACGGCGCGGTGGCATCGAGGTCGGCCGGATCGACCTGGAACGCCTCGGCGTAGCCGGCGAACTGCGCCGGTGCGACCATGCCCTGCAGCGCCGGCTCGAACGTCTCGCGGTTGTCGGCGAGCGCCTGGCCGACCGTGCCGAACACGTCGACGGCGGCGGCATCCCACCCCTCGGTCACCGCCGGGTCGGTCGCCGGGCCGAACGCGGGCACGCCGATGACGCGGGCGGTGAGGTCGCGGGATGTCGCCGGCACATCGGAGATCTGGTGCGCCACCTCGTCGCGCACGACGCCGACCAGCGCCCGAGGGGCCGCCGAGATGACGAAGGCGGCCAGCAGAGTCAGTGCGACGATCACCAGCGCCGCGCTGCGCGGCGTGGCGAAGCGGCGCCGGGTGAGGGTGAACAGTCCTGGGGAGGCGGTCATTCGTCCTCCCTCAGCAGCGGTGCCAGGCGCGCCGGGGTGCGCACCGTGGCGACGATGACGCAGAAGACGGCGACCGCGACGGTGAGCCCCATCGCCAGCGGCAGCGGCTGGGCCTGCAGAGTGACCGGATAGGCATCCGGGATCGTCTCGTACGCCGTGCGCACCAGTGACGGCACGGCGAGCCACGCGGTGACCACGCCGGCGGCGAGTCCGCCGATGACCCCGATCGCGACAGCGAACAGGTCCTCCTGCGCGCGCACACGCGACGCCCTCGCCCGCCCGAGCCCCATGACCGCGAACAGTGCGAGCTCACGCGAGTCGGCACGCGTTCGCGATCGGCGCAGCAGCAGCACGATCAGGGCGAGCAGCACCGCGCCGCCGGCGGCGAGCGCGAACGCGATGGCGGTGCCGGCGGCGTTCTGCGCGGCCTGGGGGTCGGCGATCGTGGTGACCGTCGCGGGGAACTGCTCCTCGGCGGCCACGGCGAGTTCGGCGGGCTCGTCGGAGGAGAACCACACCTGGTTGGCCACGATCGGCAGCGGACTGACGAGCGAGACCATCGCGAGGTCGGCGAGCATCCCCTCCCCGGTGGGCGTTCCGGGAAGCACCGGGATGATGTCGGCCACGACGAAGTCGGCGTCGAAGCGCGGCGAGTCCAGCTCGAGGGCGAACTGCTCGTCGCGTTCGAGGCTCATCGAGGCGGCGATCCCCTGAGTGATCACGACCGGGATCATCGTGGGGATGTCGGGTGCGATCGCCTTCGTGAAGGGGTTGTCGAGGAACCGGTCGAGCGTCATCGTGAACTGCAGACCGCCGTCGAGGGCCGCCTCGACGACGCCGGGTGTGCCCGATGCGGCCTGGAAGCCCGACAGGTCGAGCGGTGCGCCCCCGCTCGTGGCGCGCACGATCACGTAGGGGTCGACCTCGTAGTAGAAGCCGTGCGCCTTGGCCTGCAGGCCGGTGAGGGTCCACGGTCCGTCGGCGGGAAGGGTCAGGTCGACCTCGATGTGCGGTTCGGGGTCGCTGGTGAAGGTGACGTCGCCGCCCGTCGTCGTGAAGTTCTCGATCGTCCGGGTGACCGTGCCGGTGGGCCCGACGAATGTGGCGATCACGGTCGTCGCGGTGTGCAGGGTCGGCACCATGGCGCCGTCGGGCAGCTTGACCTCGGGCAGCTGCGGCGCATCCACCGTGAACGTGACGGCGTCGTCGGTGATCGGCGCTCCGGCATCGCTCACGGTCAGCTCGGTGCCGAGGGCCGCCGGATCGATCTCGCCCCCGGCATCCAGCATCACCTCGCCCAGGTTCTGCGACTCGGCGGCCAGCAGCGGCTTGTTGCCTCCGGTCACCCGGGCGATCAGCTGCCGTGCGCGCATCGACGCGTTCGCGGGCTGGAGAGCGGCGACCTCGGCGGTGTCGACGTCTTCGGGGATCGTCGTCACCCGCACGTCGGCCCCCACGCGCAGCTGCTCGGGGGCGTCGCCGAGCGAGGTCACCGTGCCGTGGTAGGTCCCTGCGAGGGTGACCGTTCCCACCGCGAAGGCGACCACGATGATCGACAGCACATGCCGGCCCGGCCGCCGCGATGCCAGGCGCAGCGGCGTGATCGGCGAGACCGCACGCGTGCGAGCGAGAGAGGCCGCGATGCCGCGTGCGATGGGCGTGGCGAGGGCGACCGCGACCAGCGCGGCGAAGCCGAGCGCGAGAGCCGGGGCGATCGCGACGAGGGGGTCGATCACGGTGGCATCGCCGCGCGAGACGACCGGTGTGCCGGTCTGCAAGAACTGCCACACCGCCGCCGCCGTGAGGATCGCCAGCACGACGACGACGCCGATGTCGGCGACGGCCTGCGCCCGGGTGCTGCGACGATCGACGCCGCGCACGGTCGCGACGGCGGCGACGAGGGCCGCTGCCAGCGCGATCACGGCGGCGGCGACGAGGAAGAAGAGGATGTCGAGGGGGACCGAGGCGATGAGGGATGCCGCGACCGCCCCGATCGCGCCGCCGACGATCGCCCCGACGACGGCGAACACGAACGACTCCAGCGCCGCACCCCAGAACAGGCTCCGACGACGTGCGCCGCGGGCGCGCAGCAGATGGTTCTCACCCGAGCGCAGACGCACGCTCTCGACCGCGACGGCGCCGATGACCACGGCGGTGATGAGCCCGAGCAGCCCGACCGCGACCGCGGTGGGGCCGCGCCGCGTCTGCAGCGAGCCGTCGATGCGCTGCAGCGTGCTGTCGAGCGAGCCGGACACCTGGATGTCGGCGCCGCTGGCCTGCTCGACGTCGCGGAGCAGAGTTCCCAGCGCATCGATGAGGCTGGGAAGATGCGCTGCCGAGATCGTCGACAGATCGGGCGTGATCACGACGTCGCCGTCGGCGCTCTGGATCTGCGTGCTGCCGGTGGCGCCGGCATCCGCCATCAGTCCTTCGACCGTCGCCGCGACCTCTTCGGGCGTCGCGCCCCCGCGGACGTCGACGACCACGCGGCCCTGGCCCCCCGCGACGCCGGCGAGGCCCGCGCGGACCTCCTGCGCCTCGGTCGCGCTGATGGCGCCCACGACGCCCGCCAGCAGCGCGCCGGCGACGGCGGCCACGATCGCCAGGGTGATCAGCGGAGGCAGGGCGGCGCGGGCGCGCGCGAGCGGGAACCGAAGTCCTCCGATCACGCCGTACGCCCTTGCACCAGGGAACTCTAACGCGGGGCGCGGTGGAAATTCGAACCCTGCCAAGGGGGAGGCCTGTTGCCAACTCGTCCTGTCTGGCCCGCCCCTCACCTCATCGGATCAGCTCGCCGTAGCGCTCAACGAACGAGCGGACTGACTCCACCAGCCCCGCGATCTCTTCGTCCCTGACCGCCAGGCTGAGCGCAATCATCCCGCGGCGCGCCATCCAGAAGCCGTCCTCCAGAAGATGGAAGAACAGCAGCTCCTTGATGCGCTGGTCAGCCGCCATCAGATCCTCCGCTGAGGAGATGCGGCCGCGAACGGCGTGGATGCTCAGCAGTGAACCGACCCCGGTCGCTTGGAGGGAGACGCCGCCGACATCGAAGGCGCGGTTGAGCTCGGTGCGCAGACTGTCACCGCGCTGATTCAGCTCGTCGATGACCTCCGGGGTCAGGATTCGCCGGAGCCCTTCCAGTCCTGCCGCCATCGTGAGGACGTTGTTGTTGAACGTTCCCGCGTGGGGCAGAGATCCCGGCTTCGAAGGATCGAAGCGCTCCATGATGTCTGCTCGGCCTCCGAAAGCGCCGAATGACATCCCTCCGCCGAGGTACTTGCCAAGCGTCGTCAGGTCCGGCGTTATCGCGAGACGTCCCTGCATTCCACTCGGACCGAGTCGCGAGGTCATGACCTCATCGAAGATCAGGAGGGCGCCGGCGCGTTCTGTCTCTTCTCGAAGCGCTCGGAGGAACGAAGGAGCGGCCGGGATGTTCCCGCCACTGCCCAGCATCGGCTCCACGATGACTGCGGCGATCTCATTCCCCGCGGTCTGCATGAACTGCCGCAGCGCCGGTTCGTCGTTGTAACGAAGTCGACGGAAGTCGTGGGGGACGTTCGGCGCCTCCACACCGATCGAGAACGAGAGCACGCCGCCGTGGTACGCCCCATCAAAGACGACGATCCCTTGTCGGCCTGTGTGTGCGGTAGCGGCCGACAGGGCCATCAGATTCGCTTCGGTGCCTGAGTTGGTGAATCGCAGAAGCTGCATCGAGGGGAACCGGGAGGACAGCTCCGCAGCGAACTCGGCCTCGTACCGGTTGTAGCCGCCGAGCACGATGCCTTCATCGAGGACCTCGTGCAGGCGCCGCATGATCACGGGGTTGGAGTGGCCGTACAGTCCCGCCGTGTACTCGCCGAGGAAGTCGACGTACGCATCGCCGTCGATGGACTCGAGCCGACTCCCCTCGGCGCGGGCGAAGACAAGAGGGAACGGGTCGTAGAACAATGTCGTACGCGTGTTGCCGCCAGGCAGCGACTTCCGCGCCAGGCGATCTCGCTCGGCGCTCTTCGGGTTCGCGTCGATGTAGTTCGCCTTGAGCGCGGTGAGCGCATTCTCGAGGCTCTGCCCAGTGGTGGTGGTCATCACTTCAGTGTTCACGTTGGAGGGGAATCGGCCACTCCGCCTCTCCACGCGCCGCTGCGCTGCGCGCGGAGCATCGGAGGGGATGACGGGAATCGAACCCGCGCTGTCTGCTTGGGAAGCAGAAGTTCTGCCATTGAACTACATCCCCGAGCGCCCGTGGCGCCCCGCAAGCTTACCAAACCGGCATCCACCGCCTTCGTGCGCTGCAGAGCCCGGAAATCGCTGGCCATCGTGGCCGACTGCGGGTGCCGAAGCGGCATCGCGGCCAGCGGTTTCGGCGGCCGGGGAACCTGTGGGCCCTTGTGGTCGCTTCCGGACGCCGAAGGGGCATCGCGGGCCAGCTGGTTCGCAGAGGCACGGCCCACGCCCCGCGGATAGGCTGGGCGCGTGCTGCTCTCGGACCGCGACATCAAGCTCGAAGTCAGCGCCGGGCGCATCGGCCTCGACCCCTGGCAGCTCGAGATGGTGCAGCCGTCGAGCGTCGATGTGCGTCTGGACCGGTACTTCCGGCTGTTCGACAACCACAAGTACCCCTTCATCGACCCCGCCGAGGATCAGCCCGACCTCACGCACCTCATCGAGGTGAAGCCCGACGAGCCGTTCATCCTGCACCCCGGCGAGTTCGCGCTGGGGTCGACGTTCGAACAGGTGACGCTGCCCGACGACGTTGCTGCACGGCTGGAGGGCAAGTCGTCACTCGGCCGGCTGGGGCTGCTCACCCATTCGACGGCGGGCTTCATCGATCCGGGCTTCTCGGGACACGTCACCCTCGAACTGTCGAACGTCGCCACCCTGCCGATCAAGCTCTGGCCGGGCATGAAGATCGGGCAGCTGTGCTTCTTCCGACTGTCGTCGGCCACCGAGAGCCCGTACGGCTCCGGGCCGTACGGCAACCGATATCAGGGTCAGCGGGGGCCGACGGCATCCCGTTCGTTCCAGAACTTCCACGTCACCGACGTCGGCACCACCGACGCCGGATCACGAGGCGACTGACTCGCGTCGGGTACCGCCGCGCGCCGCGTGGCGAACCCACACGTCTTCGCCCGAACCCACATGTTGCGGTGGCGCAGACATGTGGGTTCGAGCGTGGGCGTGTGGGCTCGGCGGGGTGCCGCTGCGGGATGCGGCTGCGGGATCAGGCGGACGGAGCGGGGGACTGAGCCCGGGAGTACCCGGCCTCGAAGCCGCGCTCGTAGGCCGCCTGTGACGCGTTATCGGCGTGGTGGCCGGCGCGGTGGTCGCAGCCGCGGTGACCGTGACCGAAACGATGGGCCGGGCCGAAGGCCGGGCCGAAGTCGTGATCGTGGCCGAAGGTCGGGCCGAAGTCGCGATCGTGGCCGAAGCCCGGGCCGAAGTCGTGATCGTGTCCGAAGGCCGGGCCGAAGTCGTGATCGTGGCCGAAGTCGTGATCGTGTCCGAAGGTCGGGCCGAAGCCGCGAGCAGAGCC
>DASSYC010000065.1:0-2818 GCA_035703465.1 Microbacterium sp. | reverse complement strand
TTCTATGTGAGTCGACGCGAAGGAGCACACATGTCATTGGACGGCAAAGTCGCCATCGTCACCGGTTCCGGCCGAGGACTCGGCCTGGCCTACGCCCAGGAGCTCTCCCGGCAGGGCGCTGCAGTCGTCATCAACGACGTCGACGCCGCCACCGCCGACGAGGCGGTCGCGAGCATCGAGTCCGCCGGCGGCCGCGCCGTCGCCGTCGTCGCCCCGGTCGGGCCGACCCAGACCGCGAAGCAGCTGGTGCAGGCCGCCGTCGACACGTACGGGCGCCTCGACATCCTGGTCACGAACGCGGGCGTGCTGCGCGACACCGTGCTGTGGAAGATGAGCGACGCGGACTTCGATCTCGTCATCGACGTGCACCTGCGCGGCACGTTCACCTGCGTGCGCGAGGCGGCGACCTACATGCGCGAGCACCAGATTCCCGGCCGGATCATCACGATCGGCTCCCCGACCGGCCAGCGCGGCAACTTCGGCCAGACCAACTACGCGGCCGCCAAGGCCGGGATCGTCGGCATGGTGCGCACCTGGGCGATGGAGCTGAAGAAGGCCGGCATCACCGCCAACGCCGTGATCCCCGTCGCCGCGACCGCGATGACCGCCACGGTGCCGTACTTCGCCGCAGCCGTCGAGGCCGACGAGAAGGGCGAGCCGATGCCCGCCTTCTTCCGCCACGACCTCGGCTTCGGCACCTCGGACGATGTCGCGGGCCTGATCGCCTACCTCGCCTCCGACGAGGCCGCCGGCATCACCGGGCAGGCCATCGGCATCGGCGGCGACCGCCTGCAGGTGTGGTCGCACCCCGAGCCCGTCGTCACCGCCTACCACGACGGCGGCTGGTCGTACGAGACCCTGCGGGCCGGCTTCGCGGATCTGTACGAGGCACAGGGCGTGGGCGAGAAGTTCCCGCCCCTGCCCGAGGAGCTCCAGCCGCAGGAATCGCAGGGCTAGGAACCGGGATGACCCGCTACGAGCCAGCGATCGACCTCGCCGCGATCACCGCCGTCGATGTGCACGTGCACATCGAGGTGGGAGCGCACGGCGAGGCGTCGCTGCCCGACGACCTCGTCGCGGCGACGGCGAAGTACTTCAGCACCGACGGCCCGAACCCGGATCTGGACGGCGTCGCCGCCTACTACCGCGAGCGGCGCATGGCGGCCGTCGTCTTCAGCGTCGACGCCGAGACCCAGCTGGGCCACCCCGCCATCTCGAGTGCCGAGATCGCGGAGGGCGCTGCGCGCAACAGCGACGTGCTCATCCCCTTCGGCTCGGTCGATCCCCGCAAGGCCGACGCGCTCGAGCTCATCCGGCGCCTCGTCGACGACAGCGGCGTCCGCGGGTTCAAGTTCCACCCCACCGTGCAGGGATTCGACCCGAGCGACGAGCGGTTCTACCCGCTGTACGAGGCACTGCAGGACGCGGGCATGGTGGCGCTGTTCCACACCGGCCAGACCGGCATCGGAGCGGGCATGCGCGGCGGCCGCGGCTTCCGGCTCGCCCTGTCGAACCCGATGCTGCTCGACGGCATCTCCGCCGACTTCCCCGACCTGCAGATCATCATGGCCCACCCCTCCGTGCCGTGGCAGGAGGAGGCCCTCAGCGTCGCGACACACAAGCACAACACGTGGATCGACCTGTCCGGGTGGAGCCCGAAGTACTTCCCGAAGGAGCTCGTCCGCCACGCCAACTCGGTCATCAAGGACCGCGTGCTGTTCGGTTCGGACTTCCCCCTGATCACGCCCGACCGCTGGCTGCACGATGCCGAGGCGGCCGAGCTGTTCAAGCCGCAGGTGCTGCCCGGCATCCTCAAGGACAACGCCGCCCGGCTTCTCGGGCTCTGACCACCGCTCATACAAGGAGTGACATGACCGCCGTCGCCTATGCCGACCTCCCCACCCTCGTCGGAACCGAGCTCGGGCCATCCGACTGGATCGACATCACGCAGGACCGCGTGAACACGTTCGCCGACGCCACCGACGACCACCAGTGGATCCACACCGACCCCGAGCGCGCCAAGGGGGGCCCCTTCGGCGGCCCCATCGCGCACGGCTTCCTCACGCTGTCGCTGCTGATCCCGCTGTGGGACAGCCTGCTCGATGTCGACGGCGTGACCACGAAGGTCAACTACGGCCTCGACCGGGTGCGCTTCGTCTCGCCCGTGCCCGTGGGCACCCGCGTGCGCGCGACCGCGACCATCGCCGAGGCCGTCGAGGTCAAGGGCGGCTGGCAGCTCACCGTCGACGTCACGATCGAGACCGAAGGCGGCACCAAGCCCGCCGTCGTGGCGCGCAGCCTCCAACGCCTCTACGCGTGATCCGCTCGCGGACACACTCTCACAATTGAACATCGATACAACTGAACAGCACACAGTGAACACCAAAATTGAACACCAGCACCCGAAATATCCAACCAGTCACAAGGGAGTACTGAAATGATGCGCAAGCGTCTCATCGGCATCGCCGCGTTCGCCGCGGCAGCCGCGCTCACCCTCACCGCATGCTCGTCCGGAACGCTTTCCGGAGACGAGACCAAGGCGCCCGAGACCGACGGCCCGACCGAACTCACGAAGGTCACCGTCGGCCTCCTGCCGATCGCCCCCGCCGCCGCCGTGCAGCTCGGCATCGATGAGGGCATCTTCGAGAAGCACGGCCTCGAGATCGCCGTCGAGACCGGTCAGGGCGGCGCCGCGCTGCTCCCGGCCGTCTCCAGCGGCACGATCGAGTTCGCGGTCGGCAACCCGCAGTCGGTGCTCGTCGCCGCCAGCCAGGGCCTGCCGATGAACATCATCGCCGGCTACTCGGCGATCACCGAC
>DASSYC010000051.1:0-4308 GCA_035703465.1 Microbacterium sp. | reverse complement strand
CGCCACAGCACCTTCACCGGACCCGGAACGGTGGCGTAGAACGCCGCACGATCGGCCGGCGTGGAGTTGGCCAGCAGCATCCCGAGCTGCGGCAGCAGCCTGCTCTTGGGGATCGCCCCCATGCTGTGCTCGCCGATGGCGTCCCACTCCTTCTGCGTGAGCACCTTCTCCGCGACCGGGACGATCTCGACCACTTCACGACGCAGGTGCACTTTGAGCACGTCGAGTGTGCGCGCGTAGGCATCGATGAGCTGCTCGCCGATCGCCGGATCGGCCGTGGCACGCCACTGCGACAGCAGCGGCCCTGCCTCGTCGAGCAGTTCCCCCACCTGGGCGTGGTGCGCACGCATCTGTCCGACGTGCAGAGCGCAGGCGGGCGAACGCTGCTCGATCTTGCCCCACAGCAGGTCGTCTTCGCTCTCGTGGTGGGTGTGCAGCGTCGCATCGAGATCTGCGAGCCACTGGCCCACGAATTCGCTGCGCGCGATGTCGCCGGGGCTCGCCGAGCGGATGAGCTCGGGCGCCTGCTCATAGGCCCACAGGAATGCGTTGTGGAGGATGCGCATCTCGTCACCGCTGCACGCCTTCGGTCCGTCGGGAACCGGAGGCGGCGCCTCACCCGGCAGGGAGACATACTCGATTGCCATGGGCACCTCCGTGCGGGAAGCCGAATGATGGTGCGAAGCTACTCCCCGACGGAGCCCGTGCCATGCTGAGTCTGTCATGCCAGACATCGAGTCGAAGCCCCAGGTTCCCGCCGCCGACCAGACCTTGCGGATCCTCGCCTATCTCGCACGCCAGCGTGGGCCCGCGCCGGCCCGCACGATCGCGGCGGCGCTGGGCATCCCCCGGTCCACGGCCTACCATCTGCTCGCCGCCCTGGCCGAGCACCAGTTCGTCGTGCATCTTCCCGAAGAGCGACGCTGGGGCCTCGGTATCGCCGCGTTCGAGCTCGGGGGCGGATACGCACGGCAGCAGCCGCTCGCGCGCCTGGGCAGGCCTGTGCTGGCCGACCTCGTCGACCGCGCCGGGGAGAGCGCGCACCTGGCTGTCATGCACGGCCGCGACGTGCTCTACATCGTCGAGGAGCGCGCGCCGCGGCGGCCGGCCCTGGTCACGGGAGTCGGAGTGCGCCTGCCCGCGCACCTGACCGCCACCGGCCGGGCGATGCTCGCCGCGCTCCCGCGCGAGCAGGTGCGCGCCCTGTATCCCGACCGCACGGCGTTCTCGAACCGCACCGGGCACGGTCCGATCTCCCCGGGCGCGTTGACCGAGCTGCTGCGTCGCGTGCGTGCGGACGGATTCGCCACCGAGGACGGCGAGGTGACGCTCGGCCTGCGCTCTGCCGGCCTCGCCGTGCGCGACCACACGGGGTGGCCGGCGGCCGCCATCGCCGTGACCTGGCCCGATGAAAGCGGGCGGGATGCCGGCGAACTTGCCGCGTTGGTGGCGACAGCAGCCCGCGAGCTGGAGCGACGGCTCTACGGGGGAGGTCGTTGAGGCCTACCGGACGACCAGCTGCAGGAGGTCAGGCTAATCGACGCGGGCGACAGTCCCGCCCGTCACACGGACGAGCTCGTCGAAGGTCAGCGGGAACACGGTGTGCGGGGTGCCGCCGGCCGCCCAGATCTCCGGAAACGACGCGAGCGCCTCGTCGACGATCGTCACCAGAGGTGCCGGGTGCCCCGTCGGGGCCACGCCGCCGATCGCCTGGCCCGTGGCATCCCGCACCTGCTCCGCGGTCGCCCGGGCAATCTCGTCCCGCCCGAGTCGCTGGGCAAGCGCCGTGGTGTCGACGCGATGCGCACCGCTGGTCATGACCAGCAGCGGCTCACCGTCCGACCAGAACACCAGGCTGTTGGCGATCGCCCCGACTTCGACGCCCAGCGCGGCTGCGGCGAGCGGGGCGGTCGAGGCGGCATCGGGAAGCACGACGATCTCACCGGCGACGCCGGCTGCTCGCAGGGCATCGTGGACGATCCGGCTCCGGGCGGGAAGGTTCGCAGTCACCCGACCAGCCTACGGGCGCGGTTGTACCGCGCGGGCGACGGTGGTGTGATGGGGGTGGGCGCGGCAACGCCGCCGCGTCCGCAGCGCAGCGCCCACAAGGCCGGCCCAAGGAAAGAAGCAATGCCGCACACTCTGCCCCTGCCCGAATTCACCCACGAACGCGTCGACCTGGTCACGGGCGCGCGCAGCGGCCTGTTCATCGCGGTCGCCCTGCACTCGTCGGTGCTCGGCTCCGCGCTCGGCGGCGCCCGCCTGTGGACCTACCCCCACTGGAGCGACGCCCTCGGCGACGCCCTGCGCCTCTCGGCCGCCATGACCCTGAAGAACGCCGCTGCGGGGCTGGACGCCGGCGGCGGCAAGGCCGTGATCGGCCTGCCCCCGGGCACGACGCTCGACGACGACCGGCGGCGTGCGGCCTTCCTCGATCTGGGCGATGCCGTCGAGAGCCTGGGCGGTCTCTACCGCACCGCCGAGGACGTCGGCTCGACCACCGAGGACATGCTCGTGGTCAGCGAGCGCACCGCGCACGTCGTGGGCCTTCCCGATGCGGTCGGCGGCTCCGGCGAGCCCGCCGGCCCCACCAGCCTCGGCGTGTACGAGGCGCTGCGGGCCACGCTCGAGCGCGTGACCGGCTCGCCCGACGTCGCCGGGCGCCGCATCACCATCTCCGGTCTCGGCCAGGTCGGCAGCCGTCTCGCGGTGCGCCTGTCGGTGGAGGGGGCCGACCTCACTGTCACCGACGTGAACCCCGCCAAGCGCGACCTGGCCGCCGAGCTGGAGGCCGCCTGGGTCCCGCCGGGCGAGGAGCACCTGGTGGCGGCCGACGTGTTCGTGCCGGCCGGCATCGGCGGCCTGCTCACCACGGAGGTCATCGACCAGATCGAGGCCAAGGCGGTGTGCGGTCCTGCCAACAACCCGCTCGCCGAGCGGCGCGGGGCACACCGGCTCGCCGAGCGCGACATCCTCTACGCCCCCGACTTCGTCGTGAACGCGGGCGGCGTCATCTACCTCGACCTGGAGGCCAAGCAGCTGGGCACCCGGGCCGAGATCATGGAGCGGGTGGGTCGCATCGGCGACACCGTCCGCCGCATCTTCGACGAGGCCGAATCGCGCGGCATCACCACGCTGGAGGCCGCCGAGGAACTCGCGGCCGAGCGCCTGCGCGCCGGCTCCCACACCCACGCCACCGCCTGAATCACCCGAACCGAATCACTCGAAGGAGCCCCCGTGATCACCAGCCCGTTCCCCGATGTCGAGATTCCTGACGTCAGCGTCTTCGACTACCTGTTCGGCACCCTGACCGAGGAGGATCTGGGTCGCATCGCCCTGATCGATCCGGGAACCGGCGCGGAGACGACCTACGGTCAGCTGCGCGGCCAGATCCTCGCGTTCGCAGGAGCGCTGGCAGCGCGCGGAGTGGACACCGAGACGACGATCGGGCTGCTGTGCCCGAACGTGCCGGCCTTCGCCACGGTGCTGCACGGGGCCCTGCGGGCCGGCGCGACGGTGACCACGGTGAACTCGCTCTACACGGCCGGTGAGATCGAAAAGCAGCTGGGGGATGCCGGGGCGACCTGGTTCATCACCGTCTCGCCGCTCCTGCCGCAGGCCAAGGCGGCCGCGCAGGCGGTCGGCATCCCCGACGACCACCTCATCGTGCTCGACGGTGCCGGGTCAGACGGTGCCGACGGCCACCCGAACCTGCGCGAGCTGCTCACCGAGGGCTCTGCGCCCCCCGAAGTGAGCTTCGATGCGGCCACGCACCTCGCGGTGCTGCCGTACTCCTCGGGCACCACCGGCGTGCCCAAGGGGGTCATGCTCACGCACCGCAACCTGGTGGCCAACGTCGAGCAGTCGCGGGTCAACATCGACCTGCGCGACACCGACCGGGTGCTCGCGGTGCTGCCGTTCTTCCACATCTACGGCCTCACGGTGCTGCTGAATCTCGCGCTGCGTCAGCGGGCGAGCCTCGTGACGATGCCGAAGTTCGACCTCGTCGAGTTCCTCACCAACATCCAGAACCACAGGTGCACCTACCTGTACATCGCGCCGCCCATCGCAGTCGCCCTCGCCAAGCATCCGATCGTCGACCAGTTCGACATCTCCACCGTGCACAGCGTGTTCTCCGGTGCCGCACCGCTGGACGGCGAGACAGCAGAGATCGCCGGGCGACGCATCCATGCCCGCATGATGCAGGGCTACGGCATGACCGAGCTCAGCCCGGTCTCGCACGCCGTGCCCGCCGACCGTCACGACATGCCGCTCAGCTCGGTCGGCGCGATGCTGCCGAACCAGGTC
>DASSYC010000053.1:0-16683 GCA_035703465.1 Microbacterium sp. | reverse complement strand
CGATGTCGGCGGATGCCGTGGCCGCGGCATCCGCCCCGGTCAGTTCGTCGGCGAGCCGGAGTTCGTCGACGGTGACCTCGCCGTGCGGTTCGCTCACAGGTGCGGCACCCCCTCGGACGCGGTGTAGTAGACGGCATGGCGGTAGTTCTTGCCGGCAGGGCTCTCGAAGAACGCGCCCTTTGCGTCGGGATCGCTCGTGGTGATCGCGTCGGCGGGCACGACCCAGATCGATACACCCTCGCCCCGGCGGGTGTACAGATCGCGGCCGTTGCGCACAGCCATGTCGGCATCCGGCGCGTGCAGCGAGCCCACGTGCACGTGGCTCAGGCCGCGGTTGGCACGGACGAAGACCTCCCAGAGGGGCCAGGTCTCGGCAGGGGATCCACCGGGGGTCGCCATCAGGCCGCCGCCTTCGCGTCGCGGGCGGCGCGCTTGCGCGCGTATTCGGCGGCCGCTTCGCGCACCCACGCACCGTCTTCGTGCGCGGCACGCCGTGCCCGGATGCGCTCGGAGTTCAGGGGACCGCGGCCGGCCAGCACCTCGAAGAACTCGGTCCAGTCGATCTCGCTCATGTCGTACTGCTGGGCCTCTTCGTTCCAACGCAGATGCGGATCGGGCAGCGTCACGCCCAGCGCCTCGGCCTGCGGCACGAGCATGGCCACGAAGCGCTGGCGCAGGTCGTCGTTCGAGAAGCGCTTGATCTTCCATGCCATCGACTGCGCCGAGTTCGGCGACTGCTCGTCGGGAGGGCCGAACATCATCAGGCTCGGCCAGTACCAGCGGTTCACGGCATCCTGCGCCATCTGCTGCTGCGCCGGAGATCCCTGCATGAGGGCGAGGAGGATCTCGAAGCCCTGACGCTGGTGAAAGGACTCCTCCTTGCAGATGCGCACCATCGCGCGGCCGTACGGTCCGTACGAGCACCGGCACAGCGGCACCTGGTTCACGATCGCGGCGCCGTCCACGAGCCATCCGATCGCGCCCATGTCGGCCCACGTCGGCGTCGGGTAGTTGAAGATCGACGAGTACCTCGCCCGGCCCTCGATGAGCTGCTCGGTCATCTCGTCGCGGGTGATGCCGAGGGTCTGCGCCGCCGAGTACAGGTACAGGCCGTGGCCGGCCTCATCCTGCACCTTGGCCATCAGGATCGCCTTGCGCTTCAGGCTCGGCGCCCGCGTGATCCAGTTGCCCTCGGGCTGCATGCCGATGATCTCGGAGTGCGCATGCTGCGAGATCTGCCGGATCAGCGTCTTGCGGTATGCCTCCGGCATCCAGTCCCTCGGCTCGATGCGCTGCTCGGCCTCGATCAGCTCGTTGAACCAGGTCAGCGCGTCGAAGCTCTGCTGGTCGTCCAGCTGCTGTGTCGTCATCGTCGACTCCGTTCCGGCCATGAACCCGTCACAGGATTCCAGACCGATCGTTAAGTAAGTGTATCGCGGGTGGTTCGCGACCGTCCGCGGAACTCGGCGACAACGTCGCCGGTCTCATCGGTCACGGTCACGTCGTAGAGGCCGGTGCGGCCGGAGCGGATGCGTCGGTTCGCCGTGGCCCGCAGCGTCTGCCCGGCCCGCGTGGCCTTGAGGAACGTGATGTCGGCGCCGGCGGCGACGGTGACGTGCTCGTCCTCGTTGCAGGCGATCGCGAACGCCGTGTCGGCGAGGGCGAACACGAGCCCGCCGTGGGTGATCGCGAAGCCGTTGGTCATGTCGTCGCGCACGACCATGCTCACCACGGCCTCGCCCGGCTCGTCGCGCTCGATCACCATGCCCAGCGCCGCCGACGCCCGGTCGCGCTGCAGCATGGGCCGCACGCTCTCGCCGCCGGCCACTCCTGCCGAACCCACATCCCCGTGCTCGAACCCACCCGTTCGCGCCGCCGAAACGCGTGGGTTCGACCCCGAACGTGTGGGTTCGGCTGAGGGGGAGGCGGAGGGGGAGGGCGAGGGGGAGGGGGAGGGGGTCATGCTGCCTCCTTGGAAACCAGGGTCAGCACGTCGTACTGGGCGACGAGCTCGTCGTCCTGGTTGAGGATGACGGCATCCCACCGCACCTCGCCGTACTCGTCGGTCTCGCGGGGCGTGATCTGCTTCGCCGTCAGCACGACCCGGATCTCGTCCCCCGGCGACACCGGCGTGACGAATCGCAGGTTCTCCAGCCCGTAGTTGGCCAGCACCGGGCCCGGGTCGGGGTCCACGAACAGCCCCGCCGCCCACGACACCAGGAGGTAGCCGTGCGCCACGCGCCCGGGGAAGAACGGGTTCGCTGCGGCGGCCGCCTCATCCATGTGCGCGTAGAAGGTGTCGCCGGTGAAGTGCGCGAACGTCTCGATGTCATCGAGCGTGACCTCACGGGTGGCCGACGCGAGCTGGTCGCCGATGCGCAGCTCTGCCAGTGACTTGCGGAAGGGATGCCGGTCGGTCCGCGTGGCGGCGCCGGTGTGCCAGACGCCGGTGAGCGCTGTGAGCATCTCGGGCGAGCCCTGCACGGCGGTGCGCTGCATGTGGTGCAGGACGGCGCGGATGCCGCCGAGCTCCTCTCCCCCGCCCGCGCGGCCAGGGCCGCCGTGCACGAGGTGGGGCACGGGGGCGCCGTGGCCGGTCGAGGTGCGCGCGTCGGTGCGATCGAGCAGCAGCACGCGCCCGTTGTACGCGGCGATGCGGGTCATCAGCTCGGCGGCGACGGCGGGGTCGTGGGTGGCGAGGCTCGTCACGAGCGATCCGCCGCCGCGGGCGACGAGGTCGGCGGCCTCGCCGAGAGTGTCGTAGGTCAGCACGCTGGTGACGGGTCCGAAGGCCTCGAGCTCGTGCACGGCGGATGCCTCGCCGTCGCCGAACCCGAGCACGATCGGCGTCACGAAGGCGCCTTCGGGGGCGGGTCCGGTGCTGCCGTCGGCCCGCACGACCTCGGGAGCGTCGGTCGAGCCGAGCAGCAGGGTGCCACCGGCATCCGTCAGCTTCTCCACCTGGCGCAGCACCTCGTCGCGCTGTTCCGTGGACACGAGCGGGCCCATCGTGACCGCCTCGGCGTGCGGGTCGCCGATCACGACGCGCTCGGCGATCTTCGCCTGCAGGGCACCGACGACCGCGTCTGCCGCGGCGGCCGGGACGATCGCGCGGCGGATCGCCGTGCACTTCTGACCCGCCTTGCTCGTCAGCTCGACGAGCAGCTGCTTGACGTAGGCGTCGAACTCAGGGGTGTCCGGCGTCGCATCGGGGCCGAGGATCGACGCGTTGATCGAATCGGTCTCGCGCGTGAACCGCACGTCGGGTGATGCCTGCGCGCGCAGCCGCTCCGCCGTGGACGCGCTGCCGGTGAACCCGACCAGGTCTCCCAGCCCGAGGTGGTCGAACAGGCCGGGCACCGAGCCGCTGATCAGCTGCAGCGAACCGGTCGGCAGCAGTCCGGATTCGACGAGGATGCGCACCCACGCCTCTGCGACGTAGGCCGTCGGTGTGGCGGGCTTGACGACCGAGGGCACACCGGCCAGGAATGCGGGTGCGAACTTCTCCAGTGCTCCCCACACCGGGAAGTTGAACGCGTTGATCTCCACGGCGACACCGGGCAGCCGCGTGTACATATGCCGGCCCAGGAATGAGCCGTCCTTCGACAGCGGCTCGACCGGACCGTCGAGGTGCACCTGCGCGTTCGGCAGCTCGCGCCGGCCTTTGGACGAATACGTGAACAGCACGCCGATGCCGCCGTCGACGTCCCCGAGCGAATCGCGGCGGGTCGCGCCGGCGCGCAGCGAGAGGTCGTACAGCTGCTCCTTGCGCTCGCTCAGCGCGAGCGCGAACTGCTTGAGCAGCAGCGCCCGCTGGTGGAAGGTCAGCTCCCCGAGGCTGCGCTGTCCCACCGTGCGCGCATGGTCGAGCACCGCGGCCAGGTCCAGCCCCTCGGTGCTGACGCGCGTGACGGGCTCGCCGGTCGAGGCATCGCGCACGATCGCGCCATCGGCCGTGCCCGCGTCCTGCGGGGTCCACCAGGCATCCATCACGTAGCTGGGCAGGATGTCGGTCATCGGTCACTCCATTCGTAGAAGCCGCGGCCGCTCTTGCGCCCCAGGTGGCCTTCGGCCACGAGACGCCGCAGCAGCGCGGGCGGTTCGAAGCGGTCGCCGATCGTGGCGTGCAGCTCCTCGGCGATGCGGAGACGCACGTCGAGGCCGACGATGTCGGTCGTGCGCAGGGGGCCCATCGCGTGGCGATAGCCGAGTTCCATGGCGGTGTCGATGTCGGCGGCGCTCGCGACGCCGGCTTCGACCATGCGGATCGCCTCCAGCGCGAGCGCGACCCCGAGCCGGCTCGACGCGAAGCCGGGCGCATCCCGCACGATCGCCGGCGTCTTGCCGATCGCGGCGACCCAGTCGCGCGCCACAGCCTCGAGTGCCGGGTCGGCCGCGGTGCCCATCACGACCTCGACGAGCGTCGACGCGGGCACGGGATTGAAGAAGTGCAGCCCCAGGAACCGCTCGGGCCGATCCAGTGCGGTGGCCAGGTCGTCGATCGAGATGGACGACGTGTTCGAGGCGAGCACGGCATCCGCGGAGAGGGATGCCTCGACCCTCCGCAGCGCGTCGACCTTGAGCGCGCGGTCCTCCGGCACCGCCTCCACGACGAGGCCGCAGTCGGCGATTGCCGCCGTGTCCACGGCTGTGCGCAGCATACGGTCGAACTGGTCGCGGGTGCCGGTGAGACCGCGAGCAAGCGACCGGTCGACGCTGTCGAGCACGCGTACGCGGGCGGATGCCGCAGCCTCCTCGTCACGCTCGACCACCGTGACCTCGCACCCGGCGAGCAGGAACGCGTGCGCGATGCCCGCACCCATCCGGCCGCCGCCGAGCACCCCGACCCGTCCCCCGGTCGTTGAGCGAGCCGCAGGCGAGACGAAACGCGCCGCCTCTTCGTCGCGCGACTCGCCGCGTTTCGTCTCGTCGCTTCGCTCCTCGCTCAACGGCCGGGGGTCGCGGGCGGGATCGCGGTTGCGGTCGGCGCTCAACGTCCGGCCCTCCGGTCGAGGAACGCCGTCATGCGGCGCTGCTTCTCGGGGCTCTCGAACAGCTCGGCCTGCAGCGTGAGCACGGCGTCGACGTCGTGCCCGGCGCGCAGCGCGCGCTTGGTGTGCTGGGTGGCGACGGCGTCGTTCGCGGCGATGCGATCGGCCAGGACGTGCGCGGCATCCATCAGTTCTTCCGCCGGATGCAGGGCCGAGACGAGCCCCCAGGCCAGCGCGGTCTCAGCATCCAGCACCTGTCCCGTCAGCAGCATCTGCGCCGCGCGCGCCTCACCGACGATCTCGGGCAGGCGCCAGGTCGCGCCGGCGGCAGCGATGATGCCGAGACCGGTCTCGGGGTTGCCGATCTTCAGTGACGGCGTGCCGATGCGGAGGTCGGCGGCGTAGGCGAGCTCGGCGCCGCCGCCCAGGGCGTAGCCGTCGATCGCGGCGATGACCGGCATCGGCAGTGCCCTGATGCGCTCGAACGCGCGCGTGTTGATTCCCTGCAGGGCTTCTTCGGCGCGACGCTGGAGCAGCTGTGCGATGTCGGCGCCCGAGGCGAACACACCGCCGGCGCCCGCAATGATGAGCGTGCGCGGCTGCGACTCCAATTCCGCGCACAGCGCGTGCAGTCGGTCGACGAGCTGCTGGTCGATCGCATTGCGCGTCGCGGGACGATCGAGAGTCGCCACGACGCGGTCGCTGCGGCGATCGATCCGCAGCGGGTCGGCCGCGGCATCCGTCTCGGACATCGTCATCCCCTCGCCCCGTTGCGCACCGCCCCAGGTTATCAGACCGTTCGGTCAGTAATCACCCGCGCGCCGCCGGGCGCAGACGCGCACGCGTGCCACACTGGGTGGCATGTCCGACGACCCGCGCCCGCGTCGCGGGCGTCCCGGATACGACCGTGCCCAGGTGCTCGAGGTCGCGGTGCAGCTGTTCAACGAGCAGGGCTACGACGCGACGTCGGTGGCGGATGTCGCCGGGCGTCTGGGGCTCACGAAGTCGGCGCTCTACCATCACTTCGCCTCGAAGCAGGAGCTGCTGCGGCTCGCGCTGGATGCGGCCCTCGATGCGCTCGAGCAGGTGCTCGAGAGCGCGCTCGCCGAGCCCGGCACGGCATCCGACCACCTGCGCGCAGTGGTGCGCGGTGCGGTCGCGGTGCTCACCGAGCGCCAGCCGTACGTGACCCTGCTGCTGCGCGTGCGCGGCAATACCGCCGTCGAGCAGGAGGCGCTGCGCCGCCGGCGCGTGTTCGACCAGCGGGTCACAGCTCTCGTGCGTGCCGCGCAGGAGGAGGGCCTCGTGCGCGCCGACATCGACGCCGCGGTCGCCACGCGCCTCGTCTTCGGAATGGTCAACTCGCTTGTCGAGTGGTATCGCCCTGACGGCCCCGTCGATCCGGACGAGCTCGCCCGCGACGTGCTGACCGTCGTCCTCGACGGCCTGCAGTCCTCGGTCAAGTTCTCAGTCCGAGCGTCTCCGCGAGTTCAGGCAGGCGGTGCTGCAGCGTCGAGAACACCAGGTGGTCGTTGACGCTGTCATAGTGGTGGGCGATGAGGTTTCGCATGCGTGCGATGCGCACCCAGTCCACATCCGGGTGCGCCTCCTTGAACGACGCAGGGAGCTTCTCGGCCACAGTGGCGACCTGGATGACGATGTGCCGGCCGTTGTTTCGCAGCACGCGCCCTGCGGCCGTATCCGCGAGATAGGCATCGACGCCCAGCGAAACGGTATACGCCGCATCCGCGATGAACCGCTCGAGGTCTTCCAGACGTCGCTCGATGCGGGACGCTTCGCCGTCTGTCACAGCGGTTCCGACTCCGCTCGAGCGTGATCGAGCACCGCTCCGGCTCCTCGTGCGTCGACGATCTCCGTGCGCACCGTGAGGAGGGTGCTGAGCTCGTCCTCGAGCTCCAGCAGGTCCATCACGTCGTGGTCGCGACCGAACTCGGCCATTATGTCGAGATCGGAGCTCTCCACGTCATCCCCGCGCGCCACCGAGCCGAAGACACGCGGCCTGGCCACCCCGGCAGCGGCCAGCACTTCGAGCACCGCCTCACGCCGGGCCTTCAGCGCAACTGAGGGGCGAAGATCGAGCGCGCGGTCCAAGGCCGTGCGGGTCGCAGCGGATGCCTCGCGCCGCCCGGTCTCGATCGCAGCAATCGTCGGCTGCTTCACCTGTGCACGCTCGGCCAGTTCGCGCTGAGACAGCCCGAGAATGGCACGGCGCGCGCGTACGAAGTCGCCGTACGCTGCATCACCGTGACCTGTCATGCCTCCATGATAACGGCGGGCGTTATCGCACGCATCAGTGCTGGGGCAGCAGCACGCCCGCGAAGAAGTCGGCCAGCTCATCTCGAGCCGTAAGCGGCAGGATGTGCGCGACGTACTGGTCGGGGCGCACCACGACGACCACGCCGTCTCGCGACAGCCCGCGCTCGTCGAAGATGTCGGTCGGCAGCCACACGTTCGGACCGGCCGAGAACACCTTCTCCCAGTTCATCAGCTGGAACGGGCCCACCTTCGGCTTGAACACGTCGGGCACCCTGGTGATATCGACACCCTCCCAGCCCTGCTGGTAGACGACCTTGACATCGAAGACCGCGTCGGGATCGCCTTCGACCGGGGTGAACCGCGCGAGAGGCGACGCGCCGGATGCCAGGAACTCGGCGAAGTCGGTCAGCTTCGACGGCTCGCCGGCTGTCGGGGCGTCGGCGAAGGCGTAGATGCGCCAGCGGCCGTCGGCGGACGCCCGGTGCCCCAGGTGCACGGCGTTGCCGTCCGCGACGATGGTCACCGGGCTGGACGTGAAGCGCTTGCCCAGCGGGAATCCGGTCGCGAGCTCCTGTCGCGCGTCAGCCGCCGTGATCGACGAGGGGCTGTACTGCGTGGCGAAGCCCGAGGGGAACTCGGCCGTGGCCAGGTAGTAGGTCGCCAGCTCCTGCGGATCGGTGATCTCCTCCGGCTTGCGTGCCATCAGCGTCGACCACTCCCGGTCGAAGTCGATGAGCTCCTGCGCCACCGGCTGCCGCTCGGCGGAGTACGTCTTCAGCAGGTCCTCCGAGGCGATGCCGGTGACGACCTGGCCGAGCTTCCAGCCGAGGTTGAAGCCGTCCTGCATCGACACGTTCATGCCCTGACCGGCCTTGGCGCTGTGCGTGTGGCAGGCGTCGCCGGTGAGGAAGACGTGCGGGGCGTGATCGTCGTCGACGTCGACGTCGTCGAACTTGTCGGTGACGCGGTGGCCGACCTCGTACACGCTGTGCCACGCGATCTCGCGCACGTCGAGGGTGTACGGGTGCAGTATCGCGTTGGCCTTGCGGATGATCTCCTCGATCGGGGTCTGCCGCACCCGGTGGTGGTCGTCTTCGGGCACCTCGCCGAGATCGACGTACACGCGGCTGAGAAAGCCCCCCTCGCGCGGGATGTGCAGGATGTTGCCCGCCTCGGCGTTGATCGCGCACTTGGTGCGCCAGTCGGGGAAGTCGGTGTTGACCAGGATGTCCATCACGCCCCACGCGTGGGCGGAGATGCCGCCGATGTGCTTGCGGCCGATCGCCTCGCGGACGCCCGAGCGGGCGCCGTCGGAGCCGACGACGTACCTCGCCCGGATCGTGCGCTCCTGGCCGGCGCGCTCGCCCGCGACGTACCGGATGCGGACGTCGACGGGGTGCTCCTTCGTGCGATCCACGGTGAGGCCGACGAAGTCGACGCCGTAGTCGGGCGTGATCCGGCCCGGGCCGATCGCGGCGGCCTCGGCGAAGTAATCGAGCACCCGGGCCTGGTTGACGATCATGTGGGGGAACTCGCTGATCTTGAAGCCGTAATCCTCGGTGCGCGAAGTGCGGATGATGTTCTCGGGGTTCTCGGGGTCGGGCCCCCAGAAGTTCATCCAGCCGAGGTTCCAGCCCTCGGCGACGATGCGCTCCGCGAACCCGAACGCCTGGAAGGTCTCGACGCTGCGCGGCTGGATGCCGTCGGCCTGACCGAGCACGAGCCGGCCGTCGCGCTTCTCGATGACGCGCGTCACGACGTCGGGGAACTGCGACAGCTGTGCCGCCAGCAGCATCCCCGCTGGGCCCGACCCGACGATGAGCACGTCCACCTCGTCGGGCAGGTCGGCGGGCCGGTCGATGCCGGTCCCGGCGGCGGGGATCACCCGCGGGTCGCTGGAGACATAGCCGTGGTGGTGGAACTGCATCGTCATCGATCCCTCTGTTCGGACTGCGGTGTCTTGTGTCTCAGGGCGGCTCGTTCTATATTCGAACGGCACGTTCTACTATTGAACAAATCGTATACGAAGTGGCCGGACGGCCGCAAGACCGGGAGATGAGGGATGCCGATGGCCGGCGCCGGAACGGCAGCACCCGCGTCGCAGACGCTGAGCCGAGGCATCCGGATTCTCGAGCTGCTCGCCGACGTGCGCGAGCCGCTCGCGATCGACGAGGTCGCCCTCCGGCTCGGCGTGCACCGGTCGATCGCCTACCGGCTGCTGCGCACGCTCGAAGACCACGGGCTGGTCAACCGGGACTCGTCGGGCCGCGTCGTGCTGGGCGCGCGGATGGCAGCGCTGGCGGCCGGGGTCGCCCACGACCTGCAGGCCGAGGCGCTGCCCGAGCTGACCGCGATCGCCAACGAACTCGGCATGACGTGCTTCCTGGCCGTGCTCGACCGCGACGAGTGCATCACGCTCGCCAGCGTCGAGCCGCGTCACGCCATCGCCTCGGTCGCCCAGCGGCCCGGCGCGCGGCATTCGATCCTGGTGGGTGCCCCGAGCAAGGCGATCCTGTCGGCACTTCCGGAGGCGGAGTGGCCGTCCGCCGCCGGTTCGCAGCTGCGAGCCGAGATCGCCGCCGCCGCGCGCGACGGCTACGCCACGAGCCACGACGAGGTCATCCCCACCGTGCAGGCGGTCTCGGTGCCGCTGCGGCTGCGCAGCGAGCACCGTCCCGCCGCCATCGCCGTCGTTCATGTCGGCCGCGGCGAGGATCCGGCGGCGGTCGCCGAGCGTCTGCATCGCTCGGCGGCATCGATCCGCGAGGCCCTCGGCGGTCAGCCGATCAGCGCGGTGCGTCCTCCAGCTGATCGTCGCCGAGCTCGGTGAGGGTCTGCGACGCCTCGTCGGCGCCGTGCCCGATCTGCTCGTAGATCGCCGGCCGCCTGGCCTTCAGCCACAGGCCCCACAGCACCCCGATGATGCCGGGCACGATGATGATCGCCGGCAGGACGAAGGTCACCGCGTTGATCTCCGGCTGATCGAGCAGGACGTTGAAGTTCGCGATGATCAGGACGAGCACCGTGACCAGCGCGAGGAACGCGATGATCGGCGCCACAAGGCGTGACCCGACGCCGACATCGCGCGCGTCTCGACGGAAGTATCCGATGACCGCGAGCGAGACGATCGCCATCAGCAGCACGAGCCCGAGGGCGCCCGTGTTGGTGAGCCACGAGAACAGCGTCACGACGGGGAAGAGGATGCCGAACTCCGACCCCGCTCCGGCGATGGCGAACCCGATCACGACGACGACGGCCAGCACCGTCTGGGTGAGCGACCCTGCCCACGGGGCGTCCTGCCGGGGGCGCACCGCCGACAGCCCGTGCGGCAGCACGTGCTCACGGCCGAGGGCGAAGAAGTAGCGGGCGACGGCGTTGTGGAATGAGGTGAGCGCGGCGAACAGGCTCGTGATGAACAGCAGCGACATGATGTCGACGAACACCACGCCCAGACGCTCCGCGACGAAGTTGAAGAACAGCGGCGGGCCGGCCTCATCGAGGGTGATGCCGCCGCCGGTGATCTTCTCGGTGCCGATCGCGAGCGCCAGCGCCCACGACGACAGGGCGTAGAAGACGCCGATGATGACGACGGCGGCGAAGGTGGCCCGTGCGACGGTGCGCTTGGGGTCCTTCGCCTCCTCGCCGTAGATCGCGGCCGACTCGAATCCCATGAAGGCGGCGATGCCGAACACCAGGACCGCGCCGATGCCCGGGGTGAACAGCTCGGCGGGCGAGATCGGCGCGGCGGTGAAGCCCTCGGCGGGGTTCGCGAAGGCGAACAGGTCGAAGATGATGACGGCCGCGAACTCCAGCAGGACGATGATCCCGAGCACCTTGGCAGACAGGTCGATGCGGTTCACCCCCAGGACGGCGATGACCGCGATGCAGACGAGGATCGGCACCCACCACGGGATGTCCCAGCCGAACTTCTCGCCCAGGAAGAGCGACACCTGGAAGCCGAACATGCCGTAGATGCCGATCTGCATGCAGTTGTACGCGACGAGCGCCACGATCGACACGCCCACCCCTGTCGCGCGACCGAGCCCGCGCGCTGCGTACGAGTAGAAGGCGCCGGCATTGGTGATGAACCGGCTCATCGCGGCGTAGCCGATCGCGAAGATGGCCAGCACGATCGCCAGCACGATGTAGCCGATGGGCACGGCGATCGACCCGGTGACCGAATAGGCGGTGGTGGCACCGCCTGCGATGACGGTCAGCGGCGCCGATGCCGCGATGATCATGACGGTGATGGCCGGGACGCCCAGACGCCGGCCGCGGGTGGGCACGTCCGTGGCGGCGGTGTTCGCGCTCATGGAATACTCCTGCCTTCGGGTGAGGTTCCTCGAATCCTCGCGGGTCCGGTGCGCGGCTGCTTGACTGATCCGGCACATCCCTTGCCGTTTCGGGCACGGCGGCACCGCGTGCGTAGTGTGTCGGATGTGACCAGCTCGCCCGGACGTGAGGCCCTGCTGCGGGCGACGATCACCGTCGTCGCCCGAGGCGGTCTGCGCGACCTGACCTACCGGGCGGTCGCTGCCGAAGCCGGTGTCTCGCACGGCCTCGTCCGTCACCACTTCGGCTCGCGCGACCAGCTCATCGCCGCGGCACTGGAGTTCGCCGTCGAAGAGAGTCTGCGCGACACGAGCATGCGGGTCGCCGCAACCGACGCCGCCTCTTTCGCCTCCGGCATCGAGTCGCACGCGCGCCGCAGCGAGGAGATCGAGGCGTTCCAGTACGAGCTGCTGCTGGAGTCGCGCCGTCGCCCCGAGCTGCGCCCGCATGTCGAGCGGTACTACGAGACATACCGGACGGCGACGCGCGAGCGGCTGCACGAGCTGGGTGTCGACGACGACGAGCTGGTGGAGGCGATCTGGTTCGCCCTGGACGGCATCGTGCTCAAGCAGCTCACGCTCGGGGACGGGGCCGACGTGGAACGCGTGCTGGCCCGCATCCGGCGGCTGATCGGCGAGACGTCCGCGGACTGAGCCGAGGCATCCGCCCCCTTGACTATCCAATTGGATAGCCATACGCTCAGGGCGCCCACCCGAACACCAAAGGCGGTATTCACATGGTCAGCGAACGTCCCCGGGTCACGATCGTCGGAGCCGGGTTCTCCGGTCTGGTGGCGGCCCGCGAGCTCGAGGCAGCCGGCGTCGAGGTCACGATCTACGAGGCCCGCGACCGCATCGGCGGGCGTGCCTGGACCCAGGAGCGCATGGGTCACACCCTCGAACTCGGCGCGACGTGGGTGCACTGGATGCAGCCGTTCATCTGGACGGAGATCGTCCGGTACGGGCAGACGATCTATCCGAGTCCCGACTACGAACAGGCCTACTGGGTGAGCGGCGGCGAGGTGCACTCCGGCCCCGAGTCCGATCTCGATGCCCTGCTCGCCCGCCCCCAGGCGAGGATCTTCGAGGGGTCGACGGAGTTCTTCCCCTACCCGCACGACCCCCTGCACGTGCTCGACTCCGGTGACGAGCAGCTCATCGCGCGGTTCCGGGCGGCCGATCAGGGCGGCGTGATCGACGTGCTGCGAAACGGCGGCTTCACGCAGCAGGAGATCGACGTCGCAGACGCATACTGGAACGCGGGCTACAACGGCTACAGCGCCACCGGGTCGCCGCTGATGGCGAAGCACTGGGCAGCTCTCAGCGATCATCGGCTTTCGCTGCTCGATGAACAGACGCTGCGCTTCAAGCTCACCAACGGCATGCGCGGGCTGTACGAAGCGATGGCCGCGGATGTGACCGGCGAGATCCGGCTGAGCACCCCGGTCACAAGCGTCACACACGACAGCACCGGCGCAAGCGTCACGGTCGAGGACGGAACGACGGTGGCAGCGGATGCCGTGATCGTCACCGCGCCGCTGGGCTCCCTGAACAACCTCACCTTCAGCCCGGCGCTGCCCGAGAAGGCCCGCGAGGTGATCGCCGAGGGCTGGAACTGCACGGGCTTCAAGATCTGGATCAAGGTGCGCGGCCACCACTCCTTCATCGCCACGGCTCCCACCGGCAGCCCGATCGCCATGACAAAGAGCGAGTACTTCCTCGACGACGACACCACGATCCTCGTCGGTTTCGGCCCCGACCGTACGAAGATCGATTGGGACGACCGCGAGCAGATCCAGGCGCTCGTGAACGCCTGGCGGCCCGACCTCGAGGTGATCGAGGCGACCAGCCACGACTGGGGCGGCGACCGCTGGGCCGGGCAGACCTGGGCCACTCCGAGATCGGGACAGTTCCTCGAGGGCTGGAGCCTGTTCCGCGGCACCGACACCCGGCTGCGCTTCGCCGGCGCCGACTGGGCGCAGGGATGGAACGGGGTCGTCGTCGACGGCGCCATCGAGACCGGCATCACCACCGCGCGGAGTCTCATCGAGGAGTTCCGCACCGCGAAGGAGGCATAGCGCCATGGCCTCCTCGACAACGGCGTCGAAGACCACCAGACAGCCAGAAATGCTCGACTTCGCACGGTTCCGCACGGCGGTGAGCGAATCGTTCGTGCCGCTGCAGGTGACCACCGACCATCCCGATCCGTTCTGCGGCACGATCGAGCACACGGTGGCCGACTCGGTGCACTTCTCGATCGTCGAGGCGACCGACCACCTCGTCGAGCGCACGCCGGCACTCATCGCGACCCGGCGGCGGCGCTTCTACAAGGTGGGGGTGCAGCTGGAGGGCACCGGCATCCTGGTGCAGGACGGGCGCGAGACCCTCCTGCGCCCGGGCTCGATGGCGATCTACGACACCGACCGGCCCTACTCGCTCGGGTTCGAGGCCCGCTTCCGCACGCTGGTGATGATGTTCCCCGCGCACCTGGTGGACCTGCCGCTCGACGCGGTCGGCGAGCTCACCGCGACTCCGCTGGCGCGCAGCGGCGCGGTCGGGGGACTGGTCGTTCCGCACCTGACGAACGTGGCCGCCGACCTCGACGTCGTGCGCGGCCCCGTCGGCGCACGACTCGCCCGCAACACGGTCGACATGGTCGTCGCACTCCTTGCCGCCGAACTCGCCCACGGCCGCGTGGCGCTCACCCCGCGCCAGCGGCAGTTCGCAGAGATCGTGCGCTACATCGACGCGAATCTCGGTTCGCGCGACCTGGATGCGGCGAGCATCGCGGCCGCGCACTACATCTCACCGCGCCATCTTCAGTCGCTCTTCCACGACAACGACGCCACCGTCGCCACCTGGGTGCGGCGCCGGCGCCTCGAGGAGTGCCGCACTCGGCTGCTCGACCCGGCCAGCGACGGCCGATCCGTGCTGAGCATCGCCGCCGAGTGGGGATTCGCCGACGCCGCCCATTTCAGCCGCGCCTTCCGCGGCGAGTTCGGCTGCTCGCCGACACACATGCGCACCAGCCGGTGACGCTTCCGTGCGCGGCGAGCACGTGTTCGTGCGCGCTGGGGCAACTGCCGCCACACGCGATCCGAGACAATGACCCTGACCCATGGAGGAGACCCGATGGACACCTACGAGAGCCTGCTGGCGGCGATCGCACCCGCCGGCGGTGAGACCCGAACCGTCGAAGACCCGGCGACCGGCGAGAAGGTCGCCGACGTGCCGGTGCACACGACCGCCGACCTGGATGCCGCGATCCGCCGTGCGCAGGACGCGCAGCCGGCCTGGGCGGCCCTCAGCGACGAAGAGCGCTCGGCGACCCTGAACCGCGTCGCAGACGCCATCGAGGCGTCGACCGAGGCCCTCGCCCATGTGCTGTCGCGCGAGCAGGGCAAGCCGCTGAACGGGCCGAACGCCCGCTTCGAGGTGGGTGCGTGCGTGGGCTGGCTGCGGGCGACCGCGGCCACTCCGCTGCCTACCGAGGTGGTCATCGACGACGGCGAGACCTACGCCGAGCTGCACTACCGGCCGGTGGGGCTGGTGGGGGCGATCACGCCCTGGAACTGGCCGATGATGATCGCGATCTGGCAGATCGCGCCATCGCTGCGCATGGGCAACGCGGTGGTCGCCAAGCCCAGCGAGCACACGACGCTGAGCGGACTGGCGCTGGCGGCCGTCATGAACGAGGTGCTCCCGGAGGGACTGCTGAACGTTGTGACCGGCGCCGGCGCCATCGGCGCGGCGATGGTCGCCGATCCGCGCTTCGGGAAGATCATGTTCACCGGCTCCACGGCGACAGGCAAGAAGATCATCGAGAGCTCGGCGGGCAACGTCACGCGGCTGACCCTCGAGCTGGGCGGCAACGACGCCGGCATCGTGCTGCCGGACGTCGACCCGACGGCGATCGCCGAGGGACTGTTCTGGGGCGCCTTCATCAACACGGGCCAGACCTGCGCCGCGCTCAAGCGCCTCTACGTCCACGACGACGTCTACGACGACGTGGTCGAAGCGCTGGCCGACGTCGCGCAGAAGATGCCGATGGGCGTCGGGCTCGATGAGGGCAACGTGCTCGGGCCCCTGCAGAACCGCATGCAGTTCGACGTCGTCGACCGGCTCGTCGAATCTGCCAAGGCCGCCGGGGCGCGAGTCGTGATGGGCGGCGAGCCTGACCGCGACGCCGTCGGGAACTTCTACCCGACGACGCTGGTGGCCGACATCGACCCGGAGAACGAGCTCGTGGTCGAGGAGCAGTTCGGCCCTGCGCTTCCGATCATCCGCTACCGCAGCATCGACGAGGCCGTCGAGCTCGCCAACGGCGTCGAGGTGGGCCTGGGCGCATCCGTCTGGTCGGCGGACCGCGATCGCGCTCGCGAGATCGCGGCCCGCCTGGAGGCGGGCACAGTGTGGATCAACTCCCACGGCGGCGTGCACCCGATGGTGCCGTTCGGCGGGGTGAAGAAGTCCGGCTACGGCCTCGAGTTCGGCGTCGAGGGACTCAAGGCCGTATCCGTCCCGCAGGTGATCAACGGCTGACTACGCCTTCGACAGTCCGTAGATCGGGCTCTTCGCCTGCTCGATTTCGTGCTCGGGACCGAGCGGGATGCCGCTGCGATCGCGCAGCAGCAGCGTCGCGACGAGCCCGATCAGGGTCATCCCGGCCAGGTACCAGGTCACGCCGCTCGCCGATCCGGTCGCCTGCACGATCGCCTGGGCGATGGTGGGAGCGAACGCGCCGCCGACGATCGCGCCGATCGCGTACGAGATCGAGACGCCCGAGAAGCGGATCGAAGCCGGGAACAGCTCGGTGTACAGCGCCGCCTGCGGGCCGTAGGTGAAGCCGAGCCCGATCGTGAGGATCGCCAGGCCCAGGAACAGCAGCCAGATGTTGCCGGTGTTCACCAGCGGGAAGAGGGTGAACACGCCGACCAGTTGCAGGATCCAGCCGATGATGTACGTCGTGCGGCGGCCGAGGCGGTCAGAGACCCAGCCGGCGAACAGCGTCGACAGCAGCCAGGTGACCGCCGATGCGGCCACAGCCCACAGCACGGGTCCGCGCTCGAGACCGATCGGGCCCT
>DASSYC010000233.1:0-3620 GCA_035703465.1 Microbacterium sp. | reverse complement strand
GGTGCGAACAGCCAGCCCTTGCCGTCTGCCTGCATGATGAACGGGTCGATGCCCGACAGCGCCGCCGGTCCGCGCGCGTCCGGCTCCGGCCGGGCGTCGGGGGAGAGGGTCACCGGGAAGTCGGGCACGTCATCGCCGACCCAGCGGCCGGATGCCTCGTCCCACCACACGTACTTCTTGCGCTCGCTCCACGGTCGGCCCTCGGGGTCGGCGGATGCACGGTTGTACAGGATCCGCCGGTTCGCCGGCCACACCCAGGCCCAGTCGGGGTTGACTGCGGACTGCTCGTCACGGGGCGGGCGCAGCGCCGCGCGGTTGACGCCGCCGGCGTAGACGCCCGTGTAGATCCAGCATCCGCCCTCCGTCGATCCGTCCGCGCGCATCTCGGTGAACGTCGACAGGTGCTCACCCGCCCTGTCGCCGGTCAGGAAGCGGCCGTTGATCTCGGCCAGCACCGCCTCCGGCTGAGGGTTGCCGTGGGCATCCAGAGGGTAGTCCCAGGTGAGATCGAGCAGGGGACGGTCCCGGGGGTCGTCGGAGCCGGCGAGCTTCTCGCGGATGCGCACGCCGAGCGCGTAGAAGAAGTCCAGTTCGCTCTGGCAGTCGCCCGGCGGCTGCACGGCCTGATGGCGCCACTGCACCATGCGCTGCGTCTGGGTGAACGTGCCGGACTTCTCCACGTGGTTGGCGGCCGGCATGAAGAACACCTCCGTGGCGATGTCCTCGGTGCGCAGCTCGCCCGTCTCGATCTCGGGGCCGTCCTTCCACCAGGTCGCCGACTCGATGAGGTTGAAGTCGCGCACCACCATCCACTTCAGGCGCGACATCCCCATGCGCTGCATCCGTCCGTGCGCAGAGCCGACGGCGGGGTTCTGGCCGAAGACGAAATACCCGTCGACTTTGTCGTCGAGCATGCGCTCGACGGTCTGGTACGTGCCGTGCGGGCCGTCCAGTCGCGGCAGGTAATCGTACGCCCAGTCGTTGCTCTTCTGCGCGGCCTCGCCCCACCAGGCCTTGAGCAGGCTCACCGTGTAGGCGTCGGCGTTGGCCCAGTAGCCCTTCTGGTCGGGCGTGGAGATGCCGCCGAGGTAGGTCTCGAGCGTGTCGGCTTCGACGGTGGGCATCGGCAGGTAGCCGGGCAGCAGGTTGAACAGGGTCGGGATGTCGGTGGAGCCCTGGATGCTCGCGTGCCCGCGCAGCGCCATGACCCCGCCGCCCGGGCGCCCCATATTGCCCAGGAGCAGCTGCAGGATGGCCGCGGTGCGGATGAACTGGGCGCCCATCGTGTGCTGCGTCCAGCCGACGGCATACGCGAAGCAGGTGGTTCGCTCGCGGCCGGAGTTCTCGGTGACCGAGCGGGCGAGGTAGTCGAAGTCGGCCTCCGAGATGCCGCACGTGTCGCGGACCATCTCGGGGGTGTAGCGCGCGAAGTGGCGCTTGAGGATCTGGAACACCGTGTAGGGATCCTCGAGCGTCTCGTCGGTCTGGATCGGGTCGCCCACTGCCGGGCCGCCCTGACCGTACTGGTCGCCCATGCCCGGCGCCTCCTGCAGGCTGTCGGCGCCCTCGTCGGTCGGCGTGTTCTCCGTGCGCCGATAGGCCCAGCTCGCGGGATCGTAGGTGCCGGTATCGGGGTCATACCCCGAGAACAGGCCGTCGAGGTCCTCCGTGTCGCGGAACTCCTCGCTCACGATCGTCGCCGCGTTCGTGTAGGCGAGCACATACTCCTTGAACCAGAGGTCGTTGCTGATGACATGGTTGATGAGCGCGCCCAGGAGAACGATGTCGGAACCGGCGCGGATCGGCACATGCTTGTCGGCGACGGCCGAGGTGCGCGTGAAGCGGGGATCGACGTGGATGACCCGTGCTCCGCGAGCCTGGGCCTCGGTCACCCACTGGTAGCCCACCGGGTGGCACTCGGCCATGTTGGAGCCCTGGATCACGATGCAGTCGGCATTGGCCAGGTCCTGCAGGGTCTGCGTGGCTCCGCCTCGCCCGAACGAAGTTCCCAGACTGGGAACGGTGGCGGAGTGTCAAATACGCGCTTGATTCTCTATCTGTATCGCGCCCGCTGCGGTGAACAGCTTCTTTATGAGGTAGTTCTCCTCGTTGTCGAGCGTCGCGCCGCCCAGGGCTGCGATGCCCATCGTGCGCCGCAGGGGCCGACCGTGCTCGTCCGTGTCCTGCCACCAGTGCCGGCGTGCCTCGATGAATCGGTCGGCGATCATGTCGATCGCGGAGTCGAGGGTCAGCTTCTGCCATTCGGTCGCGTACGGGGCGCGATAGAGAATGGCGGTCTGGCGTCCGGGGGAGTTGACGAGCTGCTCGCTGGCAGAGCCCTTCGGGCACAGGCGGCCGCGGGAGATGGGGGAGTCGGGGTCGCCCTCGATCTGGATGACCTTCTCGTCCTTGACGAACACCCGCTGACCGCATCCCACCGCGCAGTACGGACAGACGCTCTGCACCACGCGGTCCGCGGTCGATGTCCGCGGAGTGATCTCGCGTGTCCTGCGCGAGGTGACGGCCTCGCCGCGTCCGAATCCGTCCGAGGTGAACTGCCGGAAGACCGGCCATTCCAGCGGGCTGAACCGTGCCATGTGCCCGACCCTAGCCCTTATCCGCGTTCGCCGCGATCCTGCGCGCCGAAGCCGCCCGCTAGCATGACCGCTGTGACCGACGTGGCTGATTCGACTGGGACAGCGCCGGCGAGGAAGTCCACAGGTGGGACCCACTCATCGACGTGCCAGAGGCTGAGCTCGATGACCTCATCGAACGTCTGAACCGTACGCGCTGGCCGCGCCGCTGGCCCGCCCGTGAGCCCTGGACGGCGGGAACCGATTTCGACGAGCTTCAGCGCCTGACGGAGCAGTGGGGGAGCCACTACGACGGGCGTTCGCATGAGCGGGAGATCAATCGACTGCCGTCCTATCCGGGATTCACATTCTCCGATCCAGCGGCATCCTCGCCGCCCACGATTCCCACTCACGAGCTGTGGCATCGTCTGATGACGCGCTTGGGCTTCGAGTCGTACTTCGCCCACGGCGGCGACCTCGGCAATGGAATCACCTCGCGCCTGGCGGCGGCCCATCCCGATGCCGTCCGTGCGATCCACGTCATGTCGGTCGCGGCTCCGCGCTCCTTCGACGAGGATTCGCTGACACCGGCTGAGCGCGAGCACATCGCCGCGGTGGAGGCATGGCAGCGTGCTGAGGGCGCGTACATGCACCAGCACCAGACCCGTCCGCTCACCCTCGCCTTCGGCCTCTCCGACTCACCGACCGGGCTGCTGTCGTGGATCCTCGAGAAATACCATGTGTGGAGCGATCTCCGCGCGGGGACGCCCTCCTCGCTGGCCGACGACTTCGTCCTGACGCAGGCCAGCCTGTACTGGTTCACCAACACCATCGGGACGTCGTTGCGACCCTACTACGAGGCGCTGCCGCCGTACGGGTTCGTTCGGGTTCCCACCGCGCTCGCGCTTGTTCCCGGCCGACCTGCAGAAGCCGCCGCGCGAATGGGCGGAGCGGACCCAGGACATCCGCCGGTACACGGTGTTCGAGTCGGGCGGGCACTTCGCGCCGGTCGAGACGGCGCCGACGCTGGCGGCCGACATCCGCGAG
>DASSYC010000125.1:0-3857 GCA_035703465.1 Microbacterium sp. | reverse complement strand
GCGCCGGCCTGGATTTCGAACCCGCCGACCCTCTCGCGCGAGGTCGCGACGCCGCGGGCGGCCCCGGATGGGGCGAGGATGTCGCCGACGGCCCCCACGACGGCATCGCCGGCGCGCAGCAGCCCGGTGACGCGATGGCGGGGGAGGATCGTCACCCGTCCCTCGGTCTCGGCCTGCTGGACGAGCGCCTGGAACGGTGCCACGATGCCCGGGCCCGTGCCCCACGTGATGTGGAAGCGCGGGACGGAGTTGCCGGGCCCGATGGCCGTGTATCCGCCGCGTTCGGCCCAGCCGACCACGGGGAAGAACCCCACGCCGAGCCCGCGCAGCCAGGGGCGCTTCTCGCCGGCCGCGAAGTCCAGATAGGCCTCCGCCCAGCGGCGGGGCCAGGCATCCTCCTCCCGGTCGAACCCGGCGTTGCCGAACCAGTCCTGGCCCGCGAGGTCCCGCGAGTCGGCGACCCCCATCCGCCGCTGCTCAGGCGAGTCGACGAAGAACAGCCCGCCGAAGGACCACCACGCCTGACCGCCGAGGTTCGTCCGCGGCTCCTGATCGACGATGGTGACCCGCCGGCCGGCAGCGAGCGCCTCGGCGGCGGCCACCAGCCCGGCCAGTCCCCAGCCGACGACGAGCACATCGGTGGAGTGTGCGGGTGCGGACATGTCGGCTCCTTCTCGGGATTCAGGAGGGCGTCGCGCCGGGCGTCGGCTCGAAGGTGTTGACCATCGCGTGGGCGGCGCGATCGAGATAGTCCCACAGGGTGGCCTCGTGCAGCTCCGACAGGCCGAGCGTGTCGATCGCGGTGCGCATGTGCGCGAGCCAGCGGTCGCGCGCCTCCGGGTTGACGCGGAAGGCGACATGCCGCATGCGCAGGCGCGGGTGGCCGCGGCGCTCGCTGTAGGTGGTGGGGCCGCCCCAGTACTGCTCGAGGAACATGCGCAGTCGGTCTGCGGCAGGCCCGAGATCCTCTTCCGGGTACATCGGGCGCAGCACAGGGTCGTCGGCGACCCCCTCGTAGAAGACCTCGACGAGTCGCACGAACGTGTCGTGACCGCCGATCTGGTCGTAGAAGCTCATGGGTGCGTCGCTCATCGCCGACCCTTCTCCGGCGGACTCGGCGTGATCGGCTGAGGCTTGGTCTTGGGCGGGTTGGCGCCGCGCACACGTCGAGCGGCGTCCGGACCGGTCAGGTTGATCGAGCTGAGTGCGGGCAGCTGGATGCCGAGCTCGTCGATCGTCCTCTTCACGCGCATGCGCAGCTCGCGGGCCACGTCGTCCTTGGCGTTGGCCCTGGTCTTCATCACCAGGCGGATGATGATGGCGTCGCCGGACACGGATTCCAGACCCCACACCTCCGGCTTCTCGAGGATCCGGGTGCGCCACTTCGCATCGTTCTGCAGTGCGACGGCGGTGTCCAGCAGCGTCTGCTCGATCTCGTCGATGTCGACATCGACGGGCAGCGCGAGGTCGATGATCACGCGTGACCAGCCCTGAGACATGTTGCCGATGCGGGTGATCTCTCCGTTGCGCACGTACCAGAGCGTCCCGTTCGCATCGCGCACGTGCGTGATGCGGATGCTGACATATTCGACGATTCCGGTGGCCAGGCCCAGATCGACGACGTCGCCGATGCCCACCTGGTCCTCCGCGACGATGAAGATGCCGTTGAGCACGTCCTTCACGATGTTCTGCGCGCCGAAGCCGAGGCCGGCGCCGACGGCTGCGGTCAGCAGCGTCAGCGAGCCCAGCACGCTGGGGGCGAACAGGTTGACGATCAGCACGATCGCGACCACCAGGATGATGACGTTCGTGATGTTGTGCAGGATCGTCCCGAGCGTGCGCGTGCGTTGCACGACGCGCACCTTCGCGAGCGGTGACGCTTCGAGCGCGCGCGTATCGTCGACGTTCGCCTTGCTCTTCGCCCCGGAGACGATCCGGTCGACGACCCTTCGGATGACGATGCGCAGCAGCCATGCCACGAGGAAGCAGACGCCGATGATCACCGCAGCCCAGACGAGCTTGATTCCGGCGTCGGCCAGGATGCGCACGACCTGCTCCCAGAAGGAGGGCGCGGAGGCGGACAGGAAGCGCGCGTTCATCGTCCCGATCCTAGCTTCCCGTTCTGCCCCGTCCGGCGTGCCGAAAGTCGGCCCGATCACGCGACACGCCGATGGTTCGGGCTCCATCCGGCGTGTCGTCGTCACCGACCCGACTTTTGGCCCGGGGCAGCGGATCAGGTCAGGGCGTCGCGCTCCTGCACGCTGAGCGCGCGCTCGACCCCGGCGAGGTTCTCGGTGACCAGACGCCGCAGCGCCGGGATGTCGCGATGCGCGTCCAGCCAGGCACGAGTGGCGTCACGCAGCTCGGCATCGGCCAGCTGTGCCGGGTAGAGCCCGGTGATCAGGTACTGGGCGATCTGGTAGGTCCGCCCCTTCCAGATCGGCTCCAGTGCGGCGAAGTAGGGCTCGATGAAGTCGGCGGCGAGTTCACGGCCGGTGGGATGCTGCAGCCCGAGCGCCGTCGCACGCACGATCGTGTTCGGCAGCTCGTCGCTGTCGACCAGCGACCGCCACGCGGCCTGCTTGGCCTCCGCCGTCGGGATCGCGGCCTTCGCGGTGGCGGCTGCCTCGCCCCCCTTGGCGGTGTTGTCGGCCTCGAGCGCGGCGTCGATGTCGGCGACGGATGCCGCCCCGCCGGCGGCCAGTCCGATCAGCAGCTGCCACGACAGGTCGGTGTCGATCTCCAGGCCGTCCAGGGCGAGGTCGCCGTCCCGCAGCCGGCTCAGCGTCTCGGTGTGCTCGGGGGTGGCGACGGACTGGGCGAACGCGGTGACGAACTGGAACTGGCTGTCGCTGCCGGCCGGCGCGTCCTGAGCGAGGCGCCACAGTGCGTCGGCGACCGTCTGGCGTGCGGCATCCCTCTTCTGCGGGGCCACGTACGCGTTCGCGGCCAGCTGCAGCTGCGCGAGCGTGGTGCGCACCGTGGTCGACTCGGTCTCGCGGCCGATGTTGCCCAGCACCAGGTCGATGTAGTCCGAGGCGGAGGCTTCGGCATCCCGCGTCTGATCCCACGCGGCCCCCCAGACGAGGGAGCGCGCGAGCGGATCGGAGATGTCGGCGAGATGCGCGATCGCGGTCGCCAGCGAACGGTCGTCGAGCCGGATCTTCGCGTAGGCGAGATCGTCGTCGTTGAGCAGCACGAGATCGGGTTGTGCCACGCCCTTGAGCTCGGGAACCTCGGTGCGGTCGCCGTCCACGTCGAGCTCGACGCGGTGCACGCGCTCCAGGGTGCCGTCCGTGAGGCTGTAGAAGCCGATCGCCAGGCGGTGCGGGCGGATGGTGGGGTAGTCGGCGGGGGCGGTCTGCACCACCGCGAAGCGGGTGATCAGCCCATCCACGTCCGTGTCGATCAGCGGTGAGAGCGTGTTGACGCCGGCGGTCTCGAGCCACTTCTTCGACCAGGACGACAGCTCGCGGCCGCTGGTCTTCTCGAGCTCGGCGAGCAGGTCGACCAGCTCGGTGTTCTGCCACTCGTGCGCACGGAAGTATGCGCCGACGCCGGCGAAGAAGGCGTCGATCCCCACCCAGGCGGCGAGCTGCTTGAGCACCGACCCGCCCTTGGCGTAGGTGATGCCGTCGAAGTTCACCTGCACGTCCTCGAGGTCGTTGATCTCCGCGACGACGGGGTGGGTGGACGGCAGCTGGTCCTGGCGGTACGCCCAGCTCTTCTCCATGGCGTTGAACGTCGTCCACGCCTCAGTCCACTCGGTGGCCTCGGCCGTGGCGATCGTCGAGGCCCACTCGGCGAACGACTCGTTGAGCCACAGGTCGTTCCACCAGGTCATCGTCACGAGATCG
>DASSYC010000101.1:0-25103 GCA_035703465.1 Microbacterium sp. | reverse complement strand
ATCTCTGCCTCGACCTTGATCGTCTCGGCCGCGGCACCCTTGATCCGCAGCGCCTGCGACTTGTCTCCGCCCGACTCGCCCGCCGCCTGCACCTGCATCGTGCGGCTCAGCGAGTCGGGGTTGTACTGCAGCGCGATCGTGCGCAGCGTGCGCCCGCTCTTGACGTCGACCTGCACGAGGCCGCCCTTGATCAGCCGGGGGGAGGTCATGGCGTCGCTCCTGTGCTCGGCGTCGTCACGGTGAGCAGGCGCGACTGCCAGTCGGCGTTCTCGGCCGTGAACGTGCGCTCCGCGGTGCGCACGTCCTGTTCCGGCCGGTTGCTCGACGTCGGCTTGGGCATCGCGTACTGGAAGCCGATGTACCAGCCGCCGCGCTGCTCGTACTGGGCCGCCATGATCTCGATCGCGCGTGCATCGGTGACCGTCCCGGCCGTGCGCTCCTGAGGGGTCATGAGGGCGCGCGCCTCGGCGCCACCGGCCATCGCCTTCTTCCAGACGTCGAGGGCGATCTTCTCGAACGCCCTGCGGCGCGGATCGCCCGGCTTGGGCATCGCGGCGGGATTGCCCTTGAGATCGGTCAGCTGGTACACCTTCGGCACCCAGCGCTGCGCATAGCCCGTCACGGTCTGGCCGCGCTCGCCGCCGACGGCGGTGCCGAAGCCCGTCAGGAAGTCACTGCCCGTCGTCGCGGGCTGCTGCGCCGTGTCGGTCGAGCCTCTGGGCGCTCCGAGGCGGCACGCGTGCAGCTCGATCACGGTCGACGCGTCGACGCGCGATCGGGTCGCGAGTGTCGCGGCCTTCCCCGCGCGCCGCTTCGCCTCCTGCTCGAAGGCGCCCACGCGGTGCCACGAGTCGGCGAGCTTCATCTGATGCGTCGGGTCGATCGTGCCGTGCGCGAAGATGTCGATGCGTCCGATGAGCCGGTCCCTGCGCGTGCCCTCGATGGCGTCGAACAGTGCGCCGACGGTCGAGACCCGCGTGATCGTCTCGACGACCTCGCCGGACTGCCCCGTCCCGTAGTAGATCGACGCGTAGGTCGTGGCGTTCGCGATGAAGCCGACCGCCTCCTCCTCCTTCGACCCCGGGTCGGCGATGATCACCAGGTTCACGCGGGGGATCGACGGAGCGGCCGCCCGCGCCGCCGTGCCCGCTGCGACGTACGCCGTGCGCAGGCGGTCGCGCCGCGCGTCGTCGCCGGGCAGGTCGGACTCGAGCACCGTGCGTGCGCTTTCGTACGTCTTCTCGAGGTCGCCGAGGGTCTCGGCGAGCTTCTCGGCCGTGAGCCCTCCGTTCGCGGCGCCCGGTGTCGTCTGCGGAGCGCCCTCGGCCGTGCCGGCGGGCGGCTTCGCTGCGGCATCCCCGCCCGCGGCCCTCGCCGCGACGGCTCGCAGGCGCACCGCTTCGGCGTCGAGCGCGCGGACCGCCGCATCGACGGTCGCGCCGGGATCCTTGCCGGATGCCTGCGTCCCCGCGCCCGCGCCGCCGGGTGCGACCTGGGCCAGCAGCGGCATGTCGCCGATCGACCAGGCCGCCGTCGGGGCGGCCGGCTCGGCATCCGCCGTCGTGCCGGCGGGCTCGGCCGTGACGGGCGCGCGCACCGGCTCGGCGGGTGCCGTGACGGGCGAGGCGGCCCGGGGGGCGGCCTCGGCGGGGGCGAAGTCGAGGCTCACGGCCGGCCCCCGTTCAGGAGCGGCTCGTCGACGGGGAGCGCGGGACGCAGCCGCGCGCGATAATCCTCCGGCGACGTGGGCGCGAACGCGAGCACTTCGAGCAGCTCGCCCGTCGCAGGCGCGACGCGCAGCGCGAGCCCGCGCGTCGCATGCACGCGCTCCCCGTGCCGTTGCACGAGGCCGCCCAGCTCGGCGTCGAGAAGCTCATCGGCAGGCCCGAGGTCGGGGGCCGGGATCGGCTCGGCCCCGCGGCGCGGCCACACGCCGTGCACGAGGACGATCCGGCGGTCGTCGTCGAGCCAGAGCCGCACGCCGCGCGCGTACCCGCTCGCCGCGATCGCGATCCACCCGCCGGGTGCCGGCGGGTCTCCGCGCGCATCACGGTTGACAGGCGCCCGCCGCGGGTCGACGCCGAACGCCGCGATCGACTCGTCGGGCGACAGCGCGGGCAGTCCCGCCCACCCCGCGAGGTCGGCGTGCAGGAGCCGGTGCACGGCGTCGAGCTGCGGGGCGCTCATCTGGCCCCCTTCCCGGCGCGCGGCGCCCGGCGGCTCCCGCCGGGCGCCTGTGCGCCTCCGCCGGATCGTGTCCGGGCGGGGCGCCCGCGCGCAGGCGGCTTCGGGGCCGGCGGGGGGCGCGACGGTCCGCCGATCCGGTCGACCAGACCGAGGAAGTACGCCGCGGCGACGTTCGCGACGCCCACCTTCCGGACGAGCTGCATCGCCTCAGCGAGCGACTCGTAGTGGTGCGGATCGGGCACCGTCACGGCAGGCAGATGCGCGAAGCGCCTGCCTTCGACTTTGGCGCGCACGTCGGGCTCGGCCAGATGCGGTGCCATGTGCGCCCACACCATCCCCATGAACAGCTCGTCGACCGCCTCAACCAGGGTATGGCGCTCGCGCGACTCGCTGCCGAACGAGTCCGCGAACGTCGTGTAGTCCTCGTGCCGCAGCGTATGGATGTACTCGTGCACGAGGGTGCGGAGCTTGTCCCACCGGGCCAGGCGGTCCTTCTCGTCGTCGCCCTCCTCGAAGAGGTTCACGTACACCTGGCTGCCGCGACGCACTCCGCCCCAGTTGCGGTACGTCGCATTGAGCTTGTCGACGATCGAGACGGGATTGGCGAGGCCGTCGGCGGTCGGGCCGTCGGCAGTGAGGTCGCGCGCGATTGTCACGAGCGTGCGCCCCTCGAGGTTCGTGCCCTGGAAGACCGAGTCGTCTCCCTGCGTGAACGCCGGCGCTGCACCGTGCTTGGCGTTGACGGCGCGCAGCGTCGGGCGCGACGTGCAGTGGTCGATGATCCGCGAGATCGCCGCCTTGCGCAGCTCTTCCGGCCCGATCCGGGCCATCGCCGTGAGCTCCTCGCCGCGCGCTTCGTACCATGAGTGCACGTTGCCGCCTGCCTTCGCGGTGTCGCTCGTGAGGTCCTTCTCGCCGATGTCGAAGTAGCGGCCCAGCACGGCCCGCGTCTGTTCGCGGGCGGCATCGGCGATCGGCGCGATCTCGCTGTGGGCGACGCGCGTTCCGGCCTCCGCCACCATCCGCTTGTACTGGTCGGCGATGACTGTGCGCAGCGCCTTCTCCATCGCGCGGCGGTACGGCCCCTTCACGCCGAGCTTCTTCGTGCGGCGCGCCTTCGCCTTGCGGCGGCGCTCGGCGTCGCGCCGAGCCTCGTCCTTCGCATCGGCGGCGTCCTTCGACGTGTCCTCGTCGGGCGCCTCCTTGTCGCCCGTCTCGGCGTCCGCGGTGTCGGCGTCCGCGGTGTCGGATGAGTCATCCGGCTCCTCGGGCGCGCGATCCTCGGGAAGGGGGTCGTGCTCCTTCGGGAGGAGCGCCTCCTTCGCCTCTTCGGCGGCCTTCCCCGTGAGTGCTGTCGTCGTCGCCTCGAGGTCGGCGCCTGTCGCGGGGAGCTTCTCGGCGAAGAACCGGCCGAGCAGCACGTTGAGCGTGCGGATGCGCTTCTTGAGCCGATCGAGCCGCCTGTCGAGCGTCTTCTTGCGCTTCTCGTCCTTGGTGTCGGCCATCGAGCGGGCGACCTGCCCCGCCTCGCGCAAGGTCGCGGGCCACGCGTTGCGCCACAGGTAGTCGAAGATGCGCCTCTGATCCTTCGGGGTGGACTTCTCGATGAGGGCGAGCATCTCGGCGGCGGCCGACTCCTCGTCGCGGATGCGCGCCTCGAGGTAGTCCATGTTCATCGCGAATGTCGCGGCGCCCTTCGCCCCCTTCGGGACGGGCGGGCCGCTCACAGCGACCTGGCCCCGCCGCAGGGCAGCGGCGCCGCCGAGGAAGCGGGAGGCGACGAAGGTGTCGAAGCGATCGTCCTGGTCTCCGTGGAGGTTGCTCTTGAGACTCTCGTACCGCACGGATGCGGGCGAGAAGATCCAGCGCAGGTCGTCGGCCTCGGACAGTTCCAGGATGTCGAGGATCGCGTCTTCGTCGTCGTTCAGCGTCGGGCCCTCGATCATCTCGTCGATGAGGAGCGCCTTCTGGCTGGGCCCCAGAGCCCACGTGACGGGGTCCTTCTTCCACCTGGCGACGAGCGCGCGCGCCTTGTTGTCGGAGTCGTAGTCGCCTTCAATCGTGCGGCGCGCCATCACCTGCGCGAGGTAGCCGCGCAGCTCCGCGTCGGTCCAGGTGCCTTCGCTGAGGCCCGTCCAGACGAGGAAGCTGTCCCACCAGCTGCGGCGCTGCACGCGGGCGGGCGTCCCCGTCGCGTGCGGTGCCGCCCCGGCACGCTGCTGCACGACGTGGGCGAGCTCGTGGGCGAGGAGGTGCCGGCCTTCGGGGTGCGAGGGATCGAGCCGGCCGTCCCCGAATACGATGTGCTCGCCGACGGTGAAGGCGGCGGCATCCACTCCCGACGCGGCGCGCGCCGCCTGCGGGTCGTCGTGCAGCCGCACAGACGAGAAGTCGCAGCCGAAGCGCGCCTCCATCGAGTGGCGCAGTCCCGCATCGAGTGGGCGACCTCCGCTGCGGGTCGCGGCATCCACTCCGCTCGTGTCGAAGTGCTGTGCGGGCCGGGCCCGGGTGTCGGACGCCGGCTCGCGCTGGACTGGCTGCTCGTCGAGCTTCCTCTTCGCCTCGTCGGCCTGTCTGCGCTCCTCCGCCTCGCGCCGGTGGTGGTCGCGAAGCGCACGCTGCACACTCTCCTGCGAGAACAGCTCCGGAAGGCCGGACTGCGTGAACTGCACGCGCGTCGGCCCCTGCGTCTGCGCGCCCGGATTGCGGAGGCGCGCGGGCACCTGCCCGCTCTCGGCGGGCGGCGCGAACGTCGTGGGGGCGCCCGGGCCGAGACCCTGCTGCTTCAATCGCGCCGCCTCGATCGACCGCATGACGGGATCGTCGCGCAGGCGCTGGGTCTCGGCGGCGATCGCGGCCGTCTTCTTCTGGGCGGCGGTGAGGGGCTTCTTCGACCCCTTCGGCAGCTGCTCGGTGTAGCCGAACGTGACGCCGAGCCCGATATCGCTGAATCCCGCGCCGCGGCCGCCGGGGATCGGGTCGCCCGCGATGATGGCGGGCAGCCCCCCGGCCCGCACGCCGACGCTGAGACCGGGCGGCACGACATTCTTGACGCCGGGGAGCGACGTGAGCGGCAGCGGCACGTCCTTGCCGGACGCGGCGAGAGCGCCGGCGGCCGCCGCCGCGAGGGCGGGGTTCTCCTCGATGACCGTGCGCACCTTCCTGCCGTCGGGCAGCTCGGCCTCGGTGGCGGCCTCCACCGCCTTGCCGGCGGCCTCCTTGTATGCCTCGCCCTGCTCCCGCGGCTTGTCCTCGAGCTTCTTCTCGTCCTCCTCGCGGTGCACGGATGCCTCGGCCGGCACGTGCGCGAACGACCAGCCGGTCACGCTCCCGCCGCGGGCGACGACGTCGGCGGCCCGGTCGGCCTGGCGCTCGGTCGCGTCGTGGCGGTGCGACACGCGGCGCGGGGGCGCGGCATCCGTGCTCTTCGTGCGGGGAGCGGCTGACGTGCTCATCGCGGCGTCTCCCCTCCTGCGTGCGTACGCGCGGCTCCCACCTGTGTGCGCGCGGCCACGTGCGTGCGCGCGCAGGCCCACGTGTCGCGGGCGATGCGGGCGGCGAGCCCCTCGCGGTCGGTCGCGGGGCGCTCGCGCCGCCGCGGCGCCGCGGCCCAGCGCGGGACCTCGGCGCCGCGCCGGTCAGCCGTCGCGAGCTCACCGAGCCGCTCTGCGACGAGCGGGCCGATGCCCTCCGCGAGCTCGGCCGGCACCCCGCGCAGAACGAGGCGGTCGATGTGCAGGTCGATGCGCGTCATACGACACCCCCTCGCAGGGCGCCCGTCTCGGCGGCGGTCAGCGTGCGCTCCGACTTGGCGGCCTCGCGCGTCGCCGCCAGCAGCAGGTGCTCCCGCCCGACCGCGACGCCGTCGTGTGCTGCCGCGAAAGCCGCAGAGAGCGCGATCTGCCGGATCGCCCCGCCGCTCAGCTGCATGCGCGCGAGAGCTCTGGGGTCGGCACCTTCGACGGGTGTCGCCGCCGGGAAGACGCGCCGCCAGATCTCAGCGCGCGACGCCTCGTCGGGGAACGGGAACTGCACGAGGAACCGGATGCGCCGCAGGAACGCCCGGTCGACGTTGCCGCGCAGGTTCGTCGTGAGGATGGCGAGGCCCCGGTACGACTCCATGCGCTGCAGGAGGTACGCGACCTCGAGGTTGGCGTAGCGGTCGTGGCTGTCCTTCACGTCGCTGCGCTTGCCGAAGAGCGCGTCGGCCTCATCGAAGAGCAGCACGGCTCCGGATGCCTCGGCCGCGTCGAACACGGTCGACAGGTGCTTCTCGGTCTCGCCGATGTACTTGCTCACGAGAGCCGCCAGGTCTATGCGGTAGAGGTCGAGGCCGAGCGAGCCTGCGAGCACTTCGGCGGCCATCGTCTTTCCCGTGCCGCTCTCGCCCGCGAACAGCGCCGTGACCCCGAGCCCGCGGTCGGACCGGGACGCGAACCCCCAGTCGTCGAGCACCGTCGCGCGATGGCGCACGTGCCGCTCGATCTCGTGCAGGAGTTCGCGCTGCCCGTCGGGCAGCACGAGGTCGTCCCACGTCGCGTGCGGCTCGATGCGCTGCGCGAGCGCGCCGAACCCCGTGCGGGAGCGCTCGCGCACGAGACGGCGCAGCGTCGCGACGTCGCGGGAGGGAAGCGCGCGCCACTCGGCCGCGACGGCGGCGACGACGCCCGCGGGCAGGCGGAAGTGCTGCGACAGCTCGCGCTCGGCGACCACGACGACGTCGGAGTCGGCTTCGGCTGTGCCGGCTTCGGCTGGGGGCGGAGCATCCGCCGTCGCCCCGGCACCCGCTCCCACCGCGAGCGCCGCGCGCCACAGGGCGGCCTCTTCGGACGCCGTCGGAAGCGGCACCGTGCGCGCGAGAGCAACGCGGCCCGCGACCTCGCCCGGCCCGCCGGTGACGACCACTTCGGTTTCGAGAAGCGCGAGCAGCTTCGCGTCGTCGGTGGCGATGAGCCGACCGTCGAGCACGGCCTCGCGATCGAGCACGGCGGCGGTGTCGGCGGCCTCGCGTTCGGCGGCGACCGCGTCGCGCACGGCGAGCACGCCCCCGCCGAGGGCAGCGGCCAGTCGCGCGACGACACCCGCCCGCGTGTCGGCATCCGCGCCGCTCAGTCGCACGAGCACGTGTCCGTCGACAGCCCGCACCGCGGCGGCGAGCTCGTCGGCGAGCGCCGCCTGCGACGACGTGAGCGCACCCGCGATCGGTTCCGCGACGAGACCGTCGAGACGGCCGGCGCCGAGCCCGGTGATGCGGTGCAGCACGGCTTCGTCGATTCGCAGGGGCCGAAGGGCCAGGATGTCGCCCGCGCCGAGCCGCACGAGGCGCCGGCGGCGCAGGGGCCGGTCGGGTGACAGGGCGTCCCAATGGGGGTCTGGCAGCACCGAGAGCGCAAGCCCGAACGTCGGCGTCGAGGGGCCTTCCTGAGCGGAGGCGACGTCGGCCGCGAGCTGGGCGTCGAGCTCGACCGCAGCGGCGAGCATCAGCACGTCTCGCTCGAAGGGCGAGAGTCCGAGCCGGCGGGCGAGGTGGGCGAGGGGGGAGTCGTCGCCCGCAGGTCTCGGCACGTCGCCGCCGCTCAGCAGCGCCGCCATGCGCGCGACCTCGGACACGAGCTGGGCGCGGGGCGCCTCGTGCTGGGTCTGCGCGTCGTCGAATGCGGCCGTCGTGCTCATGGCACCGTGATCCTCTGCACGGGGTCGAACGCGGGCGGGTCGGGCGGCGACTTCGGGCTGAGCTGGATGAGTCTGCTCTCTGCGCCGTCGACCGTGACGCGCACCCACTGCGGGCCGCCCGGCACATCGCCGTACTCGAAGACGAGCGTGTCGGTGGTCGTCGGGTGCGGCTGGGCGACCGCGCTGCCGCTTCCGAGCGCGAGCTTCGCGCGCTGGCCGGGCCGCACTTCGGGCGAGACCTCGACCGTCGCGGTCACGGCACCCGTCACGCCGTCGCGCACGGCGCCCGTCGCGCCGCCGAAGCGGATGACCGGCGCGAGCAGCATCGGCGCGGCGTTGGTCTCACGGGGGAGCACCTCCGTCGACGGAACGAGCGACACGCGCACCGTCCACACGCCTGCGGGCCAGGCGGAATCGGCCCCCGGGCTCGGGGGGAGCGTCACATCGAGGAAGTCGGAGTGGTCGTTCCCGCCGACGATCGGCACGACGATGGGCGCCACAATCGCCGGGTGCGAGAAGCTCACGTTCACGGCGGTGCCGTCGAGGTGGGCGCCCGTGATGCGAACCGTCTCGCCGAGCGTCGCCGCCGGCTGCGGCTCAGGCGGGACCACCTGGAAGACCGTGGGGAGGGGCGGCAGCAGGTCGGGGTGCACGAACACGCCCGGCTCCCGGCCGTCGTTCGCCGCCGGATCGCCGCGCGTGAGCACCGGCGGCCCGCTGCTCACGGTCCTGGTCGCCTCGATGAGCACGACCGTCACGAGGTAGCCGACACTCGGCCGGTAGTTCGCCTGGATCGCCGACCACAGGCGAGACATCTCCTCGGAGTCGATCGGCTCGGTCGTCACCGTGATCGCGGCGGCCTGGTCGGCGAGGTCGGCGGCGGCGAGGGCCTGGTATGCCGGGGGCAGGATGCCTCCGCTGACGACTCCCGCCTGCAGCGCCGTGCGGATCGACGCGCGGTCGAGCACGGGGTGATCGTGCAGGATCGACATCGCGTAGCCGAGCAGGATCTCGGCCTCGAATTCGGCCGTGCCGTAGGCCGTGAGCAGGTAGTGCAGGTCGAGCGCGAGCGGCGGGTTCGAGGTGCGCGCGCCGGCAGCGTCGAACCCCGGCAGGCCCGCGTTGCGCCAGCCCGAGTTGGGGCTGAGCCGGTAGAGGAACAGGTTGAGGCTCGGCTCGGAGTCCTGCTCGTTGAGCTTGATCGTGTCCGGCGCTACCGCCGTGACCTTCACCGTCCCGACGGCCGGCCCGGCCTCGACGATGCCGTTGTCGAGCAGGTTGCGCAGCACGGCGCTCACGCCGCCGATCGCGAGGGGACCGCTCATCGCGTCCTCCCCGCGAGGTAGTCGTGCAGCGAGCGCTCCACGTCGCGTGACGGGCGCGGGGCGCGCGGGGTCGTGCTGGGCGCCGCGACGGTCGCGCGCACCTCGACGCGGCCGATCGTCACGTGGACCACGTCGGGCGCGGGCGTGGATGCCTCGTCGCGCTGGGCGGGTGCGGGTGCCTGGGCGGCCGGCGGGGGCACGGACTGCACCCGCAACGGTGCGGGGCGCGACGCCGCACCGGGCGCACGGGGGAGCGCGGACTCCGCCGGCTCGGCACCGACGCGCGGGTCGGCGCGGCTCGTCGTCAGCACCTGGGGCGCGGCGACTCCCGCGGTCGGCACGGGTGCCGGTGCAGCAGGGTCGCGACCGGCCGCGGGCGGCGATGCGACCACGAGCTCCGCGGCGCGCACGTCTGCGCGTGCGGCCGGGCGACGCTCGTTGCCGCCGGCGTGAGTCTGATGCGAGGCATCCGGAGCCGCCGCCGCGACCGCGACGTCCGCCGGTGCGCCGAAGGCCCCCGGCTCGAAGCGCGACGGCAGACGCGGACCGGCCGCGGCCGGCGCACCTCCCGCGCGGGCCGTGAGGCGTGCGAGATAGCCGCTCATTGGCCCTCCCGCACGATCTCGAGGTAGGCGGCCCGGCGCTCCTCCGACAGGGCGAGCACCTCCGCTTCAGTCCAGCCGTAGGCGCGTGCGAGAACGTCGACCTCGCGCAGCACGCGCTGGGCGCCGGCCTGCACCTCTCGCCACACGAATGCGACCGGGTCGACGTCGGCGTCGAACACGGCGCCGCACTCCGGGCACTCGACTGCCACCGTCAGCTCGGCGAGCGGGTCGGCGTCGGCGAGCACGGCCTCGACGCGCTCGACCACCTCGGACGGGGCATCCGCCACACCCTTCCCCGCAGGGCCGGTCAGTTCGCAGCAGAGGGCGAGAAGGGCGGATGCCGCATCCTCCCTCCCCGCCACAGCGGCGAGGTCGCCCGCCGTCGGCGCGCGCCAGACCGCTCTCCAGTCACCGGCATCCGTCGTTACAGTCAGCTCGCCCGCGGCGGTCGCGACATCGATCGCGGCCAGCGCGTCCGCGTCGAGCGAGAACTCGACGAGCGCGGCACACACGGGGCACGTGGCCACGGCATCGAGGCGTCGGCCGACGAGGGTCGTGTGGAAGCCGAGGGCCGCCGCATGCAGGCGGCCGAGCGGCGCGTCGCGCAGGCGCGCGGCATCCGCCCCGGTCGCAGCCGCCACCCGCAGGGCGCGCGCGATGGGAGTCTCATCCTGCGCCGCCTCGGCGAGGTCGAGGATCGTCTGCGCGCGCACCGCGGTCGCAGCCACGATCTGGTCCTACGGCTCGGTGAACGACGGCTCGGCGGGCTCGACCACGGCGTAGTCGCGCTCCCAGCCCTCGTTCTCGAGCTTGAGGGTCTGGATCGCGATGGCGTTGGCGTTGGCGTCGAGGTCGGGCAGCGCCTGGTATTCCGAGACCCAGGCGCGGAAGACCTTGTATGCGAGCACGATCTGGCCCGCCTCGTTGTAGAGCTCGACGATGAGGTCCTTGCGGAAGTCCTTGAGCGACACCTCCGCGCCGAGCCCGGAGCCGAAGTTCCACACCTTGTTGGCCCAGCGCTCGAACTCGACGTCGTGGGTGACGCCGCGTTCGAGCGTGATGGCCTCGAACTTCTGCCGGCCCGGCGACTTGCGCGAGGTCGACGGATCGCCGCCCTCGCGGTGCTCGACGACCTCGGTGCTGCGCTTGAGGCCGCTCACCTTGCTGACGCCCGCGACGTACTTTCCGTCCCACTTCACCCGGAACTTGAAGTTCTTGTACGGGTCGAAGCGGCTCGCGTTGACGCTGAACTGTGCCATGTCCGTCTCCCTCGGCTCAGACGGCGCTCGCGCCGGCGATCTGCTGCAGCCGGATCACGACGAACTCCGCCGGCTTGAGCGGTGCGAATCCGACGTGGATGTTGACGATCCCCTTGTCGATGTCGGACTGCGTCGTCGTCTCCTTGTCGCACTTGACGAAGTAGGCCTCGCGGGGTGTCCGGCCCTGGAAGGCGCCCTGGCGGAACAGGTCGTTCAGGAACGTGCCGACGTTGAGCCGGATCTGCGCCCACAGCGGCTCGTCGTTGGGCTCGAAGACGACCCACTGCGTGCCGCGGAAGAGCGACTCCTCGATGTAGAGGGCCGTGCGGCGCACGGGGATGTACTTCCACTCGCTCGTGAGCCGGTCGGCGCCGTCGAGCGTGCGCGCGCCCCAGATGACGCGGCCGATCCCCGACAGCGAGCGCAGCGCGTTCACTCCGTTGGGGTTGAGCCGCCCGATCTCCGCGTCGGTGAGGGGCAGTTCGAGCGCGGGAACTCCGTTCAGACCCGCCTCGAGCCCCGCAGGAGCCTTCCAGACCCCGCGCTGCGCGTCGGTGCGGGCGATGACCCCCGCGACGGCGCCGGCCGCCGCGAACGCCGCCACCTGATCGTCGGACAGCGGGTCGGGCTGGCTGAGCCTCGGGAAGTAGTACGCGACGTTCGGGAAGTGCGGGCGTCCGATCGGGTAGGGCGGAAGGCCCGCGACGGCCGCCGCCACGGTCTTCGTCGCAGCAGGGGCGTCGATCAGGTACATCGCACGCCGCTGGGTCGCGTAGCGGGCAGCCGCAACGGCGACCTCGCCGTCGATGTCGTCCGCGGTCGTGTACGGGGGGATGACGAGGAGGTTGACGATGTCGGCGTCCTCGAGAGCGAAGATCCCCTTCTTCCCGGACTCGAAGGTCGCATCGGCGTCGTCGGCGAAGTCGGTCTTCTCCAGCGGGCTGCCGTCGGTCGCGGCAGTCGTCACCTTCTGGCTCGTGATGGGGACGCCGAGCGGTCCCGGCGGGTCGATCGTGTGGTCGTCCCACACGGTGTTTCCGGGGTCGACGTGATGATCGTGCTCGTCGGGCCGGGTCGTCGCCGTGGTCCTGACCCTCACGAGGGCGGACTCGTTCTGCAGCACGGCGTCGAGGTGGCGCGGATGGCCGGCCACATTGAGCACGACGTTGCGGTGCACCTCGAGCGCACCCGTCGCGCCGTCGAGCACCGTCAGGTTGAACAGCGACGCGGCGTTCTCGCCGAGTTCGGCGTTCTCGTCGCGGGTGTCGTAGTCGACCCGCACGCGCAGCTTGTTGCCCCACTCGCCAGGGTCCTTCGCCTCGAGCACGAGCGGGTACGCGGCCGGCGGGAACTTGATGCGAGCGTTCGTGACGTCGGCGTTGTTCTTGCGCCGATGCAGGCGCACGATGACCGCGGTGCTGCCGCCGTTCGCGTAGAAGTCGCGCACCGCGAAGGCGAGGCGGCTCCCGCGCCACAGCCCGCCGAAGGTGCGCGCGAATTCGCCGAAGCTGCTGACGACGATGGGCGTGTCTGACGGTCCACGCTGGGTGCGTCCGACGAACGCGGTGACGGAGGTGGACACCCCGACAATCGTGCGGACGCCGCTCGACAGCTCCTCGATGTAGACGCCGGGATAGGTCAGTTGTGACGGCATGGCTGTCTCCAGATGGTGCAATAGTCAGCGTTTGCTGCCCCGTTTCGGCACTACGAAGCACCGTGAGGATGACACCCTCGCTGTCGTCCTCGTGCCGTTATCTGCCACGCGACGTACCGGAATGGAGTTCCGATTCGGAGTCAATCCCTCATAGGGGAGGCTGTCAAGGGGCCCGGTGATACATGACGAGGGCTCGGAAGTCAAGGAGCCGGGATGGCGACGGCCGCGTCCGAACCTGCAGACCACTGAGCAGTCTCCGCGATATTGGCGATGCCAGCCTTCCGCACGTACCCTTACGTCATCGTGCAGCGCCGCGGACGCGGACGTCCGGGGTGCGAGACCCGGCATCTGTGGAGCGACTCAGTTGTCGGTGTGTGCCGTCATCATGATCGACACCCGGATACCGGGAAGGTCCGGCCCGAACCGGGCGACGGCGCGCGCCGGCGGAGCCTGGCCGAACACCTCCGAGTAGGCCTCGTTCATTCCAGCGAAGTCCTCTGGTCTCGCAAGCAGCACGGTGACTTGGGTCGCATCTGCCAGGCTGCTCCCGGCGGCGTGAAGGACGGCGTCACAGTTGCGCAGCGCCTGCCGGGTCTGTTCCTGGATGGATGATCCGGCCAGCTCGCCGGTTGCGGGGTCGATTCCGACCATTCCCGACACGTAGATTGTCGAACCGGCTCGCACACCCTGGCTGTACAGCGGCGAGCTCGGCGCGTTATCCGTACTGATGATCTGCCTGCTCATGGACTGGAGCATATTCCTGGGGTGATCAGGAAGAACCAGGTGCCGGGCATCCGTGCGACTTCCGAGGCTGGCACGTATTGCGCAGTCACCAGAACGGCACTCGTTGAACAGTCTGCTCAAACGAAGCTCGGCTTCTGCTCATCGGTACGGCCGTCATCCTGGCAACCATCGGGATCAACCGATGGCGCCAGCGCCCGTAACACGAGTGCCAACGGGTTGCTTACTGACCAACACCTCGGCGTCTGCGCCGGGACGCTACCGCTCGGTCGGGGAGGGTCGCTACCGTCGGGAGCACGACACGAGGGAGAGAGACCATGGACTTGTTCGACCTAGAGGACACCGAGCGCATGAGCCGCGAGGAGGCGGCCGCCAAGCTCCGTGCGCTCGCCGACGCCTTAGCCAAGAACAACTCGGTCGAGTTCCACCGCGCGGGACGGCAGATCACCGTGCGCATTCCCGATCATGTCAGCCTCAAGGTGGAGGTGGAACTCGGCGAGGAGGGCGAGAACGAATTGGAGGTCGAGCTCACCTGGTGACAGGCGGCAGGCCGCGAACGGGACCGTGACTTCGCGCGACTGAGGATCGCGGGTGCGAACGCGCGCGCCTCGAACCGACCTCGGTGTACTTCGCGTAGGTCGATCGCGGCGACCCGTTGACCCATCCGACGGCGCGGCCGCCGACGTACGCGAGGTAGCCGAGCGTCGCTCCGGCTCGCAGTCCTTCAGCCATCTCGGCGCGCACATCGCGCCAGGGCCGCTCCGGGACATCGCCGGTATGCGGATGCAGGCAGTAGCACGATCCCCACTCGGGGTCGTCGGGGAACGCATCGTGGTCGAAGAGCTGCAGCCAGTCGTAGCAAGGGGGTCCGGCATCCCCCGATCTGTCCTAATCTGGGCCGATGCGGATGCTTCTGACATCCAACGGAATCGCGAACGACCTGATCCGTGACGCGCTCGTCGATCTTCTCGGCAAGCCGATCGCCGAGTCCCGCGTCATCGTGGTGATCGACGCGATCCTCGGATTCCCCGGCGACAGCTCGAAGCTCGTCGAGCATCTCGAGGGTCTGCGTGCGCTCGGCTGGGCGGAGTTCGACGTGGCATCCCTCTTCGCCGGTCCGCCGGCGCTGGTCGAGTCGCGGCTGCGCACCGCTGACGTGATCCTCGGCTACGGCGGCAGCAACCTCTGGCTGGCGCACGCCTGGACGGCCACGGGCCTCGCACCCGTACTCGCGGAGCTGCTCGAAGAGAAGGTGTATGTCGGCTGGAGCGCAGGCTCGATGATCTTCCCTCGCCTGCTGGATCGCTGGCCGGAGGACTTCGACGACCAGGACGAGCTCGACCTGTTCGGCCTGGATGCGGTCGCGCCGGCTGTGCCGCTGTTCGACTGGTTCTTCATGGGGCACCTCGGCGCGGACTGGATGCCGGCGGGCGCCGAGGATCGGGCCGCTCGCGGCGCCGCGCGGACGCGGCAGACCGTCTGGTTCGTCGATGACAACTCCGCGCTGCTGGTGCGCGACCCCACGACCGACCCGGTCGTCATCTCCTCGGGCCAGTGGCGCCGCTTCGGCTCGGACGGCGCGCTGGTCGACTCGCGCTGACGCCGGCCGGAGCGACGAGTCAGGCGGACGAGGCAGACGATTCTTCCCGTCAGTACGCCTGCTGAATCGCCGCGGCGATCGCCCCCACATCGTCATTGGCCTGGAACACGGAGTCGATGTACGTGTCGTAGCTCGCGAATGCGTTGTTCATGATCACCGTGAACAGCAGGGTGCGTCCGCTTTCGGCATCGATCACCCCGCCCAGGGTCTTCGTCACGATCCGGATGCGGCCGTTGAACTCGTCGCTGGCGGCGAGCGTTCCGGTCTTGGCGAAGACCTTCCCGGCCGACTCGCTGCCGGTCTGCACGGTGGTCAGCGACCCGTCCACGCCCATGATCGGCAGCGTGTCGCGCCAGAGCTCGCCGTCGGGGCGCTCGGCGAGGATCCGCTGAACCTGTGCGGCGTTCTTCGCGGTCACGAAGTTGCCCGGCAGCCCCGAGCCGTCGATCAGCGATGCCCCCGTGGTGTCCAGACCCGCGTCCTTCCAGATCTCGCCGGCGACGGCCATCCCGTCGTTGCAGTCCTTCGACCCGGCTACCACCGCGAGCCGGCAGACGAAGGTCTGCGCGCCGCGGTTGTAGCTGATCTTCATCACATACTTGACCTCTTCGGACAGCGGCAGCGATTCGAGCTCGGCGACTGCGGCGAGCTGCTCGACCTCGTCCTCGCTCGGCAGCGCGGCATCCGGGTTCGTCGCGACCGGGTCTGCCGTGACGGCGACTCCCGCGCGCTGCAGAGCCTCGATGAACGCTGTCCGCGCGAAGGTCGCGGGGTCGTCGAAGACGTAGACCTTCAGGGTCGGGTCGGCGTCGGCGGCGATCGTGCCGGTGATGGTCAGCTTTCCGTCGCCGGTGTCGACCGGGTCGGCGAGCGCGGTCGTGCCGCCGGCCTCGACGGTCTCGACGTCGACGGCGAGCGTCCACGGTGCGACCTCGGGGATCAGCGCCCCTGTGGCGGGATCGCCCGCAGCCGCTCCGGGCGTGATGAGCACATCGATGATGTTCTGGTTGACGTTGATCGGCGTGACGGGCTGACCGGCGAGCTCTCCGGCGAACAGCCGGTCATCGACGATCACGTCACCGCTGACGGCGTCGATGCCGGACGCCTTCACCTGCGCCGCGAGATCGTTGAGCCCGGTGAGCGGATCCTCCGCGGTGAGCGTGGCGCCCGGGATGGGGTTCGCGTCGTTGTGGTCGAGGTTCGTGATGTCGATGGTGCCGTCGGATTTGGTTCGCCCGCCCATCGTGAGGTCGCCCTGACCGACGAGGATCAGATCGCCCTGCAGCGTGCCGTCGACGACCTCGCCGGACGCCTTCACCGGGGTGGTGACAGTGCTGTCGGAGCCGAACTGCAACCAGGCGGCAGCGGCGCTGTAGGTCTTCACGAACGAGCCCGGCTCTGCCATCGCATCGCCGAAGTAGTCGACGAGGACATCGCCGGACTCCAGATCCTCGACATAGATCTGCCAGCGCGAGTTCGCATACCGCGGTTCGTTCATGACGGCCAGCGCGGCCTCGGGCACGCCGTCATCGGACTGGGTCTCGGTGCCGCCCGCATCCATGGTGCAGGCGGTGAGGGATGCCACGGCCAAGACGGCAGCGAATGCGCCGGCGCCATACGACCTCCGCCTGTTCACTGGTCACCCTCGATCGCGGCCGCGAGGCGGCGGAACAGCTGGTCGGCGGGGTGCGCCTTCGGCTTGTAGTCGGACAGGTTGAAGAACACGGCGATCGTCGCCCCCGTCTGGGTGTTGTGGAAGTTCGCGGCGGTGTAGCCGAGGCCTTCGCCGTTGTGACCCCACCATCCGTCGGTCTGTCCCATGCCGAGCGCGTAGATGTCGTAGGGAGGACCGGCGTCCAGCGGAGCACCCTTCTGGCGCTCGGCTTGGGTGGCGGCATCCAGAAGCATCCCTTCGGCGAGAGCCTCCCCCCAGACTCGCGCGTCATCGAGCGAGGTGATCATCGATCCCGCGGGGCCCAACACGGAGATATTCGGGATCTGGTCCATCCAGCCGGTGCCGGTCTCGTCGGGGGAGTAGCCCAATGCGTGCGGATCAGTCCAGGTGGAGATGTCGGTGATGTAGCGCGTGCCGGTCTGCCCGAGCGGTTCGAGGATGCGCTCGTTCAGGACATCGGCGTACTTCTGCCCGGTGGCGACCTCGACGACCTTGCCGAGGAGGTTGGTGTTCGCATTCGTGTAGACCTTCTCGGTGCCCGGTGCGAACTGGGCCGGCTGCCCGACGACGTAGCTGTTCAACTCGTCGAGGGTGAAGAGCCGGTCGGGGTCGTCGACGAAGAAGTCCTGGATGAATGCGTCGGTGAAGTAGTCGGAGTTGCCACTGGACATGTCCGCCAGCTCACGCAGGGTGATCGTGTCGCCGTCGGTGATCCCGTCGATGTACTGGTCGATCGTGTCATCGAGGTTCAGGACACCCTCGTCGACGAGCTGCAGGATGAGGGTGACGGTGTACGACTTGGTGATGCTGCGGATGGGCCACTGCATGTCGGCTGTCACCGGCTCGTTGGTCCTGACATCCGCCAGTCCCGCGACCGCGGTCCACGATCCCTCGTCGGGGATCCAAACGCCCACTGCGGCCCCCGGAACGTTGTACTCGGCCATGGTGTCGTCGAGCGTCTGCTGCAGCACGGACACCAGTTCGGCGGGGAGTTCGCCCTCCGGCGCTGCGGGTCGTGAGAGGGCCGGAGTGGTCGCCGTCGGTGACGACGGGGGCGTGGCCGCCGACGCGGAGCAGGCGACGAGGATGGCAGAAGCCGCCGCCAGCGAGGCGATGGCCAGCATCGTCCGGTGTACACGCCGCCTGCCGCGATTGCGACTGGTCATCATCTGCCTCTCGTGTGACGGACATTCATCCGGCATGATCAGTGTGTGTGGCCGCAAGAGGACAAGACAAGCTCCGCTTGCGGTCATGTCCTGTTCCGGGCATTCGGTTGCGGTCGCAGGGGCCAGGATGGTGCACATGGACGATGACGGGCTGCTCGCACTGATCTATCGCAGCCGGCCGAGCACCATCGCCGAGCTCGCCACCGTTGCGCACCTGGATCACAGCGAGGTGGTGACCCGCATCTCACGGCTGCAGGAGCGGGGCGCCGTGTCCGTGCACGCCGGCCTGATCACCTGCCCGCACCCCGGCGCGTGGGCCGCGCGCGTCATCGAAGATCAGACGGGCGGGCTCCGGGAGTCGGCGTCGGCTGCGGCGGCGCAGATCGAGCGCATCGTCGAACAGCTCCCGGCGCTGCTGAGCGACTGGTCGGTCGGGGAGGCATCGGGCGACGTCGCGCCGATCTTCGCTCGCCACGGCCCGCACGCCGCGGAGGATCTCTGGTACGAGATCTCGCGCGAGTCGAGCGGGAGCGCGTGGGGGGTGTTTCCGAACGTCGAGCGATTCCAGTCGACCGACCCTGCGCGCGCGGCGCGATTCGGCGCTGCCTTCGCCGGCAAGCAGTCCGTGCGCGGGCTGCTCCCGAAGTCCGTGCTGGAAGACGCTCGACTCGTCGCGATGGCTCAGCGCTACGCCGAGGCCGGGGTGGACTTCCGCGTGCTCGACGATCTGCCGAGCTGGTTCTGGATCGATGGTGACATCCTCGCGTTGCCGTTCGAATGGGGCGAGGGCTGGCCGACCAGCATCCTCGGCGTGCGCAGCGCCCCGCTCGCCGCACTCGGCAGGACCCTCTACGATGCGCTGTGGCGCAGATCCGAGGCCATCGGGGTCGCGAGCCGCCCGTGGACGCCGCTGCTGCAGCACATGCGGCGGGGGATCACGCTGGATTCCGCCTCGCGCGCGCTCGGGATCAACCCCCGCACCGGCCGGCGCCGGGTCGCCGCCGCGATGGAGCACTACGGCGTGTCGACGCTGTTCGCACTCGGGGTCGCATGGGCCGCCGACGCCGACCGCCCCGAGGGGGCCTGAGGATCTGAGGGTTCCCGCTGTCGAAGCGCGCTTGAGCAGGATTGACCGTGCGAACGCCGGCACTCCGGTCGTAAGCTGACGCACGACGCTGCGCCTGGGAGGCGGAATGACCGATCCGGTAAAGAGTCATCCGCCCGCCGATTCGCCGGCGGCAGAGGTCTCGGTCATCGACGACACCATGACGCATCGCCGTGCCGTCACCCCGGCGGAGCATGTCGAGCAGCGTCTGCAGGTCACGACCCCGCGCATGTGGCTGGCGCTGGTGGGTTTTGTCATCCTCATCGTCGCCGGACTGGTCTGGGGCATCCTCGGCCGGGCGGCCGATCAGGTGGAAGGCGTGGGGGTCATGCTGCCCAGCGATGGGCTGTATGAGCTGTCCTCTCCGGCCGCAGGGATCGTGCGCGGCATCACCGCACAGAACGGCGACACGGTGACGACGGGGGAGCAGGTGCTGTCGCTCGAGCAGGCGGACGGCCAGATCCGGGAGGTCCGCAGTGCCATCGACGGCAGCATCGTGGCGCTGCTGGTGAAGCTGGGCAGCTACCTCGACGCCGGCACCGTGATCGCCTCGATCGAGCCCGCCGGCTCCGACCTGCAGGTGGTGGTCTTCGTCGGTGCGGCGGCCGGCAAGCAGATCACGACCGGAATGACCGCCTACATCGCGCCCAGCACCGCGCCCGCCGCCCAGTACGGAATGATGAAGGGCACCGTCACCGAGGTGTCCAGTCTGACCGTCAGTGCCGACCAGCTCGAGGTGACGCTCGGCACCCACAGCCCGCTGATCGATGTGCTGCTGGCCCGCGGGCCCGCGCTGGAAGTGGTCGTGCAGCTGGAAAGGGCAGCCACGCCCAGCGGGTTCGCCTGGACCGCGAGCAACGGGCCGAACTTCCCGATCACCAGCGGCACACCGGTCGATGCCTCTGTGGTCATCGACCAGAGCAGCCCCCTGCAGCAGATTCTGGGCAGCGAATGACCACGCAGACCGACACCGGCGGCGAGGTCGACCTGACCTGGTTGCCGGAGCAGTCGGCACAGATCGGACGTGCGCTCGTCTCGGTGCTCGCCGCCTTCGAACGGCCGGAGCCGGTCGCAGAGCTTGCCCGCCAGGCCGGGGGCTTCGCTGCAGACCCGCCCGACGTGGGGGTTCGCGCGGTGGCCGCGGCGTACGGTCTGCGGACCACGACCCGGGCCTGCACGCCTGCGGAACTTGCGAGCATCGACACGCCGTACGTGGCGATCATCGACGGCACGCCGGTCGGGGTCGGGTCCACCTCGAACCGGCCGAACGTCCCGGCGGACACGTCGTCGCCCATCCCGGTGATCGCGTTCTCCCCGGGGCGCGAGTTCCGCCGGGCGGAGCGGGCGACCGGAGTCGTCGCACTGATCGGCCGCAATCTGCGGGTCGCGCGATCGGGTCTGGTGCTGGCCATACTGGCGGGGGTGCTGCTGGCCCTCCCCAGCGTGGTGGTCGCCGGCCTGGCCAAGACATTCGTGAACAAGTACCTGATTGCAGGCTCGACCCAGTGGCTGGGCGCGGTGCTGATCGCCTTCGTCATCGCCGCGATCCTGCAGGTCGGATTGAGCGCTCTGCAGCAGGCGGCGATGACCAGGTCAAGCCGCAAGATGTCGATCACGATGTCGGCCGATTACCTCTGGCACCTGCTCAGGCTGCCCATTTCGCACTTCGTCGCCCGGCCGGCCGGTGACCTCGGCTTCTTGATGAACGTGAACGACAAGACGGCGACCGCCCTCGGCCGACGGCTGGCGATGGCGCTGATGAGCATCGTCATAGCGCTGATCACCGGCATCTTCCTCGTCCGGTTCAGCGTATGGCTCGCGGTGATCGTGCTGGGTCTGTCGGCGCTGTCCTTCCTGGCCGTGCAGCTGGCCTCCCGGCGGCTCGCGCCGATCGCCGCCGACCTCACGTCCGCGCAGGCCGAGATGTTCGGCACCGCCGCCGGGGGGATCTCGTCCATCGAATCCCTGAAGGCGAACGGCGCCGAAGACTCGCTGTTCAACCGGTGGGCCGCCAGTTACAGCCGCACGCTCGTCCTCGATCAGCGGATGGGTGTGGTCAGCTCGGCCGTCAACGCCATCCCGAACCTGTCGATCCTGCTGATGACGGCGGCCGTCATCGGGGTCGGCGGGGCGCAGGTGATCAGCGGTTCGATCTCGCTCGGCGATCTGGTCGGGTTCCAGTCTCTGCTGGTGCCCTTCCTCACGGCGACCACCACGGTGCTCAGCTCATCCGCCCTGCTGCGCAAAGTTGTCAGCGACAGCCGCAAGCTCGACGAGACGGCCCGGCTGCCCATCGACGCCGGCATCGCCGCGAACGAAAGCCGCGCCAGCAGCGGGGCTGTTGCGAAGCTCGCCGGGGGGCTGGAGATCCGCGGCCTCACCTTCGGCTACCAGCCCGGCGGGCCGCCGCTGATCGCCGATCTGAACCTGAGCCTCGAACCGGGCACGAGGGTGGCGCTGGTCGGGGCCAGTGGCAGCGGCAAGTCGACGGTGGCGCGGCTGGTCACCGGGCAGCTGGAGCCCTGGGCCGGGCAGATCCTGTTCGACGGCCGGGCCCGGCACGAGCATCCACCCGCCGTGCTGGCGCATTCCGTCGCGTTCGTGCAGCAGGAGGTCTACCTGTTCGACGGCACGGTTGCCGAGAACCTGACCCTGTGGGATCCCACCGTCCCCGAGGCCGATGTCGTCCGCGCCGCACGGGACGCCTGCATCCACGATGAGGTGAGCGCCTTTCCCGACGGGTACTCGGCGCACATCATCGAGGGCGGCCGTAACCTGTCGGGTGGCCAGCGGCAGCGGATCGAGATCGCCAGAGCGCTGGTCGGCGATCCCCGGCTGCTGGTCCTGGACGAGGCGACCAGCGCGTTGGACTCGGTGACCGAGGGCATCGTCGACGCCAACCTGCGGCGCCGCGGCTGCACGTGTCTGATTGTGGCGCACCGGCTCTCGACCATTCGCGACTGCGACGAGATCGTCGTGCTCGATCGGGGCCGGGTGGTCGAGCGTGGCCCCCATGAGGTGCTGATGGCCGCGGCGGGTGCCTATGCGCGGCTGGTCGGGGACATGCGCGCATGAGCGAGCCGATCCTGGCCGGCGACCCAGCCGACGCCCTGGTGTCCATCAGCGGCAATGTCTCGGTGCCCTTGGACGACCCGGACCGCGCGTGGATCGTCATGACCGGGCGCGCGCTGGTCTTCGCCATGGATATCGGGCGTGCTCCGGGTGAGCACGGCGAGACCGTGATGAGCGCACGGAACCTCGTGCTCGAAGCGGGCGAAGGCGATCTGCTGATCGGGGTGGACGGCAGCGAAGTGGGCCGCCGCTGGTTCGTCGTCGGAATCGCCGCTGCCACCATTCGGCCGGTGGCGGTCGTCGCCGTCATGGCCGACGCCGCCGCAGGCTCTCCGATGCGAGACGCATTGCAGAACTGGCTGGATCACACAGATCTCGAACACCTCTCCGTCGACGAGCTGCTGGCGGCGGCCGATCCGGTGGCCGCGCTGGGTGCGTACGCACGTCGGGCCGCGGCTGCCGAAGTCGACGAGGGCGGCCGCCGGCATCTCGAGCACGCGGCCCGGATCGAGGCTGCCGAGGCACAGGTGGCCGCCGCCACCGAGACGGCGGTCGATGCGCTGGCGAGCGTCTTCGACTGGCGACGATTCCTCTCGGCCCGGTTGACCGACCAGCAGGATGACCTGATCGGCGCGTGCCGGATCGTCGGCGACCGGCTGGGCATCGCCATCCAGCCGCCCGCGGCGGAAGATCTGGCCCACACCGACCCCGTCACGGCGACCGCCCGCGCTTCCAAGGTGCGGTTCCGCAGGGTCAGACTGTCCGCCGACTGGTGGCGGCAGGAGGGCGAGCCACTCGTGGGCGAACTGGTCAGCGGGGGCCATGTGGCACTGCTGCCTGGGCGGCGGTATCGCGGATATCGCATGGTGGACCCGGCCAGCGGCCGGTCCACCGCCGTCTCCGACACCGAGGCGGCCCCGCTTCGGCCGGTCGCGATCGCCATGATCCGCCCACTGCCCGGGCGCGGTCCCAGCATCCGCTCACTCTTGCGCTTCTCGCTGCGCGGCACCCGCTGGGACGTGCTGACGACCATCGCATTCGCGACCGTTCTCGGAGTGCTCGCGCTGGTCCCGCCGCTGGCCACGCAAGCGGTGTTCGGTCGGATCGTGCCGGAGGGCGACAGCGGGCGGCTGATCGCCGTGGTGGCCGGCCTGATCGGGGTGGGGCTGGCCGCAGCGCTGTTCGAGATCGCCCGCGGAATCGCGCTGCTGCGAACGAGGGTCCGGCTGGGCAACGCCCTGCAGATGGCTCTCTGGGACCGGATGCTGCGGCTGCCCGCGAGCTTCTTCCGCCGCTACCAGGTAGGGGATCTCGCGGGCCGCAGCCTCGTGGTCAACGCGGTCAACGAGCAGGTCACCGATGTCGCGGTGCTCGCTCTGATCGGCGGGGCCTTCGGCACCTTCAACCTCATCGCGATGTTCATCATCAGCCCGCCGCTGGCGGTCGTCGGTCTGCTGCTGTGCGTGGCGGGCGCCGCGGGCCTGTTCTGGTCGCGGCGGTCCGGCTCGAAGATGTGGGTGACCATGCTCAGCAGCGGGAGGGAGGTCAGCGCCGAGGTGCTGCAGTACTTCACCGGGATCGTGAAGATCCGGACTGCCGGCGCCGAGAGCAGGGTGTTCGCCCGGTGGGCCCAGCGCTATGCGCAGCAGAGCGTGCAGGCGCTGGGCACCTTTCGCAACGACAACATCCGGGTGGTCTTCCAGGCCTCGTTCCGCACCACTGCCGTGCTCGTGGTGTTCGTCGCCGTCTATTTCATCGGCCGAGATTCGGTGTCGGCGGCCGAGTTCATGGGCTTTTACGTCGCCTTCGGTCAACTGCTGTTCGCGTTCTTCCAGTTCTCCGGGTCCTTCGCGACGATCGTGGAGGCGAAGCCGACCTTGGAGCAGTGCCGGCCGATCCTGGACACACCGAGTGAGACCGACGAGCGCAGGCAGCATCCCGGCACCCTGACCGGGCGGATCGAGGTGCGCAATGTGCGGTTCCGATACCCGGACACCCCGAAGGATCTGTTCGACGACCTGTCGCTGACGATCGAACCGGGCGAGTTCGTCGCGGTCGTCGGGCCGTCGGGGTCGGGCAAATCCTCATTGATGCGGCTGCTGCTCGGGTTCGATATGCCCGATGCCGGCTCGATCCTCTACGACGGCGTCAACCTCCGAGACCTGGACATCGACGCGGTCCGGGAACAGCTGGGCGTGGTGCTGCAGAAGACGGACCTGCTGCCCGGGTCGATCTACCAGAACATCGCCGGCTCGGCCGATCTCAGTGCGGATGACGTCTGGGCGGCAGCCCGCAACGCCGCACTGGACCAGGACATCCTGCGGTTTCCCGACGGGATGGACACCGACATCGGTGAAGGCGTCGGCATCCTCTCAGGTGGTCAGCGACAGCGCCTGCAGATCGCTCGGGCGCTCGCGGCGGACCCGAAGCTGATGTTCATGGACGAAGCGACCAGTGCGCTGGACAACCTGACCCAGTCGGTGGTCTCCCGGACGGTGAGCGCGCTGCCGATCACCAGGGTGGTCATCGCCCACCGGCTGTCCACCATCGCCGCCGCCGATCGCGTCATCGTCATCGACGGTGGCCGGGTGGTCCAGGACGGCCCGTTCGGCGAACTCTCCGAAGCGCCCGGACCGTTCGCGGAACTGATCGCCCGACAACGGCTTTAGGCGCTCACCGGGCATCACCCGGGCTCGGCGCTGCGTGAGGGATCGTCGTGGCGATGGAGCGCAGGTCGTCGGCGATATCGGGATGCCTCGCGGCCAGCTGCTCGAGGCTTCCCAGCTCGACGTTGCCCGGAACCACCGCGGGCCATTCCGTGCTGGCCCCCAGGAACCACGCCCCGTCCGCGATCACGCGGGCGGCGTGGAACGTGCCGCCCGGGATCAGCACCTGCACGCGCTGCCCGTCGCGCAGTTCCGGACCGAACACCACCCGCTCGTGGCTGCCGTCGGCATGCAGCAGAAAGAGCTCGAGCGGGTCACCCATGTAGTAGTGGTACAGCTGATCGTTCTGAATCCGGTGCAGCCGAACGGGTGCCT
>DASSYC010000195.1:0-14679 GCA_035703465.1 Microbacterium sp. | reverse complement strand
TAGGAGACGGTCTCACGGGGACGTCGCGCGGAGGTCGGTGCGGATGCCATGCGCAGCGCGCAGCAGTGCGGCGGTCGCCGGGTCCGGGTTCGTCTCGCGCGGCAGCACCACCGACAGGGCGGCGATCACGGTGCCGTCTGCCCCCCGCACAGGCACGGCGACACCGGTCGAGACCGATTCGACCGATCCGGGCGCGACGACGAAGCCCGCGGCGCGGATCTCGGCCAGCCTGCGCCGGAGGGCCGTGGCATCCGTCACCGTCTCGGGCGAGAGCGCCGGCAGCCGCCCCGTCAGCACCCGCTCCTGCAGCGCGGAGCCGGCGTGGGCGAGCAGGATCAGGCCCGACGAGGATGCGTGCAGGGGCAGCCGGCCGGCGATGCGGGTGATGTTCGCGCCGGCATCGGGGTGCGACAGGCGCTCGAGGAACAGCGCAGAGTCCTGCTCGAGCACGGCGAGCTGGGTGTGCTCGCGGATTTGCGACTGGATGCGCTCCATGTGCGGCAGTGCCGCCTGCCGCAGGCGCAGCGCGCGTGAGCCGCGCAGGGCGAGCTCCCACAGCCGCATGCCCAGGCTGACGCGGTGCTCGGCGTCCCGGTCCAGCAGCCCCGCGCTGACGAGGTCGTCGACGATGCGGTGTGCGGTGGACGGGGGCAGTCCGGCCCGCCGCCCGATCTCGGAGGCGGTCTGCACGGTGCGGTCCACGGTGAAGGTCTCGAGCACCCGCGCGAGGCGTTCGGTCATCGAATCGCCCGACGGCGAGTTGGCCATGACTTCAGGGTGCCATGCACAGGTAGCCTCGGTACCGGAACGCGATTCGAGGAGGAAGCGTGCAGGAGGCCGGCGAGGGGGTGCTGGCTCGCGCGATGCGCGTGCTGCAGTGCTTCACGGATGACGAGCCGGCGCTGTCGGCCGCCGAGATCGCGACGCGCACAGGGCTGCCCTCGTCGACGCTGCATCGGCTGCTCGCCACGCTCACCGAGTACGGGCTGCTCACGCGGGCCCCGCGCCATCGCTACACGATCGGTGCGCGGCTGTGGGAGCTGGGCGAGCTCTCGCCGCTGTCGCTGCATCTGCGCGAGACGGCGCTGCCGCACATGCTGCGCCTTTACGAGGCGACCGGCGAGAACGTGCACCTCGCCGTCCTGGACGGCGACGAGCCGGAGTCGGCGAGCGCGCTCTATGTCGGCCGGATCACCGGATCCGGGTCGATCCCGACGCTCAGCAGGATGGGCGGCCGGCATCCGCTCCACACCACCGGCGTCGGCAAGGCGCTGCTCGCCACCCGCAACGAGGCCTGGCTGGAGCGGTACTTCTCCGTGCCGCTGGTGAGAGAGACGACGCTGTCGATCACCTCCGAGTCAGAGCTGCGCGCCGACATCGAGCGCACCCGGGCGCGCGGGTACGCCACCACGCGGGAGGAGATGACCCTCGGCAACGTCTCTGTGGCCGCTCCGGTGGCGCGCATCGACGGCCTGCCTCCGATCGCGGTGGGGATCGTCGTGCATCTGGAGCGCGCCGATGAGCGGCGCCTGAGCGGCATCGTGGTCCAGGCTGCGCGCGACCTGTCGAAGGCGCTGCGCGAAGTCTGAGCGCGGCTGTCAGGCCGTGTCGCCGTCGTGCACCAGGCGCATCCGCCGCTGCGGGTCGAGCGCGGCCACGACCGGCTCGAGCGCATCGGCCAGCGCGGTGAGCTGTTCTCGTGTCAACCGCTCGATGACCAGGCGCCGTACCAGTGCGATGTGCCCGGGAGTCGCGCGCACCAGGATGCGTCGCCCGGCGCCGGTCAGCCGCAGGTCGACCGCCCGGCGGTCATCGTCTGCGGCGGCCCGCTCGATGAGTCCCCGCGCCTGGAGGCGACCCGCGACCTTCGACATGCGGGGGAGGGCCGCATTCGTCGCGCCCGCGAGGTCGGTCAGCCGCATCCGCTTGCCCGCTGAGCGGGTCAGGGCCGAGAGCACCATGAACTCGAAATGAGTGATACCCGAGTCGGCCTGCAGCTGCGCGTCCAGCGCAGCCGGAAGCAGCTCGGCGGTGCCGATGAGGGCGAGCCACGCCCGCGACTCGAGCGTGTCCATCCGGGGTACGGGAGAGGCCATGCCCGGATCATATCCGCGATGGCGGAATAGTTGCCGGAGCAATCGAGTTGGAGTCAGTGAATACTTGCTTCGGCAACCGGATCGGTGAAGCCGGCGGCCTGACCGCGGCCGATGCCGGAACGCTCAAGCGCGCTCGCGAGCTGGAGACCGTCGGCTTCCTGCAGATGGTGCTCGCCGTGCGGGAGCAGGTCAACTGGACCGGCGGCTTCGCGGTCGTCGCCTGACAGGCTCGGATCGGATCGGCCGGGCTCCGCTGGAGTGGCGGCCGATCCTCGTCTACCCTGCCGGAGGAGGCCCGATATGCCCACCTTCATCTACGACGCCGTGCGCACGCCGTTCGGGCGCGCCGGCGGCGCCCTCTCCGGCATCCGTCCCGACGATCTCGCGGCCGTCGTCATGAAGGCGACCGTCGAACGCGCCGGCCTGGACCCCGCCCGCATCGACGACGTCATCTTCGGCGACGCCAACCAGGCGGGCGAGGACAATCGCAACGTCGCGCGCATGGGTGCTCTGCTGGCGGGCTTTCCGACTTCGGTGCCCGGCGTGACCGTCAACCGCCTGTGCGCATCGTCGGTCGAGGCGGTCGTCCAGGGCTCACGGGCCATCGAGGCGGGCGATGCCGACATCGTGCTCGCCGGCGGCGTCGAATCGATGAGCCGCGCCCCGTACATCGTCGAGAAGTCGCCGCGACCGTGGCCGGCCATCGGCAACCCGACGATGTGGAACACCTCCATCGGGTGGCGCATGGTCAACCCCCGGCTGCCGAAGCACTGGACGATCTCCAACGGGGAATCGGCCGAGAACGTCGCGCGCGAGGGTGGCATCAGCCGCGAGGAGCAGGATGCCTTCGCCGTCCGGTCGCACCGGCTCGCTGCGCAGGCGTGGGCCGAGGGCGTCTACGACGGCGAGATCGTGCAGGTGCCCGGCGCCGAGCTCGCGCGGGACGAGGGCATCCGCGACGACACCTCGCTGGAGAAGCTCGCGACCCTCAAGGCGCTGTTCGCCCCCGACGGCGCGGGCACCGTCACCGCCGGCAACTCCTCGTCGATCAACGACGGCGCTTCGGCGGTGCTGCTCGCCGGTGAGGGAGTGCTGCCGGGCGAGCCGCTCGCGCGGATCGTGGCGCGTGCGGCCCACGCCGTCGAGCCGGACCTGTTCCCCCTGGCGCCGATCGAGGCCGCGAACAAGGCGCTCGCCCGGGCGGGGAGGACCTGGGCGGACGTCGATCTGGTGGAGCTGAACGAGGCGTTCGCCTCGCAGTGCCTCGCCGACATCGCCGGGTGGGACGGCCTGGACCCCGAGAAGGTCAACATCCACGGCGGAGCGCTTGCGATCGGGCATCCGCTGGGCGCCTCGGGCGGCCGCATCATCGGCCACGCGGCGCACGAACTGGCCCGACGGGGCGGTGGTGTCGCAGTCGCCGCGATCTGCATCGGCGTCGGGCAGGGTCTCGCCGTTGTTCTCGAGAGGTAGACGTCAACCCTCTGTCGTCTACCAGGGGTAGAATCGGCGAATGAGTCTCAACATCAAGAACGAGACCGTGCACGATCTCGTGCGCCAGCTTGCCGCGCTCACCGGCATGAGCCAAACGAGCGCCGTCGAAGATGCCGTGCGCCGGCGGCTGGAAGAACTGCAGACTACGCAGCGGCGCGGACGCCCGAAGCCGGCGTACTCTCCCGAGGAGATCGAGCGTCGACGAGCAGCGATCCGGCGGATCGTCGAGGGGTTCAAGGCCGACACCACGCCCGAGCAGCGAGCAGCCATGTCCGATCATGGCGATTGGCTCTATGACGAGATGGGCCTCCCGAAGTGATCGTCGACACATCGGCGATCGTCGCGATTCTCCAGGACGAAAAGGAGGCGCACGCTCTCGACGCCCTGCTGCTCGCCTACCCGTCGTCCATGTCGACGCCCACCCTCGTCGAAACGCGCATCGTGGTGAACGCTCGCGCGGGTGCCTCCGGGTTGCGTCGCCTTGATGCACTCCTTCGTGGGTACGGTACGAAGGTCGAGGCCTTCGAACGGGAGCACACCGATATCGCCAGCGAGGCGTACCGGGACTACGGGCGCGGCTCCGGGCATCCGGCAAAGCTCAACCTCGGCGACACCTTCAGCTATGCCCTCGCGTACGCGCGCGACGAGCCGCTGCTGTACGTCGGCGATGACTTCTCGTGCACCGACATCCGCTCCGCACTCGAGGAGTACGCGTGACGGGTGCTCCACGCGACAGCGCAGTCTGGAGCCGGCGTCGTCAGCTGCCGACGAGACGATCCAGCGATTCCGGCGCCAGGGTGTGCTCGATGGCGAGCATTCCGGCGCCCAGGACACCGGCCCTGTCGGCCGCGGCCGAGTGCACGATCGCGAGACGCTCGGTCGCGAGCGGCGTCGATCGGGTGTAGACGATCTCGCGCACGCCGGCGATGAGGTGCTCGCCGACGCGGGCCATCGATCCGCCGATGGCGATCACCGACGGGTTCATCAGGCTCACGCACGCCGTGAGCACCTCGCCGATGTCACGGCCGGCCTGGCGCACCGCCTGAATGGCGTCGATGCTGCCGTTCTTGACGAGCTCGACGACGTCATTGCCGTCGGCCGCATCGAGTCCGGCCTCGCGCAGCGTTCGGGCGATGGCGGGGCCCGAGGCGAGGGCCTCCAGGCATCCCCGGTTTCCGCACGTGCAGGGCACGGCCGACCCGCGCGCCACGCGCACATGGCCGATGTCCCCGGCGACGCCCTGCGCGCCGCGCACAAGCCTGCCGCCGGAGACGATGCCGGCGCCGATCCCAGTCGCCACCTTCACGAACACCAGATGCTCGCTGCCTGGCCAGGACGCCGCGCGCTCGCCGAGCGCCATGATGTTCACGTCGTTGTCGACGAGCACGGGGACGTCGAGGTGCCGCGCCACCCACCCGGGCACGTCGAAGTTGTTCCACCCCGGCATGATGGGCGGGTTCGCGGGGCGGCCGGTCGAGTGCTCCACCGGGCCGGGCACGCCGATGCCGACCGCGCCGATGTCCGCGCTGACGCGCCCCGCGGAGGCCAGCAGTGCGGTCGCGACCTCGATCGCGTGGCTGAGCACGCGCTCAGGGCCGAGGGCGATGTCGAGGGCGTCGGTGCGCTCGGCGATGATGTCGGCGGCCAGATCCAGCACTGCCACGGTGGCGTGCGAGGCGCCGAGGTCGATGGCGAGCACCACGCGTGCGGCCGGGTTGAGCGCGAACTGCGAGGGCGGGCGGCCGCCGGTGGAAGCCGCGCCCTCGACCGGGGTCACGAGCCCGAGGCGCATCAGCTCGTCCACCCGGGCGGCGACGGTGGAGCGTGCGAGTCCGGTGGATTTCGCCAGCTGTGCACGTGTGCGGGGGGCTCCGTCGCGCAGCAGCTGGAACAGTTCGCTCACCCCGATGCCGGAGGTGGGGCTTTCGATGCTCATGGATGCCACGATTCAGTCAATCACACGGACATTTCGGCAGAAGTTGCCTGACTTCTGCCTGTCCTGCCGATACAGGGCCGATGGAGCGGCGGAAGTCCATCGCCCCACCCGCGTCAGGTGGATTCTCGACCGGCGGGCTTCGCGAACCGCTGCTGCAGCAGCACCGCGACGACGATGATCACGCCCTTCGTCACGGCCTGGACCGACGACGAGAGGTTGTTCTGCACGAACACGTTCGACAGCGTCGCGAAGATCAACACGCCGAGCACAGTGCCCGTGATCGTGCCGCGCCCGCCGATGAGCAGTGTGCCGCCGACGACCACCGCGGCGATGGCGTCCAGCTCGTACAGCTGGCCGTGCGTCGACGTCCCCGCCGTCGTTCGGCCCAGCATCATCACGGCCGCGATGCCCGCAGTCAGCCCCGCGATGGCGTAGAGCCACACGATGTGCCGCTTCACGTTGATGCCGGCCAGGCGGGACGCCTCGCTGTTGCCGCCGATCGCGACGGTGCGACGACCGAAGGTCGTGCGGTTGAGCAGCACCCAGCCCACCACCGCGACGAGGATGAAGATCCAGATCAGGACGTCGACGCCGAGGAAGTCGGAGTTGAAGAACGAGACGAAGCCGCGGTCCTCGATCACGAGGGTGCGCTTCTCGCCGATGATCTCGGCGAGGCCGCGCGCCGCGACGAGCATCGCCAGCGTCGTCATGAATGCGACGACCTTGCCGTATGCGATCACGATTCCGTTGATGAGCCCTGCGGCGATGCCGACGGCGAGGGCGAACACCACCATGACGATCCAGTGCGTGCTGGCTGTGAGGTCCTGCGTGGCGTCGAGGGTGGCGACCACGGATGCCAGTCCCATCACCGATCCGACCGAGAGGTCGATGCCGCCGGAGATGATCACGAACGTCATGCCGATGCTGATGACGCCGATGATCGACGCCTGGCGCAGGATCGTGAGCGTGTTGCTCCAGGTGAGGAACGTGTCGCCGGACGTGATGGCGCCGACGATGACGATGAGCAGCAGCGCGACGACCAGCCCGAGGTTGCGTCCGACCGAGCCGGACAGCAGGCGCTGGACGGTGGATCGCTGCGGATTCGCCGCGTTCGGGGGCTCAGGGTCGGCGGGCTGTGTGCCGGGGGTTGTCTGCTCGCTCACGCGGCAGCTCCTTTCATGACGAGGTCGAGCACGCCGTGCTCGTCGATCTCGGCGGCGGGGACGGTCTGCAGCACGCGGCCGTCAGCGATCACGAGCGCCGTGTCGGCGAGTCCGAGCACCTCCTCGATCTCGCTGGAGACGATGACGATCGCGTTTCCGGCCGCGGCCAGGCGGCGGATGAGGGCGTAGATCTCGGCGCGCGCGCCGACATCCACGCCGCGCGTGGGCTCGTCGAGCAGCAGCACGCGTGTGCCGTGCACGAGCCACCGGGCGAGCAGGATCTTCTGCTGGTTGCCGCCGGAGAGGGTGACGGCGGGCCGGTCGGGGTCGGCCGGCCGCAGCTCGAGCGCCTCGATCTGCTCGCGCGCGGCCTCTCGCTCGGCGCGCTCGTCGAGGAAGCCGGCGCGGCCGAAGCGCGACAGCGACGACAGCGTCACGTTCACGTAGATCGGCTCGTCCAGCACGAGGCCCTGGCTCTTGCGCTCCTCGGGTGAGAGGCCGATGCCGGCAGCAACCGCCGCCACGACGGATCCGCGGCGCAGTGGTGTTCCGGCAACCGACACCGTGCCCGAGGTCGCGCGCCGCGCGCCGTAGATCGTCTCGAGAATCTCGGAGCGGCCCGAGCCGACCAGTCCGGCCAGGCCCACGATCTCTCCGGCTCGCACGGTGAACGACACGTCGTGGAACACGCCCGCCAGCTCGAGCCGGTCGACGTCGAGCACGACGGGGGCATCGGCAGGCACCGGCACCGCCGGCGGGAACACGTTCTCCACCGAGCGCCCCGTCATGAGCCGGATGAGGTCGGCCGTGGGGGTGTCGGCGACGGAGAGGCCGGAGGCCATGCTGCGGCCGTCCTTGAGCACCGTGATGCGGTCGCCGATCTCGCGGATCTCCTCCAGCCGGTGCGTGATGTACACGACCGCGATGCCCTCCGAGGTGAGCTCGCGCACGATGTGGAAGAGATTCTTGACCTCTTCGGAGCCGAGCGCGGCAGAGGGCTCGTCCATGATGATCAGCTTGATGTCGTGCGACAGTGCGCGCGCCATGCTCACGATCTGCTTGTTCGCAGCGCTGAGCTGTCCCACCTCGGTGTGCGGCGAGAGAAGGTCGTGTCCGAGCCGGCCCAGCAGCTCGCGTGTGCGACGTGCGGCCTCGCCACGACGGGTGAAGCCGCCGGAAGCGATCTCGTGGCCGAGGAAGACATTCTCGGCGATGGTGAGTCCGTCGGCGACGTCGAGCTCCTGGTACATCGTCGCGATCCCCAGCTCGAGCGCAGCCTGCGGATCGGGGATGTCGACGGCCTCGCCGTTCCACGTGATCTCACCGGCGTCGGGCCGGTGCACACCGGCCAGCACCTTGATGAGCGTCGACTTGCCCGCACCGTTCTGCCCGAGCACGCAGTGCACCTCGCCCGGCACGATCTCGAGATCGACGCCGCGCAGCGCCTGCACCCCGGCGAAGGCCTTCGTCACACCGCGCACCGAGAGAATCGGCGCCTGGTGGTCGTCTTTGATCACCCGGTGACCATAACATGCCCGTGCCCGTGCACGTGAGGCATCCTGGGCTCTCCAGCCGTCTCGCGAGTGGAGCCAAGCGGGACGTCGCGATGCAGGATTCCCCAGTTGATCCGCTTTTACCGGGTGACATGCAAAAGTGAACACAAAACTGGATGCTTCTGCTAGCCTGATGCTTCGTCAGCGCGTGCGCACCCTTCCGGAACCCCCGGGGCCGCGCCGACCCGCATTCGCATTCAAGGAGGAAGCACACATGCACGCACTTCGCACCCGGTGGTCGCGACTGGCCGCGGTCGGCCTCGCCGCCGCACTCTCCGTCGGACTGCTCGCCGCCTGCAGCAGCGGCGGCACCGACGACGACGTCGTCGATCAGGGCACATCCAACGAGCAGAACGCAGAGACCGGCGAGACCGTCGTCATCGGGTTCTCCGGACCCGCCAACGACCACGGCTGGCTCGGCGCCATCAGCTCCGGCGCCAAGGCCGCCGCCGACAGCTTCTCCGACGTCGAGCTGAAGGTCGCCGAAGGCACGAACGACGCCAACGCACAGATCGCCGCCGTCGAGACGTTCATCAACGAGAAGGTCGACGCGATCGTCCTGCTCCCCACCGACGGGGCCGCGCTGACCGAGGTCGCGATCAAGGCGATGCAGGCCGGCATCCCGGTCATCAACGTCGACCGCGAGTTCTCCAGCCCGTTCGCGGCGCGCTCCACCATCCTCGGCGACAACTACGGCATGGGTGTCAGCGCCGGCACCTACATCTGCGAGCAGCTCGGCGGTGACGGCTTCGTCGCCGAGATCGCCGGCATCGACTCGCTGCCGCTGACGCAGGATCGCTCCCGCGGGTTCGCGGATGCGCTCAGCGACTGCGGCCTCAAGGTCGACGCGCGCGTCGCCGCCGACTTCACCGTCGCAGGCGGCGAGTCCGCGACATCGCAGCTGCTCGCAGCCAACCCGCAGATCGACGCCATCTGGAACCACGACGACGACCAGGGCATCGGCGTGATGGCCGCAATCACCTCCTCCGGCCGCGACGAGTTCTTCATGATGGGCGGCGCCGGCTCGAAGAACGCGATGGAGGCCATCAAGGCCGACGACAGCGTGCTGAAGGCGACGGTCATCTACCCGTCGACGCAGGCCGCGGACGGCATCGCGCTGGCCCGTCTGATCGCGCAGGGCAAGACGATGGGCGACCTCATCACGCCGAGCGTTCCGAACCGCATCGTGCTGGACGCGCCGGTCGTGACGAAGGAGAACGTGGACGAGTTCATCGACCTCGCCTTCACATCCTGATCGATGCGGGGCGTCCGGCTGCGCGCCGGGCGCCCCGCGTTCCCCTCATGAGAGGACAGCGCGTTGACTGACCTGCACCGCGATGGATCATCGCGCCCGCTTCGCGTCGCGATGATCGGGTACGGCTTCATGGGCGCCGCCCACTCGGTGGGGTGGCGGCAGGCCCCCGCGGTGTTCGATCTGCCGCGGGCGGTGGAGATGGCGGTCGTGGTCGGCCGCAGCGGCGATGCCGTCGCACACGCCGCCGCGCATTGGGGCTGGCAGGAGTCGGCGACGGACTGGCGCACCGTCATCGCACGCGAAGACATCGACATCGTCGACATCGTGACCCCGGGCGACTCGCATGCCGAGATCGCGATCGCCGCACTGGACGCCGGCAAGCACGTGCTGTGCGAGAAGCCCCTTGCCAACACGGTCGCCGAGGCCGAGGCGATGCGGGCTGCCGCCGAGCGCGCCGCCCAGCGCGGGGCGAAGTCGATGGTCGGCTTCACCTACCGGCGAGTGCCGGCCGTCACGTTCCTGCGCGACCTGATCGCCCAGGGGCGGATCGGGCGTGTGCAGCAGGTGCGGGCCGCGTACCGGCAGGACTGGCTCGTCGATCCGGGGATGCCGCTGGCCTGGCGCCTGCAGAGGGAGCACGCCGGCTCGGGAGCCCTCGGCGACATCGGCGCGCACATCATCGACATGACGCAGTTCGTGACCGGACAGCAGGTGGAGGCCGTGTCGGGCATCACCGAGACGATCGTGAAGCAGCGGCCGCTGCTCGGCTCGGGCTCAGGACTGAGCGGCACCGCGGCCGAGGGCTATGGCGACGTGACCGTGGACGACGTCGCGATCTTCACCGGCCGGCTCGAGGGCGGCGCGCTGGCCTCGTTCGAGGCGACGCGGTTCGCGACAGGTCGCAAGAATGCCCTGACGCTGGAGGTCTCCGGCGACAAGGGCGCGCTCGCGTTCGACCTCGAGGACCTCAACGCCCTGCAGTACTACGACCGCACCGCGCCCGGCGAGCTGCAGGGGTTCGCGAAGGTCCTCGTCACCGAGGCGGTCCACCCGTACGTCGCCGCCTGGTGGCCGGCCGGTCATATGCTGGGCTACGAGCACGGCTTCGTGCATCAGGTCGTCGACCTGGTCACCGCGATCGACGAGGGCGCCGACCCGCATCCGACGTTCGCCGAGGGGCTGAGCGTGCAGCGGGTGCTCGCCGCCGTCGAGCAGAGCGCCGAGAAGGATTCCGCGTGGGTGCGCACGGACGCGCCCGCGCACGCGTGGGTTTCGAAGGAGAGATGACATGACCCGTCCGATCACGCTGTTCACCGGCCAGTGGGCCGACCTGCCGTTCGAAGAGGTGGCTCGGCTTGCCGGCGAATGGGGCTACGACGGCCTGGAGATCGCCTGCTGGGGCGACCACATCGACGTGGGGCGGTGGGACGACGACGCGTACGTGCAGTCCAGGCGCGACATCCTCGAGCGCAATGGCCTGAAGGTGTGGACGATCTCCAACCACCTGGCCGGCCAGGCGGTGTGCGATGACCCGATCGACGAGCGGCACCGCGACATCCTCAACGACCGGGTGTGGGGCGACGGCGACCCGGAGGGCGTGCGGCAGCGGGCCGCCGAGGAGATGAAGAACACGGCACGGTTCGCTGCGAAGCTCGGTGTGAAGACCGTCGTGGGCTTTTCGGGTTCGTCGATCTGGAAGGCGGTGGCGATGTTCCCGCCGGCGTCCGACGAGTGGATCGCGGCCGGCTACAGGGACTTCGCCGACCGGTGGCATCCCATCCTCGACGTGTTCGAGGAGGTCGGGGTGCGCTTCGCCCTCGAAGTGCACCCGTCGGAGATCGCGTACGACTACTGGACCGCCAAGGCGACGCTGGAAGCCATCGGGCACCGCGAGAGCTTCGGCATCAACTTCGATCCGTCGCACTTCATGTGGCAGCAGCTGGATCCGGTGGCGTTCGTGCTCGACTTCGCGCCCCACATCTTCCATGTGCACGTGAAGGAGTCGGTCACCAACCTCGACGGGCGCAACGGCGTGCTCGGCTCGCACCTGCCGTGGGCGAACCCGCGGCGCGGGTGGACGTTCGTCTCGACGGCGCACGGCGAGGTGCCGTGGGAGCCGCTGTTCCGGGCACTCAACGCGATCGGCTACGACGGCCCGACCAGCGTGGAATGGGAGGACGCCGGGATGGACCGGCTGCACGGCGCCCCCGAGGCGCTTGCGTTCGTGCGTGATCTCAACGCGATCACCCCGGCCGCCGCCGCGTTCGACGCCGCCTTCTCCACCAAGGCGTGACTTCCGCGTGAGCCGGGCATCATCCCGGGCGATGCATGGGATGGCCGGCTGCCGTTAGCCCTTTCTCGCACGACACGACAGAGTGGACGTATGAGAATCGCGCGCTGGCTGCAGGACGACGCTCACGTCGAGGGATTCATCCTCGGTGATCGGCTCCACCCGTTTCCCAATGATCTCACCGTCGCAGATCTGCTGCGCGACGGCATCGGCGAGCTGCAGGACTACCTCTCCCGCGTGCGCCTGGCCGAGGGCACGCCGCTCGCCGAGGTGACGCTGCTCGCCCCGCTGGCCCCCGCATCGGTGCGCGACTTCGTCGCCTTCGAAGAGCACGTCGAGGGCGTGAGCGCCGGGGTCGAGGGCAGGAGCGACGTCCCGCCGGAGTGGCACCAGGCGCCGACCTTCTACTTCACGAACCCGCACACGATCCAGGCCACCGGGCAGGAGCTGCGACCGCCGGTGAGCGAGCGCCTCGACTTCGAGCTCGAACTCGCCGCCGTGATCGGCACCGCGCCGGGCATCGGCGAATCGAACCTCACGGCCGAGGAGGCGGCATCCGTCATCTTCGGCTACACGATCATGAACGACTGGTCCGCGCGCGACCTGCAGGCCCGCGAGATGAAGGTGCGGCTGGGCCCGGCCAAGGGCAAGGACTTCGGAACGGTGCTCGGGCCGTGGATCGTCACGGCCGACGAGTTCGAGCGGTACCTCGACGAGGACGGCTTCCTGCAGCTGCGGGCCGAGGTGCACGTCAACGGCGAGCTCATCGGCGAAGACCTCGTCTCGAACATGGGCTGGCCCTTCCCCGAGCTGGTCGCCTACGCCTCGCGCAACTCGCGCGTGGTGCCGGGGGATGTGCTGGGGTCGGGCACGGTGGGCAATGGCGGATGCCTCGGCGAGCTGTGGGGCCGCAACCAGGGGCTCACCCCCCCGCCGCTGCGCGAGGGTGATGTGGTCACCATGTCGATCGAGGGCATCGGCGAGATCTCGAACCGGGTCGGCGCCGCGGTTCCGGCACCAGAAGTGCCCCCTGCGCGACCGCGGCCCCGCAACCGGCGCCGATAGCCGGAGCGCAACCCCTCGAATACCGGCGCCGAGTGTGGGTATGGTGACGGCATGCTGCCCGCCGACATTCCAGACACCGACCACCTGCTCGAGCTCATCGACCACCGCGACGACGCGAGCGTGACGATCGCGCTCGCCTCCTCGCATCTGCCGAGCGACCACGAGCGCATCAGGATCGCGCTGCGCAACGCGATCGACGACGCCGAGCGCGAGCTGGAGCAGAAGGACCTTCCCCGCGGCAGCGCGGCCGGCGTGGTCGCGGCGCTGCGCGAACTGAACGGCGACCACGAGTTCTGGCAGCACCAGTCGCGCTCGCTGGTGATCCTCGCCGCACCCGGACGCGTCGAAGCGTTCCGCCTCGTCAACGAGGTCGTCCCGCACGTCGCCGTCGGCGACCGGTTCGACACGGGGACCCTGCTGCGGGCGGTCGCATTCCCGCACCGCGCCTTCGTGATCGAGCTCACCCAGGGCGGCACGCGGCTGCTCGAATTCGGACCGGACCACCGGCCCGTGGAGCATGAACTGGACCTGCCGGACGACCACGCGCTCATGCTCGAGCGCACCACGACCAGCGGGCGATTCGATCGCGAGCGCGCCGATGGGACCACGGGCGACCGCATCGAACGCGAAAGGTTCGCCCGTGCGGTGCAGGACGCCGTGGTGCGCGTCGTTCCCTCGGATGTTCCGCTGATCCTCGCGGCCGCCACCGACCTCGAGCCGGCCTACCGCGAGGTGAACACGCATCCCCGGCTGCTGGAGGCGGGGGTCGAGTCGCACCCGGAGGCACTGGACGACGACCAGCTTTCGGATCTGGTGCGCGGCATCCTGGACGATCATTACGCTTCCGAGCTGCGCGAGTGGCGGGAGAGCTTCGGCACGCTGCGCGCGGAGGGTCTCGCGACGAGTCGCTTCGATGAGGTGGCGAACGCCGCGACGCAGGCCGCGGTCGACGTGCTCCACTTCGACATGGATGCCACGGACGAGGGGTCGATCGACGAGTTCGGCCACGTGCGTCACGCTGCCGAACCCGGTCCCGACACCTACGCGCTGGTCGACGAGATCGCGGCCCGCGTGCTGCGCGGCGGTGGAACGGTCAGGGCCGTGCGCAACGCCGACCTCATCGACGGCTCACCGGTCGCGGCGAACCTGCGTTTCCCCGTCGCGCGCTGACCGGCCCAGCAGCGGCTGCGCGTCAGCGACCGCCGCTACGGTTCGCCTTCTGCGGCATGCTCGGCGAGCTGATCACTGCCATGCCCCTCTGCAGCCCGCTCTCACCGCCGCCGACGCCGCCGATGGCCGTCGCGACGACGCCGTCGAGCCCGCGATCACGGCAGCGGCGTATTCGAAGCCGGCGAGATCCGCGCACTCCAGGAGGTCTCCCGGTTGCACAGCCGGAACCTGGGGACTGTGACCGTGGCGTGGCCGTTCCCCGCACTGGCCGGTGCCAAGCCGAGGCTGAGGACGAGAGCGGCAATGGCACTCGCCGTGAGAGAGACAGCGCGCAGTTGGGCTTTCATCGGATGCCCTCTGCCCTCGTGTTGCGCCCTGGAGATGTGCAGTTCACTGTGACCGACACATCGATCCTCTCCACGCGCATGCTGCCCATCGCTAGACTTTCGCGATGCGCGGGGAACTGGGGAAGCTCGAGGAGAACGTCGGGTTCCTGGCATCCCGGTTCTCCTATCTGGCAGCCAAGCGTGCCGACCGTGCCCTGGATCCGTTCGGCCTGTCCACCAAGTCCTACGCGCTGCTCGAGCTTGCGGCGGTCGGCGAGGGGGCGTCGCAGCGAGAACTCGGCCGCATCCTCTGCCTGGATCCCAGCCGGGT
>DASSYC010000138.1:0-8027 GCA_035703465.1 Microbacterium sp. | reverse complement strand
GCGATCCTGCGGCGCGCTGTCCCGATCGCGAAGGGACGGGTATTCGTGACGATGCCCTCGTCCGCCAGGAGAGTGCGGGTGCGATCCAGGGCTTCTGTGTCAGCGAGCGCCAGACGAAAGCGGTGGATGTCTCGCACACGGCGAGCGTCCTCGTAGCTGCCACGAAATATCATGCCGTCGCCACGGATCATTCCCGCTAGACACCCCCGGCGATACGCTGAACTCGACTCTGTGACATCGGACAGCGGGCCTACCGCCCCGAAGCCGAGCAGCCGGTTGTTCGTGGTCAGATAAGGACGTTGACCAGGACCCTGCATGGCACCGGTCACGTGCTTCCATCCGCGCTCGGTGAGAAAACGGTGATCCCCGCTCGCCACGATCTCAGTGCCGTCGGCGAGTGTGAGCCGATAGGCGCGCTTTCGCGTCCACCACTTCGCGTCAACCGTCGTGCGAATGTAGCGGCGGTATGCTCCGTGGCGCTCGGTGCCGATGATGTGATCGCCGACGCGGAGGTCGCCGATCGGCTGGTGGCGACCGTCGGCCATCAGCACGAGCGTGTCCGGGCTTAGGCAGTAGACGCACGAGTGACTGCATCCGCGGTACGGGTTCACGGTCTAGTCGAAGGGCATCGACGACGCGCCGGGCACGTGGTTCAGCGCGGACTTTGCCATCACCTCGTGGAAGGTGATGCCGGCGAACTCCGGGGTGGTCACCGAGCGCACGAGCCCGTCGATCCGCTCCATGCCGGGCAGGGCCGCGGCATCCGCCACACCCAGTTCCTGACCCGCCCACCGCATGCGGTCAAGTAGAACAAAACATCGATACTGTGTCAAGTGCGATACCAAGTATCCCCGGCGCCATGTTCCGCTTCCCTCGGGTCCCCCGTAGCGTCTCGAGCATGGACGAGCCACGTTTCCGCGAGTACATCCGCCGCTTCAACGAAGAGGACGACACCGCCTTCGACGACTACCTCGCCGCCGACGTGCACGTGAAGAACGGCACGCTCGAGTTCACCGGCGTCGACGGCATGAAGCACCACTACCGCAAGCTCATCTGGCCGGACTATGTCGAGAAGCTCACCGTGCCGCGGTTCGTGTCCGACGCGGGTCGCGCAGCGATCCAGATGAACACGCTGTTCACCGCGCGCCATGACGCCGAGGAGTCGCTGTTCGGACCCGTCAAGAAGGGCGAGACGTTCGAGTTCGACGGGGTCATCATGTACGAGATCGACGACACCGGCCGCTTCCGCGACATCCTCGTCGCCTACAACTCCTTCGTGCACACCGACGCCGACGGTAACCGCCGCGACCTCGGGATCCCGCACTAGACCGCTTCGTCGCCGTCCTCGCCGAACTCGACGAGCTCGGCCGCCTGCCGAAGCTGCTGGACGAGCCACTGCAGCGCCGGGTCGCCGGACTTCGATGGATGCCAGTGGGCCGCTTCCACGAGCACGCTCGGGGCGATCGGGGTCTGCGCGATCACGAGCCCGAGCGACCGGGCATACCGATTCGCAGTGCGTTCGGGCACCCAGCCGACCCACGGCGATCCTGCGAGCATGAACGGCACGGCCATGAACCCCTGCACGGTCACGGCCACCCGCGGGCTGATCTCGGCGGCGCTGAGCATGTCGTCGATGTGCGTGGTCACCTGCGGACCGAACGCGGAGCGCACGTGGCGCAGTCGCCGCAGCGACTCGAGCGACAGCGCACCGTCGCGCAGGGCGGGGTTGGCGGCATCCACGACGCAGACGAACTGGTCGGAGAACAGCGACGCGCGCTTGCCCGGCACACCTCGTCCGGTGCCGGCGATCATGATGTCGCGGCGCAGCAGGTCGACGGGCGAGACCATCTCCGCCACGGGGAGCCCGTCGAACTCCACCCGCGTGTGGGGTGCCTCGCGCTCGAGCACGCTCAGCAGCGGGCTGGTGATCTCGGCGAGCACATAGTCTGACGCCGACACGAGGAAGGTGCGACTGCTCGTGGCCGGGTCGAAGGTGGGCAGCACCTCGAACGTGCGGTGCACCGACGCCATGCACTCTGCCACGCTCGGGATGAGCGATTCGGCCCGCGGCGTGAGCACGAAGCCGCGCCCCGACCGTTCCAGCAGCGGGTCGCCGAAGAGCTCGCGCAGCCGGCCCAGGGCACCGCTGACCGCAGGCTGGGTCATGCCGACGAGTTCACCGGCGCGCGTGAGGTTGCGCTCGGTGAGCAGCGCGTCCAGCACGACCACCAGATTGAGGTCGAGCTTGCGGAAGTCGGTCACGGGCCCATCCTACGGACGAGCCCGCGACCGCCCGGTCTCAGCCCGTGCGCTTCGCGCGGCCGAGGTAGGTCGACAGGGCCACCGCCGCGAGAAGGGCCGCGCCGTTGAACACGCTCGACGCCCAGCCGCTGGCACCCGACAGCGCGAGGCCGCTCACCGACACCGACACGAAGACGGCGCCGATGATCGTGCCCCACACGTTGAAGAAGCCGGGACGGATGGCGGTGGCGCCCAGGAACACGGCGGCCAGCGCGGGGAACAGCAGCATGCCGCCGTCGGATGCGGCTGCGCTGCCCACGCGCGCGAGCTGCATCACGCCGGCGATGCCTGCGATGAAGCCGGCGACGATGAAGCTCCACCAGATGTTCTTCCGCACGGGCAGGCCGACGAGCTTGGCGGCTGTCGCATTGGAGCCGATCGCGTACAGCGATCGCCCGAACGGGGTGTGCGCGAAGAAGTACCAGGCGATCAGGCCGATGAACAGGGTGATGAAGAAGACCAGCGGGATGCCGGCGAGACGCATCGATCCGAACGTGATCAGTGCCGGGTCGATGCCGCTGACCAGGGTCGCGCCGCCGGTGAACCACGACAGCAGACCCGCGATCAGCATCATCATGCCCAGGGTCGTGACGAACGGGTTCATGCCGAGCTTGGTGACGAAGAAGCCGTTGATCACGCCCACGAGCGTTCCCAGGCACAGCGAGATGACGATCGCCAGCCACAGCGGCAGCCCGAACACCGACATCATGCCCGCAGTCATGACCTGGGACATGACAGCAGTGGCGCCCAGCGAGAAGTCGAAGTAGCCGCACACCAGCGGGAAGATCGCGGCGATCGCGATGAGCGCGATCACCGCGTTGCTGCCCAGGATGACGTTGAGGTTGTTCATCGTCGGGAACGACTGCGACGACGGCGGGAAGAAGCAGAAGAACACGTAGACGAGGATCGTCAGCAGCGGAAGCGCGTAGTTCTCCAGCAGCCGCATGCCCGGCGGTGTGCGCTTGACCGCGATCGAGACCGTCTCGGTCGTCGGTGAGGTCTGGGTGTCGGTCATGATGTTGCCTCCGTGGCGGCATCGGGGATCGTCTTCTCACGAAGGACGAGACTGATGAGGGCGTCGACGTCCAGCGTGCCGGCAGCGACTTCGTCGGAGATCCTGCCGTGGCTGAGCACCAGAGTCCGGTCGCACAGCGCGTGGATCTCGGCAAGGTCGCTCGAGGCGACGATGACCGCGGTGCCCTCCGCGGCGATCCGGCGGATGCTGTCGTAGATGTCGGCGCGGCTCATGACGTCCACGCCCTGCGTCGGCTCGTCGAGCAGCAGCAGCCGGGGCTTGCGCTGCATCCATCGCGCGAACACCACCTTCTGCTGGTTTCCGCCCGACATCGACGAGTAGAGCGCTTCGGGGCCGGCGACCTTGACGCCGTACTCGGCGATGAGCCCGCGTGCCGTGGCGCGCTCACGGCCGCGCGGCATGAAGCCGCCCCGCCAGTTCTCGCTGAGGGTGGCCAGTGCCAGGTTCTCGGTGACGGTCTGGTCGAGGAAGGATGCTTCGTGCACCCGGTCCTCGGGCACCATCGCCACCCCGGCGCGCATCGCGTCGCCGACGCTGCGAGGCGCGTACGGCTCCCCGGCGAGCGTCATGCTTCCTTCGGCGGGGGCGTGCTCGCCGAACAGCATCTTGAGGACGCTGGAGCGGCCGGAGCCCACGAGACCCGTGAGGCCGAGGATCTCGCCGGCGTGCACGGTGAGGTCGATGCCGCGGATGGGACCACCGCGCAGGCCCTCCACCGTGAGGACGGGGGCCTGGCCCGCGTGGGCGACGTCGCCGGTGGGGCGGAGCGCGCGCACGGCCTTCCCGGCCATGATCTCGACGAGCTCCTCCTCGGTCGGGGAGGCGTCGATGAGCGTGCCGGCGACGCGGCCGTCGCGGTAGATCGTGAAGTCGTCCGAGACGGCGAGCACCTCACGCAGCCGGTGGCTGACGATGAGCACCGTCTGGCCCTCGTCGGCGCGGCGGCGCACCCGCTCGAGCAGGCGCTCGGACTCGGCCGCGGCCAGTCGGGCCGTCGGCTCGTCGAGGACGAGGATCAGCTCCTGGTCGGCATCCTGATCCTGCAGGGCGCGCGCGATCGCGACCATCGTCTGGTCGGACGGGCGCAGGGCGCCGACGGGCGTCGTCGGCGAGGCGTCGAGTTCGTACTCGGCGAGCAGCCTGGTCACGTTCCGGCGCAGGGCGCGCCAGTCGATGCCCGGGCCGCGGCGCGGGTAGCCGGCGTCGAGTGCGAAGTTCTCCTCGATCGACAGGTCGAGGAACAGCCCGAGGTCCTGGTGCACGAATCGCAGGCCGGCCTGCTGCGCGGTCGCGGGCGTGTACCCCCTCAGGCTGAAGCGCGTGCCGAAGATCTCCAGGTCGCCGGCGTCGGCTTCGTACACGCCGGCGAGGATCTTGATGGTGGTGGACTTGCCCGAGCCGTTGCCGCCCAGCAGGGCATGCACTGTGCCGCGGCGGATCACCAGCGAGGCGTCGTTGAGCGCCCGGGTGCCGGCGAAGTCCTTGTCCAGATGGCGGACCTCCAGGGCGAGCTCGGAGGTCGACGTGCCGGGAGCGGCAGAGGTCATCTCTGCCGCTCCCGGGTTCGTCGTGGCGTCGGTCACTTGCCCCACGCCGTCAGGAAGGCGGACTTCCAGTCGACTGCACCGTTGTACGGGCCGGACTCGGGCATGTTGTTGTCCTTGTCCACGGCCTGCAGCGTCTGCCCGATGTATGCCGGCTCCTGGCCGTCGAGCACGCGGATGGCCGTGTCGATCGAGCCCCACGCCTCCCAGTCCTGCGCCGACGCGATCGTGGCGGTGATACCCGGCTGGCCGGAGCGGATCATGTCGAGCGCCGGCTCGGAGCCGAAGTTGCCCACGACCACGAGCTGCTCGGCGAGACCCGCCTGCGCGACGGCGGTCGCGAGGCCGTTCACGAGGAAGGCGTCGGTCGGGACGACGAGCGCGTTCGCGTCCGGGTTGGCGAGCAGGGCGCTCGTCACCTTCTGGATGAACGAGCCGTCGGCGGTCTCGGGGTCGGACACGTCCACGACCTCGAGCACCTCACCGCCGCCGAGCTGCTCCAGCTGGCCGCTGAAGGCGTCCGTGATGAGCTGACCCCACGGGTTCGAGGTCATGTTGATCACGACGGCCTTGGGGTCGCCGTCCGTCTTGCCGAAGACGTAGTCGGCCGGAAGGGTGCCGAACGCGCCGAAGATGCCCGTGGGAAGGGGCGGGTCGGGGATCCACAGACGCTCCGCGTCCCAGCCCTTCGGGTCGCAGTCGTCCACGCCGCCGCCGCCGACGATCGTCACGCCGGCCGCCTTGGCCTCGGCGAAGGCCGCGGCCGCGGCCGAGCAGCTGATGCCGACGGGCACGAGCACGTCGGCGCCGCCGGCGACCGCCTGGCGGATCGCGGTGGCGAAGCCCTCGGGGCTCAGCTTGCCGTCGACGAGGTTGGCCGTCCAGCCGGCCGCCTCGGCGGCATCCATCATGGCGGCTGCCGGAGCCGCGCACGTCACGTTGGACTCGCCGCACGACATCACGTAGAAGTTGAGCCCGGCCTCGGGCGCCGCCGGCGCGAGGTCGTCGAGGGTCAGGCCATAGCCCTTGTAGGCCTCGTCCAGCGCGGCCTGGGCCTCGGCGCTGATGCCGCCGCCGTCGGTCGGTGCGGTGGTTGCGCCGCCGCCGTTGTCGCCCGTCGTGCATGCGCTCGCCGTGAGCGCGAGCGCTGCGATGCCAGCGGCGATCGCGAGCTTGCGTGTGAGTTTCACTGACACTCCTGCTGTGTGTCGGGAGGCAGGGTGCCTGGGCGCCCTTGCCTCGTGTCGGGTCTGGCGGCTTCGCCAGCAAGGTCATCACACCAGCCCCGGCGCGGTTGCGGAATCCCGTCCGGGTGATGCCAGTTATCGTGCGGGGCGATACGGCGAGAGTCTCCCGCGCTACAGGCGGCTCTCGCCGCCGTCGACGAGCAGCGTCTGTCCGGTCACGAAGCCGGCATCGGGCGAGGCGAGATACGCGACCGCGCCGGCGATGTCGTCTGCCTGCCCGGCGCGCTTGATCGCCTGCCGGCTCTGCACGAGGGCGAAGTGCTGCTCGGGAATGCTGTGGAGCGCGTTCTCGGTCGCAGTGAGCCCGGGGGCGACGGCGTTGACGGTGATGCCATCGGTGCCCAGCTCGGCCGACAGGCCGCGCACGAGCCCGGTCAGCGCGCCCTTGGTCGCGATGTAATGGCTCATGCCCGGTGGCGGCGCGAAGTAGCTCGATGACGTGATCATGATGATGCGCCCGGCATCGGCAGCCCGAAGATCGGGAAGGGCCGCACGCACGAGGTGGAAGGCGCCGTCGACGTTGACGCGGAAGCTGCGGCTCCAATCGGCCGGGTCGACGGTGTCGAACGGCGCCTGGTGCTGGAAGGCGGCGGCATGCACGACGACCGAGATCGGGCCGAGCTCCGCGCGCACGCGGGCGACGGCAGACGCGATGGATGCCGTTTCCGCGACGTCGCACTCCAGGTCGAGCACCCCGGCGCGCTCTGCGGGCGTGAGGTCGAGGCTCGCGACGGAGAGGCCGTCCGCGCGCAGGCGCTGGACGATCGCGGCCCCGATGCCGTTCGCGCCACCCGTGACGAGGGCGACTCTCTCAGTCGGAGGCAAGCGTTCCCCCGTCGATCACGATCGTCTGCCCGCTCACGAACGCCCCGGCGGGCGAGGCCAGCCAGACGACCGCGCCCGCCACCTCGTGCGGCGTCCCGAAGCGGCCCAGCGGGGTCTTCGCGAGGCGGATGCGCGCGGCATCCGGGTCCGCCGTTATCGGCGCGGAGAACTCAGTGGCGATGACGCCGGGCGCGAGCGCGTTGGCGCGGATGCCGCGGGGCCCCCACTGCACCGCGATGTTGCGGGCGAGCTGGGCGTTGGCGGCCTTCGTGATGCCGTAGCCGCCGATGACGGTGTTGCCGCGCAGGCCCGACAGGCTCGACATGACGAGGAACAGCCCGCCGCCCGCATCGGCCATCGCGGGCAGCGCCGCGTCGGCGAGACGCAGCACCGACCGAACGTGCAGGTCGAACATGACGTCGAGAGCGCTGAAGGCGTCGCCGCCGCCGTTCTCGTCGCGGTCTTCCAGCCCTACGCCGGCATTCGCGAAGACGGTGTCGAGCCGGCCCCAGCGGTCGAGGGCGGTGTGCACGAGGGATGCCGGTGCCTCGGCGTCGCGCAGATCGCACTCCACGCCGACGACGTCGTGGCCGTGGTCGCGCAGGCCTGCCGCGACGCTGCCCGCATCGCCGAGGCCCGCCATCACGACCCGTGCGCCGTGCACGGCGAGGGCTTCGGCCGACGCGAGGCCGATGCCGCTGGTCGCCCCCGTGACGATCGCGACCTGCCCGTCGAGGCTGAAGAGGTCAGGCATCCAGCTCCCAGTGGTTGACGTTGATCGTCGCGGGATCTGCGGCGAGGTAGCGGTGGAAGCGCCCCTCGGGATCGCGGGCGGCGATGATCTGCTGCAGCTTCGCCCAGTTCTCGGGTGCCATGAACTTCAGCTGCCGGTTCGTCATGTCGGAGTCGCCGAGGTACTGACCGGCGGTGACCGGCTCGGCATGTGCGAACACCTCGTCGACCCAGGCCCGGTTGCGGGGGAACTCGGCGGGATCCTCGTACACGGTGTACGCAGCGACATATGCGTCGGTGTGCAGTGAGAAGGCCATGTCGGGAAGGTCACGGCGGGGGGCG
>DASSYC010000086.1:0-11207 GCA_035703465.1 Microbacterium sp. | reverse complement strand
CGCGCAGCTCATCACGGGCGGCGTCAACTACGGCGTGCACTGCTTCTTCGTCCCGATCCGCGACGACGAGGGTGCGATGCTGCCGGGCATCACCAGCGAGGACGACGGCGTCAAGGGCGGCCTGAACGGCATCGACAACGGGCGGCTCGCCTTCGACCACGTGCGCGTGCCGCGCGAGAACCTGCTCAACCGCTACGGCGATGTCGCCGCCGACGGCACGTACAGCTCCGACATCCCCTCTCCCGGCCGCCGCTTCTTCACCATGCTCGGCGCCCTCGTGCAGGGGCGCGTGTCGCTGGACGGGGCCGCCACCATCGGCACCGCGCTCGCCGAGCACATCGCGATCACGTACGGCAATCAGCGCCGCCAGTTCGACTCGGGGGCGGGCACGGACGAGGTCGTGCTCCTCGACTATGCCAAGCATCAGCGTCGCCTGCTGCCGCGCCTGGCGCAGACGTACGCGCAGTTCTTCGCGCACGACGAGCTGCTGCAGAAATACGACGGGGTCTTCTCCGGCCGCACCGACACCCCGGACGAGCGCGAAGACCTCGAGACCCTCGCCGCGGCGCTGAAGCCGCTGAGCACCTGGAACGCCCTGGAGACCATCCAGGAGTGCCGCGAGGCCTGCGGCGGCGCCGGGTACATGGCCGAGAACCGGCTGGTCGGTCTGCATCACGATCTGGACGTGTACGCGACCTTCGAAGGCGACAACAACGTGCTGCTGCAGCTGGTGGGCAAGCGCCTGCTCAGCGACTATGCGAAGCAGTTCAAGGACGCGGATGCCGCGGCGCTCGCGCGCTTCGCCGTGGGGCACACCGCGGGTCGGGTGTTCCACGGCGCGGGCCTGCGACAGCTGGGTCAGACCGTCGCCGACTTCGGCTCGACCGCCCGGTCGGTGGAGTTCGGGCTGCGCGCGGATCAGCAGCACGAGCTGCTCGCAGACCGCGTGCAGCAGATGATCGCCGACCTCGCCGCCGCGCTGCGGCCCGCTGCGAAGATGTCGCAGGCCGAGGCCGCGGCCCTGTTCAACAGCCACCAGGTCGAGCTCATCGAGGCCGCCCGCGCCCACGGCGAGCTGCTGCAGTGGGAGGCCTTCAGCGACGGCGTCGCCGCCGTCGGCGACGAGTCCACCCAGCAGGTGCTGGGCTGGCTGCGCGACCTGTTCGGCCTCTGGCTGATCGAGAGGCATCTCGCCTGGTACCTCATCAACGGGCGGCTCTCCGCTCAGCGTGCGGCCTCGGTCACTCGCTACATCGACCGGCTCTGCGGGCGGCTGCGTCCGCATGCGCAGGACCTCGTCGACGCGTTCGGCTTCGCGCCCGAGCATGTGCGCGCGCCGATCGCGCTCGGCGGCGAGCAGAAGCGGCAGGACGAGGCGCGTGCGCACTACGCGGCACTGCAGGCATCCGGCGAGGCACCCGTCTCGGAGAAGGGCCTCCGGAAGAAGCAGGGCTGAGCGGCTGGTCGCCGCTGCTGCGCGTTCACTCGTGAGGAGATGGACACAAGAGAGGTGCGGATGCCTGTGAAGCATCCTCTCTTGTGTCCATGTCCTCTCCTGTGAACCTCTGTGAACCTCTGGAACCGGCTCGAGGCCCAGTGCCCGCATGCGCCGGCTGCGCGTGGGCGCCCCATTAGGCTGACCGGGTGAGCCCGGACATCCTCGTCGCCGGCGACGGCATCGCCCGCTGCGCGTGGACCGGCGTCGACGTCGAATACCGCCGCTACCACGACGAGGAGTGGGGACGGCCGCTGCACGGCGACCGCGCGCTGTTCGAGAAGCTGAGCCTGGAGGGCTTCCAGGCCGGGCTCAGCTGGATCACGATCCTGCGCAAGCGGCCGGCCTTCCGGGCGGCGTTCGGCGGCTTCGAGCCCGAGACGGTCGCCGCCTTCGGCGGCGAAGACGTCGCACGCCTCATGGCCGACGCCGGCATCGTGCGCAACCGGGCCAAGATCGAGGCGACCATGGCGAACGCGCGGCTGGTGACGGAGATGGATGCCGGCGAGCTCGACGCGCTGCTGTGGTCGTTCACCCCGACCGCCCCGCGGCCCCGGCCGCTGTCGTTCGCCGAGGTGCCGGCGACGACGCCCGAATCGAACGCGCTGAGCCGAGAGCTGCGGCGCCGGGGCTTCCGGTTTGTGGGGCCGACCACGATGTACGCGCTCATGCAGTCGGCGGGCATGGTCGACGACCACGTGGCCGGGTGCTGGCGCGCCGGCTCCTGACCCGCTATCGCCCTCCCCTCACGGCACGTCCCACTCCGGTGCCCGGTGCCCTTGAGCCAAAAGTCGGGTCCGTGACGACGACACACCGTCCCGGGGACCGATCCGTCGGTGTGTCGTGTTACCGACCCGACTTTTGGTCCGGGGAGACGGGTCCGGGGAGACGGATCCGGGGAAACTGGCCGGGGAACAGGTCCGGGGAAACGGGTCCGGGGAACGAGTCCGGGTGACGGGCCGGAACAGGTGACCGGACCCGTGGGCGGAGGGTCCGGACCTCGTCAGGTCTCGGACGGCTCCTGGGGGAGTTCGGATCCGTGGTTCCACGTCAGGATGGCGGGCTGCTCACGGTAGAAGCCCAGCACCGACACCGATCCGGCATCGAGGGTGATCATCGCGCCGAACCGGGGCGCCAGGCGCAGGAACACCGCAGTCAGGATGCGCAGATAGTGTCCGTGCGCGACGAGCGCGACATCCCCGTCCGCCATCGCCTGCAGCGCCCGGGTGAGCACCCGCGACGCGCGGGCGGCCACCTCCTCGACGGTCTCGCCGGGGGTCGCACCGCGGATCACGCCGTGCGTGAACGCGGACCAGTTGTAGCCGAGCTCAGCGCGGATCTCGCGGGTCGTGCGCCCCTCGTATCCGCCGTAGTCCCACTCGACAAGCAGCGGGTCGATCTCCGGGTGCAGCCCGGCCAGTTCGGCTGTGCGCCGCGCCCGCTGCAGTGGAGAGGCCAGCACGAGCCCGAAGTCGTACCCGCGCACGAGGGCGCCGGCGGCGCGGGCGAGCTCTTCGCCGCGCGGTGTGAGCGGGATGTCGGTCAGTCCGGTGTGCCGTCCATCCCGGGACCACTCGGTCTCGCCGTGGCGCAGCAGCACGAGCTTGCCCGGCGGGTTGTCGGGCGCGGGGCGGTCGGGCAGCTCGTCGAAGTGATCCACGACGCCACCGTACTCGCCGCCGTTCGGGCGGACCGGAGCCACTCACTAGGATGCGGACGTGGCCCCTCGACCCGATGACCGGCCGGCGCAGCTGGATGCCGAGCTGGTGCCGATCGACTGGACCGTGCTGCCGCCCGGCTCGGAACGCGACACGGTCGCGGTGCCCAGCGGCTCGCTCGCGCGGGTCTCACTGGGGCCGGCCGACGGGGAGCGGGTCGTTCTGGTGCCCGGCATGACGGGGTCGAAGGAGGACTTCACCCTGATGATGCCGCTGTTCGCGCAGGCCGGGTACCGGGTTGAGGCGTTCGACATGGCGGGACAGTACGAGTCGGCGGCCGCCGGGCCCGAGCACCTCGATCCGCCGCAGCGGCGGTACACGCTCGACCTGTTCGTCGATGACCTCGTCGCGGTGCTGCGGGCCGGGCGAACGCCCGCGCACGTGCTGGGCTACTCGTTCGCGGGCACTGTCGCCGGTGCCGCGGCCGTGCGGCATCCTGGTCTGTTCGCCACCCTCACGCTGCTGTCGGCGCCACCGCTGGCCGGGCAGGCGCTGCGCGGCTTCAAGGTGCTCGGGCCGTTGAGCCACGCGGTGCCGGGGCGCGCCATCGGACCGCTGTTCATCTCGGCGCTGCGGCACAACGTGCACCGCGCTCCGCGCGATCGGGCGTCCTTCGTCACCGCACGCTTCGCGCACACGCGGGCCTCGAGCATCGGCGACATCATGGCGCTGATGAAGCGCACCCCCGACCTCGCGCCGGCGCTGCGGGCCACCGGCATCCCGCTTCTGGTCGTGACCGGCACCGGTGACGTGTGGCCGGCCGACATGCATCGCGAGTTCGGCGAGCGCCTGGGCGCGAAGGTGCTGGTGCTGCCCACCGGTCACAGCCCCTGTGAGACCGCCCCGCACCAGCTCACCGAGGCGATGCTGGCGCTCATGCGCCGGGCGGAGGGGTGAGGGGCGTCAGAAGCGGCGGATGCCGAGTTCCCGCTGCGCCCGTCGGCGCTTGCGGCGGCCCTGGGCATTCGCGACGACGCGGCGCGGCCAGCTGCGCTCGCGGAAGTTCACGTCGACGATATGGAACGCCCACAGCGCACGGCGTTTGAAGCCCGCGAACGACTCGAACGGGCGCGCCGACACCCCCACCTCGAGGCGGCGGTCGAAGTCGACGCCCATGCCGGGTTCGAGCACGAGGCTGATGTCGAGGTCGTCATGGGCACGGGGGTCGTCCAGGTGCACACGGTCGCGCACCCGCGCCCAGGCTTCCCGGCGCAGTGCGAAGTTCGAGCCGAACAGGGGCACCCGGGCGACCACGCCCTGGAACACCCAGAAGTAGCCGCCCAGGTACGCGTACCGGCCGATGAAGCGCCAGACGGGGCCGCGGCCGTAGAAGGTGCCGCTGCCGGTGATTCCGGCGAGGGTCGGGTCGGCGTCGAAGCGCTCCTCGAGCCGGGCCACCCATCCGGGGGCAGGGCGGGAGTCCGCATCCAGCCGCCCGATGATGTCGCCGGCGGCGGCGTCGAACCCGGCGGCGGTGGCCCGCAGCACGCCGCGGCGGGGCTCCTCGACGACGCGGGCTCCGACTGCCCGCGCGACCTCGGCGGTATCGTCCGTGGACCCGTTGTCGACGACGATGACCTCGTCCGGCGCGCGGGTCTGCGCTGCGAGGGCGTCGAGGCAGTGCTTCAGCATCTGCGCATCGTTCAGCGAGGGGATCACGACGCTGACGGTGGTGCTCATCGCTGAAAGCCTAGGGCGTGGGCGACACCGCCCCCCGCGGGCTCACGGGCGAGCCCGTCAGCGGCCGGTGTCGAACAGGTGCCGGCCGCTGTGGTCGAGCACCTTCACGGTGATGCCGCGCTCGCGCAGCGCGGCGACCGTGCGCGACTCCTCCTCGAGGCTGCGGCCCAGGGCGTGCACGTTGGCCACCACGACCACGTCGCCGGTGCTCAGCGTGCCGAACAGGCGCACGAGGCGCTGCTCCCACGACTCCATCGTCTCGGGGGCGGGATGCCGGAAGCCCTCTATCGGCACGCCGAACCGCGTCAGATCCTCCCGCTGCTGCACGACCGAGGGCATTCCCGGCCGCGCGACGACCAGCCCCACCAGCCGTGAGCCGTGCGGGCGCGCCTGCCACCAGTCGCGGTCGCGCTGCAGCTCCTTGAAGCACTTGGGGCACTCGGCGGCCGCATGCGGCAGATGGATCGGGCTGGTGTCGATGTCGAGGAGACCGGATGCCTCGTGACCGGCGCGACGGGTCGCGGCATCCGCGGCGGCGCTCGTGTCGGTCATGGGCACTCCCTTGCTCCTGTCCATTCTGACCCCTGCGACCGACGTCACACACCGTCGCCCAGCCGCAGCGTGAGGCTGAGCTCCTCGGCGTCGAGCTCGGAGAGGGCCCGCTTGAGCGTTGCCGAGCTGAACTGGCCGTCGGAGCTGAGCTCCACGAGCCGGCGGCGCTGGGCCTTGATGAGAGCCAGACGCAGCTCTCCGAGGACCTGTGCCGCGTGGGTGCTCTCGTCGTCCGGCGTCATCTCCAGCCGGGCCCGGGCGCGATCGATGACGTCCGGCGGGAACGGCGCGCCTCCGCGGGTCATGAGGGCGGGGTCGGCGAGGGCCTCGCGTCCGGCCTGCGCCAGCGCGTCGTCGATGCGCTCGCGCTCGTCATCGGCGCTGCCGCCGGCAGACGGCGGGAAGCGCAGCAGGCGCACCAGCCAGGGCAGCGTGAAGCCCTGCAGCATGAGGCTGATGAACGCGACAAGGAACGCGATGAACACGAGCAGCGCGCGATGGTCGTCGGTGTCCTCGCGGGTGAGGGTCTGCGCGGCGGCGAGGGTGACCACACCGCGCATCCCCGCCCAGACGATGACGGTGCCGTGCTTCCAGCCCATCGGCGTGGACTGGTAGTAGTCCAGGTCGCGCAGCGACCGCTGCACCCGGGTCCGCATGGCGCCGAGGCGACGCTCCCACGTCTTCGGCCCCCCCAGCAGCCGTGCCTCCCGGGTCTTGGTCGGACCCTGTGCCGACAGCGTCTCGATGCGCGCACGGAAGGCCTCAAGCCGCGCACGGTCGATCCTCCGGGCGCGCCGTCCCTGCCCCCACACCAGCAGAGAGACGTACGCGGTGCGCACCACCAGGATGATCCCGAGCGCGGCCAGCGCCAGCCAGATCGGGAACCACAGACCCTCGTGGGCGTGGATGTTGTCGGTGACGATGTCGCGCAGCTCGAGCCCCATGAGCAGGAACACCGCACCCTCGAGCACCAGCTCGATCGTGCGCCAGTTCATCGCCTCCGACATTCGCTGCTCGGGGGTGAGGCGCCGCACCGCCTGCTGCCCGGTGACGATGCCGGCGACCACCGCCGCGACCAGCCCCGAGCCGCCGAGCTGCTCGGTGGGCAGGTAGGCCAGGAATGGCGCGGTGAAGCTGATCGCGGTGTTCGCCGCCGAATTGCCCACCCAGGCGCGCACCTGCACGATCAGCAGCCCGATGAGCGTTCCGAGCACCACCGCGATGAACACCGCCCACACGAACGCGCCGACCGCGCCCCACAGCGAGAAGCCGCCGGCGATCGCGGCGATGGCGGTGCGCAGCAGCACGAGCGCGGTGGCGTCGTTGAGCAGGCTCTCGCCCTCGAGCATCGTCACCACTCGCGGGGCTATGCCCTGGCGCTTGGCGATCGAGGTGGCCACGGCGTCGGTCGGGCTGAGGATGGCGCCCAGCGCGATGCCCAGCGGCAGGCTCACCGCCGGGATCACCAGCCAGAAGAAGATGCCCAGCACGAGGGCGCTGACCACGACCAGCACCACCGCGAGCCCTGCGATCGGCCGGAAGTCGCGGCGGAACTCGATCGCCGGCAGGTTCACCGCCGCCGAGTACAGCAGCGGCGGAAGCACGCCGACGAGGATCCACTCCGGATCGATCTCGGGCATGTGCACGAACGGCAGCAGGCTCACCACGATCCCGAGCGCCACGAGCAGCAGTGGCCCGGCGACCCCGAGCTTCTGCCCCAGAGCCGTGACCAGCACGATCGCGGCGACGGCGATGACGATGATGAACAGCAGATCCACGCGCGTCGCCCGGCATCACAGGAGGCCGAGTGCCTCCACGGTGTCGCGCTCGGCGACCAGCTCGGCGACGGTGGCGTCGATGCGCGCGCGAGCGCGGGCGTCGACCTCGAGCCCCTCGACGATCCGGTAGCGCTCGCCGTCCGAGGCGACGGGGAACGACGAGATGAGCCCCTCGGGCACCCCGTACTCGCCGTGCGAGACGACGGCGGCCGATGTCCAGCCCGCCGCCGGATCGGTGCCGTTCACCCAGTCCCGCACGTGGTCGAGTGCGGCATTGGCCGCAGAGGCCGCCGACGACGATCCGCGGACCTCGATGATCTCGGCCCCGCGCCGGGCGACCCGCGGCACGAAGACGTCGTCGAGCCAGCGGGCCGCGGCATCCCGGCCCCCGAGGCGCTGGGTCAGCAGGTCCATGACCGCCGTGCCGTCGACGGTGGCGTGCGAGACATCGGGGAACTGCGTTGCGGAGTGGTTGCCCCACACCGTCACATCCCGGATCGAATCCGGACCCACGTCGAGGAGCTCGCTGAGCTGGCCCACTGCCCGGTTGTGATCGAGTCGGGTGAGGGCGGTGAAGCGGTCGGGCGGGATGCCGCGGGCAGCCGACCTCGCGATCAGCGCGTTGGTGTTGGCTGGGTTGCCCACCACGACCACGCGTATGTCGCTTGCGGCATGGGCGGCGATCGCCTCGCCCTGGGGTCCGAAGATTCCGGCGTTGGCCTCCAGCAGCGCGGCACGCTCCATGCCCCGCCCGCGCGGGCGGGCGCCGACGAGCACCGCGATGCTGCTGCCGTCGAACGCGTGGTCGGGACGATCGCTGAGGTCGATCGACCGCAGCAGCGGGAAGGCGCAGTCCAGCAGCTCCAGCGCAGCGCCCTCGGCGGCGCGGACGCCCTGCGGGATCTCCAGCAGCCGCAGGTGCACCGGGCGATCGCAGCCGAGCAGATCGCCCGCGGCGATCCGGAACAGCAGTGCGTAGCCGATCTGGCCCCCCGCGCCGGTGACCGTGACGGTCGTGGGTGCGTGCGCCATGCGCTTCAGCATATTCCCGAGGCTCCTCGTCCGGGACAGCCCGGCGCGCTAGCGTGATCCCATGACCTTCAATGACAACGCGAACGTCGGGGGGAGCAACGCGCGACGCCGCGGCCGCACGGCCGCCATCGCGGGTGGCGGCGTCGCGGGCCTCGGAGGCATCGCGGTGCTGATCTTCGCGCTGCTGACGGGCGGCTCGTTCGACCTCTCCTCACTGCTGGGCGGCGGCGCCGGCACCGCGCCGCAGGGATCCGGAGACCAGGCGATCACCGACTGCCAGAGCGGGGCGCAGGCCAATGCCGACGACACGTGCCGGCTGGTGGCGACATCCGTCGTGCTCGATGACTACTGGACCGCCAATGTCGACGGCTACCAGGAGCCGCAGCTCATCATCGTCGACCAGCAGGCGGCCTCGCCCTGCGGCACGGCATCCAACGCCACGGGGCCCTTCTACTGCCCGGCCGACCAGACCGTCTACATCGACCCGACCTTCTTCGGACTGCTGCGCTCGCAGTTCGGCGCCTCGGCCGGCAGCCTCGCGCAGATGTACGTGCTCGCACACGAGTACGGCCACCACGTGCAGCACCTCATCGGCGTGATGGACCAGTACCCGAACAACGGCAGCGGGCCCGACAGCAACGGCGTGCGCACCGAGCTGCAGGCCGACTGCTTCGCCGGCGCGTTCATCTCCGACATGGCCACGCTCACCGACCAGGACGGCAACCGCTACCTGCAGACGCCGACCGAAGCGCAGATCCGCGACGCATTGAACGCTGCTGCGACCGTCGGCGACGACCACATCCAGCAGCAGTCCGGGGGCTTCGTGAATCCGGAGAGCTGGACGCACGGCTCCAGCGAGCAGCGCCAGCGCTGGTTCGCGAAGGGCTACCAGAGCGGCCCCGGCTCGTGCGACACGTTCGCCGTCAGCGGCGGTCAGCTGTGAGCGTCGCGCAGCTCGACGGCATCCTGTATCCGCCCATCGAGCCCTACGACAGCGGCCTGCTCTTCGTCGGCGACGGCCACCGCGTGTACTGGGAGCAGAGCGGGAACCCGGAGGGCAAGCCGGTCGTCTTCCTGCACGGCGGGCCGGGCGGCGGCACATCCCCCTGGCACCGTCGCTTCTTCGACCCCGAGCGGTACCGCATCGTGATGCTCGACCAGCGCGGGTCCGGGCACAGCACGCCCCATGCGAGCGAGCCGGATGCCGACCTCCGCCACAACACGACCTGGCACCTGGTGGCCGACCTCGAGCTGCTGCGCAAGAACCTCGGCATCACGCAGTGGCAGGTGTTCGGCGGGTCGTGGGGCAGCGCCCTCGCCCTCGCCTACGCGCAGAGCCACCCCGACGCGGTGAGCGAGCTCGTGCTCCGGGGCATCTTCACCCTGCGCCGGCACGAGATCGAGTGGTTCTACGAGGGCGGTGCATCCGCGATCTTCCCCGACCTGTGGGAGGAGTTCATCGCCCCCATCCCGGTGCTCGAACGCTCGCGGCTGGTCGAGGCCTACCACCGGCGCCTGAGCGATCCCGACCCGGCCGTCCACGTTCCCGCGGCGATCGCATGGTCGCGGTGGGAGGCGGCGACGATCAGTCTGCACCGGGACGCCGAGACGATCGAGCGGATGAGCGAGCCCCGCGCGGCGACGGCGTTCGCCCGCATCGAGAACCACTTCTTCCTGCATGACGCCTGGTTCCGTCCTGAGCAGCTCATCGAGGCGGCGGGCGTGCTGCGCGGCATCCCGGGGGTGATCGTGCAGGGTCGCTACGACGTGTGCACCCCGATGATGACCGCGTGGGATCTGCACCGGGCGTGGCCGGAGGCGCAGTTCACGATCGTCGACGACGCGGGTCATGCGGCGTCAGAGCCGGGAATCGCCCGCGCGCTGCGGGCCGCGACCGACCGCTTGGCGGGCTCGGTCAGCGACCGCGGATGAGGTCGGCGGCGACCTCGCCGACCACGATCGCGGGCGCGTTCGTGTGCCCGCGGATGATCGTGGGGATCACCGAGGCATCAGCCACCCGCAGGCCCTGCACGCCGCGCACGCGCAGATCGGGGTCGACGACCGAGGCCTCGTCCTGGCCCATCCGCGCCGTGCCCACCGGGTGGTAGAGGGTGTGCGAGTAGCGGCGCAGCGCGAGTTCGGCCCGCTCCTGCTCGCTCATCCGCTCGCCGCCGACCGGCTGCACCCATGCCCCGGTGGTCACCGCCCGCATCGCCGGCGTCGCGATGATGCGCTCGCAGGCGGCAAGGCCCGCGCGCAGCGTGGCGGCGTCGACGGGGTCGGTGAGGTAGCCCGGATCGATGAGGGGCTTGGCGGCGGGGTCGGCGGAGGCGAGCCGGATGCTTCCGCGGGACCGCGGCCGCAGCAGGATCGCCCCGACCGTGACCCCCTCCGCGGGCAGAGGCACCAGGCCCTCTCCGACATAGGGGGCCGCGGCGAAGATGATCTCGATGTCGGGCAGTCCCGCCGGGACGCCGGCGGCATCGGCCTGATCGGTGCGGATGAAGCCGTACGCCTCGGCGACGTTCGAGGTGAGCATGCCGCGGCGTGACGAGAGATAGCGAGCCAGCTGGCCCGGCTTCTCGGCGCCGTACAGCGTGCCGCCCCGCGCGGCCGGTGCGAGCCCTGCGACGAGGTGGTCCTGCAGGTTCTCGCCGACGCCGGGGGCGTCGACCACCAGCGGGATGCCGTGCTCGGCGACCCGGCTGGCCGGCCCGATCCCGCTCAGCATGAGCAGCTGGGGGGTGTTGATCGCGCCGCCGGCGAGGATCACCTCGCGCCGGGCGAGCGCATGCCGGATGATCCCGTCACGCTCGACATACACACCTGTCGCCCGCGTCTGGCTGAAGGTCACCCGCCGCACCAGGGCGCCGGTCAGCACGCGCAGGTTGGGGCGGCGACGGGCGGGCCGCAGGTAGGCATCGGCGGTGGATGCCCGGGCTCCCCGATGCT
>DASSYC010000204.1:0-2492 GCA_035703465.1 Microbacterium sp. | reverse complement strand
GGCGGAACCAGTACTCCGCCTCGGTGGTGAAGATCGCCCGCACATCGTCGGGATCGTTCGACTTCCAGGCCCGGAGGTAGCCAACGAGCCATTCGCGTGTCTTCGACATGATCCGTTTCTACTCGCCCCCACCGACAGCGGCATCGTCCTCAGCGCGCGCAGCACGGCGAGCGCGACGACGTGCCCAGACGATCACCCACACGATGACGGCGACGACGGCGGCCACCGCCAGCCACGGCAGCAGGAACCCGAGGGCGACGACGAGTCCGTTGAGGGTGGCCACGAGCCCGTTCCACCCCGAGGTGAGCCCGTCGCCGAAGCCGGCGGGATCAGCCTTCACCGGCTCGATCTCCGGGGTGAGCGACACGGTGAGGCTCGACAGCGAGACCATCTTCTCCAGCGACGTGAGCTGCTGCTGGTAGGACTCGAGCTCGGCCTGGCGCTGCGAGAGCGCGCTCTCCGCCGCGATCAGGTCGCCGACGCTGCCGGCCTTGCCCATCAGCTCCGTGAGCCGATCGACTGAGGCGCTCAGGGCGTCGATGCGCGCCCGCAGGTCGATGGTCTGCTCGGTGACATCCTGCCGATTGATGGACGACGACACCACGGTGCCGTAACCGGTGAGCTCGTCGATCGCGCCGGTGAGCTGGTCGGCGGGCACGCGGACCGTGATCCACGCGCCCGAGACCGGGTAGGGCCTGATCTCGGAGGAGATCCCGTCCGACCCGACGACGCCGTCCTCGCCGATGTTCATCGACTCGACGTATCCACCGTGCTGCTCGGCGGCCGCGCCGATCGACCGGGCGGCCGCGGCGACGTCGTCGACGCGCACCGTCGCCTGGGCGGTGGTGATGATCTCGCGCTCGGCGGCCACGGCATCCGCCTCGGTCGCGACGGTCCCCGTCGCCGAGTCCTCCGCACCTCCTACGACTCCCTCCGGCAGCGGGGCGGACTCCGGTCCCCCGTCGGCCGGGGACACCGCCGTGTCGGCGCCGCCGCCGGCCATGGTGAGCACGCCCAGAGTGGGGCCGATGGCCGCCGCCCCGACGATCACGACCGCCGCAGCGGCGGTGGTCCACCAGACGGCGCGGCGCCGTCGCATCCGCTTCTGCCGCTCGCGCCGCTCGCGCCGCTCGCGCTCCTGGGCGACTTCGCGTTCGCGGGCGATGCCGGCGAACAGCGTCCTCTCGAGCTCCTCGATCCGCTCGTCGCTCAGCTCCGGCAGCGGCTGTGCGCCGGCGTCGGTGCTCGTGTCCCGAGTGCTCATGCGCCCTCCGTTCCGGTCGCCGCCCGCACGTGGGTGCGGATGCGGGAGAGACGATTGCGGACCACTCCGTGGCTGACGCCGAGCTCGTCGGCAGCGGCCTGGTACGCGTAGCCCTCGGCGGCGCACAGGCGGAAGATCTGCTGGTCGAGCGGGCTGAGGCCGCGAACCGCTTCGAGGATCCGGTCGACCAGAAGGGAGGTCGCGACCTGGCGTTCGACGTCGACCGTGGCGGGCAGGGTCTCGTCGACTGCGGCCGCAGTGTGCTCGCGGTCGCGACGCTGCCGCCGGATGCGGTTCGCCGCCTGGAAGCGGCAGATCGTCGCCAGCCACGGCAGCAGCGAGTCGCTCTCCAGCTGCAGCTCGGGGAGCTTGCGCCACGCGGCCATGAACGTCTCCTGGGTCACGTCCTCCGCATCCGACGGATTGCCGACCAGCCCGTGGGCGAGCCAGTACACAGGGCGCACGTAGGCGCGGTAGAGCGTGCGGAAGGCGTGCTCGCTCCCGCTCGCGGCTCGTGCCACGAGCGACGCGTCGTCCTCTGCCCGCTCGGCCATCCCTCATCCGTCCGTCTGCGGAGCACCATTGTCTCTCAGCAGGTCAGTGTCGCAGGGACCGGAATCGTCTCACCCGCCTGTATCCTGTTCCGAGCGAGAGGGAGTATCCCGGAATCGCGCACTCGTCATCACGAGCCCCGTCGTCGGAGCTCCGGGTGCGCACCGCAGAGCACGTGCCGCGGGGGAGAGACTGTCGGAATCCCACCGACCCCGAGAGAACCTGCATGACCTTCGAGATCCCCGTCTGGTTCGAGATCACGTCCATGGCGGTGCTGACCGCGATCCTCCTCGCCGATCTGCTGCTCATCATCAAGCGGCCGCACATCCCCAAGATGGGGGAGGCGGCCGCCTGGGTCGGGTTCTACGTCGCGCTGGCACTCGTCTTCGCGCTGCTGCTGTTCGCGTTCAGCGAGGGCAGCAGAGCGGATGCCGCGGGCCAGTTCATCGCGGGCTGGCTCACCGAATACAGCCTCTCGGTCGACAACCTCTTCGTCTTCGTGCTGCTGATGACCCAGTTCGCCGTGCCGCGGCGCTACCAGCAGCGGGTGCTGATGGTCGGGATCATCATCGCGCTCGTGCTGCGCGGGCTGTTCATCCTCGCCGGAGCGGCCCTGATCGAGAACTTCAGCTGGATCTTCTACATCTTCGGGCTGTTCCTCGTCTACACCGCGTGG
>DASSYC010000232.1:0-8681 GCA_035703465.1 Microbacterium sp. | reverse complement strand
GGTCGCGTATCACGGCGGGGCGGGAGCGCTGCTCGAGCGCCTCGGACTCGGTCCGCTGCGGACGATCGAGATGATCGGCTACCGGCCGGGCCGTCGTGCGATCCTGCGGGTCGGCACCGACGATCCCGCCCCGGTCTGGGTGAAGGTGGTGCGGCCTTCGCGGGTCTCGCGGATCGTCGATGCCCACCGTGCGCTGATCGCTGCGGGGCTGCCCGTACCCGACGTGCGCGGCTGGTCGCCGGACGGGCTCCTCGTGCTCTCCCACGCCGTGGGCGAGCCGGCGACCGAGATCGAGTGGGACCCCGAGCGGCTGCTGGATGCCGTCGACGCCCTGCGGTGGCGGATCGCCGAAGCGCCGCTGGACCAGCCCGCCCGCACGTCGCTGTCGCGCCGGCAGGCCTGGTATGTCGATCGACTGCGCGCCGCGCTGCCGGCCGATCCGCGCGTGGACGAGATCGCACGGGCGGCCGAAGGGATGCTGGAGGGAGCGCCGCCGGTCGAAGTGACCGTCCACGGCGATCTGCACCTCGGCCAGCTGTTCCTCAGCGGCCCCGAGCACACCGTCACCGGCCTCGTCGATGTCGACACCGCCGGGCGCGGCGACCCCGCGGACGATGCGGCGGCGTTCCTCGCGCACGCCGTGACGAGCGCCATCGCGACCGAGCCCTCGCCGGCCGCAGCCCGGGTCTGGGCACTCGCCGTCGCGGCAGGGGAGCGGTGGGGAGGCGAGCGGATGATGGCGCTGACGCAGGTGCATCTGCTCGGGCATGCGCTGGCGGCGGCCGAGCGCGCTGGGGGAGACGCTGCGTCGGCGGATCGGCTGCTGGAGATCGCCGTGCAGCTGCGTGCGCCGATGACTAAGACCGATCTCATCGACGTTTTCGAGAGGCCTTAGCCGACATCGTCAGGCTGATGTCATCGACTTCGAGAGGAGACAGTGACATGAGCAGGAAGAAGTGGATCACCTACGGGGTGACCGGAATCGTCGGACTCGGCATCGTCGCAGGCGGTGCGACCGCTGCGGCACAGACGATGGATCTGCGCACGATCGACGACCAGCGCATCTCGAGCGGCACCATCATCGGCACCGACCTCGCGGCGGTCGACCCGACGCCGAGCGTCGACCCGACCCCGAGCGCGGTCTCGCCGCCGTCCCCGGGTTCGCAGCCCTCGCCGGCGTCGCAGCCGTCGCCCGCTTCACAGCCGTCCCCGGCGTCGCAGCCGTCCCCCGGCTCGGTCCAGTCCGCCCCATCGGTCTGACCCGAAGCCATCCGAGAGAAGCCCGCCGGACCGATCCGGCGGGCTTCTCGCCGTCCACGCGGCGTGTCTAAGACCGCTCTCATGAAGGCTTTGCAGCCGCCTTACCGCGCGATGCCAGACTCGTTCTCAGACTTCAGGGGAGACGAGCTTCAGAGGAGACGATGAGATGAACAAGAAGAAGTGGATCACCTATGGCGTGACGGGAATCATCGGGCTCGGCCTCATCGCAGGCGGCGCGGCCGCGGCCGCACAGTCGATGGATCTGCGCACGATCGATGACCAGCGCATCTCGAACGGCACGCTCGACGGCACACTGTCCACCGATCAGCCTGCGGTGGACCCGACCCAGACCGCTGAGCCCGACGCCACGACGGCCGTCACGCCGCCGTCCACCGTCTCCCCTCCGTCACCGGTGTCGGTCCACTCCGTCGCGTCGAACTGATCCGCGACGGGCTCAGTTCACCCGCGACCGGCTCAGTTCACCAGGTGCTCGTCGGCGGCATTGATCAGCACGTCGAAGAGCTGGCCGGCGGTCTCCTCCGTCAGGACGCCGCCGCTGCTCTGCACGCTGGCGGTGACGAACGCCTCCCGCTGCGCCTCCCGCTGGTCGGCCGGAATCGAGGCGAGCTGCTCGCCCGAGGCGATCAGGTCGTCGTCCGAGTAGATGCCGTCGAGCTGCTCCGCGGTGATGCTGGGCTCGATCGTCTGCATGATCGCGAGCACGGCCGGCTTGACCTCGTCGAGGAAGGCCTGCTGCTCGGCCGCAGTTGCGCCGTCGCCCGCATCGGTGCCGGTGTCGCCGGGATCGACGGTCGCGGTGACCGCCGGGGTCGGATCGGCCGAGACTTCGGCCTCCAGCGCGGCCAGCCCGAACCAGAAGAAGGCGGCGACGAGCGCGAAGGCCCAGATCACCCCGCCGACGACCGACAGGACGACGGCGGCGATGCCCAGACCCTTGCCGCCCTGGCGCTTGGAGGCGAGGGCGACGATGCCGAGGATCAGCGCGGCCAGCAGCAGGAGCCCGCCGACGGCGGCCAGGACGACCCCGATCCACGGCATGGGGATGAATCCGCCTGCGGCGGCGATCACGCCCAGGACGGCGAGGATGAGCGCGGTCAGACCGAGCGTCTTGGGCCTGGTGTCCGGCCCGGCGCCCGGCGGCGTGCCGTACGCAGGCGGCGCCCCATACGTGGGGGGCGCTGCATAGCCCGGCTGGGTGGCATCGCCCGGCTGGGTGGCATCGCCCGGCGGCGTGCCGTACCCGGGATGCCCGGGCTGGGCCGGCTGGGCCGGCTGGGCCGTCTGCTCCGGCTGCGGCTCGGCCGGGCCGGGGCTGTTCGTGGGGTCGGACAAGAGGATCCTCCAGGTTCACTTGGTGCCCGTCGAGCCTAAGCGACGGCGCAGGGCCTCCCGAACACGGGCCCTGGGCGCGGACTCAGCCGGCCGCGCCGGCCTCCTCGGGCAGCGCGGCATCCAGTTCCGCCAGCCACGCACGGGCGTTGCCGTCCGACGGCGCCCGCCAGTCGCCGCGCGGCGACAGCGATCCGGCCGCGGCCACCTTCGGTCCGTTGGGGATCGCCGACCGCTTGAACTGCGCGAAGGCGAAGTAGCGCTCCAGGAACACTCGCAGCCAGCGCACGATCGTCGCCCGGTCGTACGCATACCGCTCGTCTTCGGGGAATCCCGGCGGCCAGGCGCCCACCGCGGCATCGGCCCAGGCGCGCTCGGCGAGGAACGCGATCTTCGACGGCCGCAGGCCGTAGCGCAGCACGTGCCACAGCGTGAAGTCGTGCAGCGCATACGGACCGATGCGATCCTGGGTGGACTGCACGCTTCCGGCCGCGTCCGGCGGAACGAGCTCCGGGCTGATCTCGGTGTCGAGCACCGCCTGCAGCACCGCGGCGGTCGCCTCATCGATCTCGCCGGCGGAGATCACCCAGCGGATCACATGCTGGATGAGGGTCTTGGGCACTCCGGCGTTGACGGCGTAGTGGCTCATGTGGTCGCCCACCCCGTACGTGGCCCACCCCAGCGCCAGCTCGGACAGGTCGGACGTGCCCACCACGAATCCGCCGTTCTGGTTCGCCAGGCGGAACAGGTAGTCGGTGCGCAGCCCCGCCTGCACGTTCTCGAACGTCACGTCGTGCACCGGCTCGCCGTCGGCGAACGGGTGCCCGATGCGCTCGAGCATCTCGATGGCGGCGGGCCGGATGTCGATGGTCTCGATCGTCGCGCCGATCGCCTCGGACAGCGCGATGGCGTTCGATTTGGTGTGATCGCTGGTCGCGAAGCCCGGCATGGTGTAGGCGAGGATGTCGGTGCGCGGCCGGCCCATCCGGTCCATCGCGCGGGCGATCACCAGCAGCGCGTGCGTCGAGTCGATGCCCCCCGAGACCCCGATCACCGGCTTCGAGCCGCCGATCGCGCGCATGCGCTGCTCGAGTCCGGACACCTGGATGCTGAACGCCTCGTAGCAGTCCTGCGCGAGCCGGGCCGGATCGTCGGGCACGAACGGGAACCGGTCCAGCGTGCGGCGCAGCCCGATATCGCCCGCCGGCGGATCCAGCAGCAGCTCGACCGTGAGGAAGTCGTCCTGGGCGACCACACCGCGAGCCGCGCGGTTGTCGTCGAACGTGCCCTGCCGGATGCGATCCTGCCGCAGGCGATCCAGGTCGACGTCTGCCACGCTGCGCCGCGCCCCTTCGGGAAAGCGCTCGGTGGCGTCCAGCAGCATCCCGCTCTCGAAGATCATCGTCTGGCCGTCCCACGAGACGTCGTTCGTCGACTCGCCGGTGCCGGCCGCCGCGTACGCGTAGGCGGCGAGGCAGCGCAGCGACTGCGACCGGCACAGCAGCGCGCGGTCGTCGGCGCGGGCGATGGTGATCGGGCTGCCGCTGAGGTTCACGAGGACGGTCGCGCCGGCCAGCGCCGCCCGCGAGGAGGGCGGGATGGGCACCCAGACGTCTTCGCAGACCTCCGCGTGCAGCACCAGACCGGGCACGTCGCGCACTTCGAACAGCAGATTCGTGCCGAACACCGCCTCGTGCTCGCCGATGCGGATCGACTCTCCGGAGAACGGCTCGCCTGGCGCGTACCAGCGCCGCTCGTAGAACTCGCGATACGTCGGAAGATATGACTTCGGGGCGACGCCGAGCACCTCGCCGCGGTGGATGACGACCGCGCAGTTGTAGAGGCGGCTGCGGTGGCGCAGCGGCGCGCCGATCACGAGCACCGGCATGAGATCGATGGATGCCTCGACCACCCGGGCCACGGCCTCGACCGCCGCGTCGAGCACCGCATCCTGCATCACGAGGTCCTCGACCGAATACCCGGTGAGGCAGAGCTCGGGGAACACCGCCACGGCGACGGCGTCCGCATCGCACTCACGCGCCGCCTTGATCACGGACTGCGCGTTGGTGGCCGGGTCGGCGAGCGCGATCGGGATCGTGCAGGCCGCGACGCGCGCGAACCCGTGCCGGTACGCGCTCTCGAAGTCCGGGCTCGTGCTCACGGGTCCAGTCTGTCAGGTGGGCCCTGCGGTTGACACCCGCGCGGCCCGGTTGTCGCACCTCGCAGATACTGTCGAAGCCGAGGGGGAACATGCGGTACATACCCGACGAAGGCCGGATCGTCTGGAGCGCCAGCGACCTGAAGGCGGCGGCCGAATGCGAGTTCGCGTGGCTGCGCGCCATCGACGCGAAGCTCGGGCGCGTGCCCGCGGTCGACGACCCGGCAGACGCCACCCTCGAGCGGGCGGGGCGACTCGGCGAGGTGCACGAGCAGCGCGTGCTCGGGCGGTATCGCGAGGAGTACGGCGATGCGGTGCGCGAGATCGCGCACGCCTCGTCGGCGGATGCCGGGGCGCTGGCCGCGGCGGTCGAGGCCACGGTGGCCGCGCTGGCCGACCCCGCCGCGCAGGTCGTCTACCAGGCGGCGTTCGCAACGGCGGATTTCGTGGGTTTCGCGGACTTCCTCGTGCGCGATGCCGACGGCGCGTGGATCGTGCAGGACTCGAAGCTGGCGCGGCACGCACGGGTGACCGCGCTCATGCAGCTGGCGGCATATGCCGACCAGCTGGGTCGGCTCGACATCCCCCGATCCGACACCGTGCAGCTGCTGCTCGGCGACGGAACCGTCAGCGGTCACAGCGTCGACACGCTGCTGCCGACTTTCGCGCTGCGCCGGGCGCGGCTGCGGGCCCTCATCGCCGATCGCCGCGTCGAGCTGGGTGCCGGCGGCGAGCCGATCGCGTGGGGTGACGAGCGCGGCGACCTGATGGTGGCCGCGTGCGGGCGCTGCCCCACGTGCGACCTCGAGGTCGTCGCCAACCGCGACCTGCTGCTGGTGGCCGGCATGCGCCCGGTGCAGCGGCAGCGGCTGCGGGATGCCGGCATCCACACGATCGACGACCTCGCCGTCGCCGCGATGCCCCCCGCGCGGATGAGCGCCGACACCTTCGCCATGCTGCGCACACAGGCACGGCTGCAGCTGCAGAGTCCCGCTGGCATCCCCCCGCTCGTTGCTCCCGACTCGCCTCCAGCCGCCGAAGCGCCGCCGATCCCCATCTACGAGGTCGTCTTCCCGACCGCGCTGGGTGCCCTCCCGCGGCCGGACCACGGCGACGTGTTCTTCGACTTCGAGGGCGATCCGCTCTACACCGAAGAGCCCCTGACCGATTCCAGCGCTGCGCAGTGGGGCATCGACTACCTGTTCGGCTGGGTCGACACCCGCGAGCAGTACTCCGCGCTGTGGGCGCACGACTTCGCCGCCGAGAGGCAGGCGCTGCTCGAGTTCCTCGACTTCGTGCGGCTGCGGCGGCAGCAGCATCCCGGCATGCACATCTACCACTACGCGCCGTACGAGCCGTCGCACCTGTTCGAGATGGCGCGGCGCTACGGCGTCGGCGAGGCCGATGTCGATCAGCTGCTGCGCGACGGGGTCTTCGTCGACCTGTACCCGATCGTGCGCCGGGCGCTGCGTGTCGGCTCGCGCTCGTACTCGATCAAGAAGCTCGAGCCGCTGTACATGGGCGACGAGGTCCGCACGAGCGATGTGCAGAAGGGTGACGACTCGATCGTCAAGTACGTCGAGGCGCGGGCGCTCGCCGATGCCGGACAGGACGCTCAGGCGCAGGAGATCCTCGACGACCTCGCCGATTACAACCGCTACGACTGCGTCTCGACGCTGCGCCTGCGCGACTGGCTCGTCCAGCGCGCACGCGAGGCCGACCTCACCCCGACCGTCGACGCCGAGCCCACCGAGGTCGTCTACGAGCCGACCTCGCAGGCGGTGTCGCTGCTGCGGCTCGCGGCGTCGCTCGAGCAGAATGCCGGCCCCGACGATCCGGACGTGCGGGCGCTGCGGCTCGGCGCCGCGGCGATCGACTACCACCCGCGGGAGGCGAAGACGTTCTGGGTCGCCCATTTCCTGCGCCTGCGTGAGCCCGTCTCGGTGTGGGAGGACCAGCGCGACGTCGTCGTCGTCGACCCCGACCGTTCCGAGGTGGTGGAGGACTGGCACGAGGGCCCGCGGTCGGTGCGCCGCATCGTGCGCCTGCGCGGGGCGCCCGCACCGGGCACGCGCCTGAGCGAGCGGCAGCGCCCCTTCGCGGTCTACGAGCTGCCCGTGCCGTTCCCCGTGCCGGCGATGCCGCGCTGGATCCACGCCGCCCGCTCGGTCGAGGTGCTCGAGGTGCTCGACGACGGCGCGCTGATCGCCGAATCGGCTGCCGACGGACAGACCTGGGATGCGCTGCCCATCGCACTGACCCCGACCGCGCCGCCGCACGCGGGACGACAGCAGACGGCGATCGAGGCGTGGGCCGATGCCGTCGCCGCCGCCGCGCCGAGATTCCCGGAGGATCCCGCCACCGACGTCCTGCGCCGCCGGGCACCGCGTATGCCGGCGGTGACGCGGACGGGGGACGACGTCTCCGACATCACGCAGGCGATCCTCGCGCTCGATCACAGCTACCTCGCCGTGCAGGGCCCACCCGGCACCGGCAAGACGTACGTCGGCTCGCACGTCATCGCCCGGCTCGTGAAGGAGCACGAGTTCAAGATCGGCGTGGTGGCACAGTCCCACGCCGTGGTCGAGCACATGCTCGAGCGCGTCGTGGCCGCAGGAGTGCCGAAAGAGCTCGTGGGCAAGGCGCCGAAGGACGGCACCGGTGCGGCCCAGCCGTTCACCGTCATCCCCAAGAACGGCATGGCGGTGTTCACTGCAGAACACGCCGGCACCGGCTACGTGGTCGGCGGCACGGCCTGGGATTTCAGTCACGAGCAGCGGGTGCCGCGCGGCAGTCTCGACCTGCTCGTCATCGACGAGGCGGGTCAGTTCTCCCTCGCTTCCACGATCGCGGTCGCGTGCGCGGCCCCGCGCCTGCTGCTGCTGGGCGATCCGCAGCAGCTGCCCCAGGTGAGTCAGGGCACCCATCCCGAGCCGGTCGACACCTCTGCGCTGGGCTGGGTGCTCGACGGTGCGGAGGTGATCCCGCCCGAGCTCGGCTTCTTCCTCGCCCGCACATGGCGCATGCACCCCGACGTCGCCGGGCCGGTGTCGCGGCTGTCGTATGCGGGGCGGCTCGCCTCGCATCCCTCCACGGCGCTGCGCACGCTCGACACGGTCGTGCCCGGCCTTCATCCGGTGCCCGTGCGGCATCGCGGAAATGCGACGCAGTCGCCGGAGGAGGCGGATGCGGTGGTCGCCATCGTGCGCGACCTGCTGGGCCGTCCGTGGACGGCCACCGGGCAGGGGGATGGCCAGGGGGACGGCCAGGGGGATGGCGGAGTGCGGATGCTGCCGCCTCGACCGCTCGCACAGGAGGACCTCATCATGGTCACCCCGTACAACGCCCAGCAGGTGATGGTCGAAGAGGCTCTCGCCGCGGCCGGGTTCGATCGGGTGCCGGTCGGCACCGTGGACAGGTTCCAGGGGCAGGAGGCCGTCGTCGCGATCGTGTCGCTCGCGGCATCCTCCGGCCGGGACGCACCGCGCGGGCTCGACTTCCTGCTGCTGCAGAACCGCCTGAACGTCGCCGTCTCTCGCGCGCAGCACGCCGCGTACGTCGTGTACTCGCCGGGCCTTCTCGACGACCTGCCGCGCACGCCGGAGGGCGTCGCGCGACTGAGCGCATTCGCCCGGCTGGTGCGTGCGGTGCCGACCGTAGACTGACCGGAGGAGGTGCCCCGGTGACACCAGACCCGCCCAGCCACTTCGAGTTCGATCTGCCGCCCGAGGTCGTGCCCGGCCACTACGCCGACTTCGCGAACGTGTGGCACACGCCGACGGTCTTCGTGATGGACTTCGTCACGCTTGCACAGCCTCCGCACGAGGAGCCGGATCCCGACACCGGCGAGCCGCGGCTCGTCGTCCCCGCGCGGGTGGTCAGCCGCATCCGGATCCCTCCCGAGCAGGTCTTC
>DASSYC010000172.1:0-4420 GCA_035703465.1 Microbacterium sp. | reverse complement strand
CGCGGTCACTCCTGCCATCCGCGATAGATTGCATCGATCCCGCTGTGGACGAGTGCGACCGGATCCGCCGGCACGGTCTGCGGGATCTTGCCGTGGATGTCGAGTCGGGCGATCCCGTAAACCAGTCCCCACGTGCTCGCGCACCGGTCGAGCAGATCACCCCGCGAAAGCCCCGAGGGCTGACAGGCGCCCACGACCTCCATGAGCAGTCGCCAGTACTCGATCGCCGCCGCCTGCAACCAGGGGTGGTCGGCCATCGCCACGGCCGGGCCGTACGCCAGATCATGCAGATGGGGTTCGGCGCCTCGGAGGTGTGACCATGTCCCACAACGGTCGAGTCCCCACACGTGTCGGCCCGCTCGAGGTGCGTGTCACGGGAGAAGGTCCCCCGGCCCTCCTGTGGCCGAGCCTGTTCGTCGACAGCGCGAGCTGGCAACGCGTCGAGGTCGAGCTCGCGCGGGCGCGCCGGCTCGTGCTGATCTCCGGACCGGGCCACGGTGCCAGCGGCGATCCGGGTCACCGCTACACGATGGCCGACTGTGCGGATGCAGCGATCGAGGTGCTCGATGAGCTCGGCATCGGCGACCCCGTCGACTGGCTCGGCAACGCGTGGGGCGGCCACGTCGGGATCATCGCGGCGACGTCTCGCCCCACCCGGATGCGCTCGCTCATCGCGCTGAGCAGCCCCGTGCAGTCCTCCACGCCGGCCGAGGCGCGCCGCACGCGCCTGCTGCTCGCGCTGTACCGCGCGCTGGGCCCCACAAGATTCATCCGCGGCGGTGTCGCCGACGTCCTCCTGGCGCCGGCGACACGACGTACCGATTCCGAAGCGGTGGCGTACGTGCACGCGTGCCTGGCGGGTGCCGACCGGCGCTCGCTGTGCAACGCCATCGAGTCGATCTCACTCGGCCGCGGGGATCTGACGCCCCTGCTGGCGCGCATCGCGGTACCGACGCTGCTGGCCACCGGCGCCGACGACACGGGGCTCACCCCCGACCAGGCCCGCGCGGCGGCCGCGCTCGTGCCCGGCGGCGAGGTCGCGGTCATCCCTGACGCCGCCTACCTGCCACCGCTCGAACAGCCGGCGGCGACCGCCCGGCTCGCAGGTCAGTCCTCGTCGTCCTCGCGTGCCTTGATGTACGGGTCGGCCTCGCCGGCGTGGGTCGCCGTGGCCGCGAGGCCGGCGACAGCCTGGTCGCGCTCCCGGGCTTCCCGCAGCAGCTCCTCGATGTGGCCGGCGTTCTCCGGGATCGCGTCCGCGATGAACTCGAGCGTCGGGGTGAGCCGCACGCCGAGCCTGCGCCCCACCTCGGAGCGCAGCATCCCGGTCGCAGCCTTCAGCGCCTCGGCGGTGTCGGCGCGCTCCTTCTCGTCGCCCAGCACCGTGTAGAACACGGATGCGTGCTGGAGGTCGCCGGTCACCCGGACATCCGTGATGGTCACGAACCCGAGCCGCGGGTCGCGCAGCCCCTTCTCGAGGCGCTCGGCGATGAGCACGCGGATGCGGTCGGCGAGCCGTGCCTGCCGTTCACTGGACATTTTGCCCTCCTCTGGACGAGACCGGGGCGCCCCGAAGAGCGCCCCGGCCCGGAATCAGCCGCGCGGCTTCTCGACCAGTTCGGTCGTCTCGATCTCGTCGCCGACCTGGATGTCGTTGAACCGGCCCAGGCCGATACCGCACTCGAAGCCCTCGCGGACCTCGGTGACGTCGTCCTTGAACCGGCGCAGGGAATCGATCGCCAGGCCGTCTGCGAGCACCACGCCGTCGCGGATGACCCGCGCCTTGGCGTTGCGCGTGATCGTTCCGGTCCGCACGATGACGCCGGCGATGTTGCCGACCTTCGAGGAGCGGAACACCTCGCGGATCTCGGCGACACCTGACTGGACCTCCTCGTACTCCGGCTTGAGCATCCCCGTGAGGGACTGCTCGACATCCTCCAGAGCCGCGTAGATGACCGAGTAGAAGCGGATGTCCACGCCCTCGCGCGCTGCGCGCTCGCGGGCCTTCGCGTCCGGGCGGACGTTGAACCCGATCACGATCGCATCGTCTATCGTGGCCAGGTTGACGTCGGACTCGGTGATCGCGCCGACACCTCGGTGGATGATGCGCAGCTGCACCGACTCGTCGACCTCGATCTTCATCAGCGACTCCTCCAGTGCCTCGACGGCACCGGAGACGTCGCCCTTGATGATGAGGTTGAGCGACTCGACCTTGCCCTCCTCCAGAGCGCGCGTGAAGTCCTCGAGCGAGATCCGCTTGCGGGCCTTGGCCAGCTGGGCGTTGCGCTCTGCGGCCTCGCGCTTCTCGGCGATCTGGCGTGCGGTGCGGTCCTCCTCGGTCACGATGAACGTGTCGCCGGCACGCGGCACCGAGTTCAGACCCTGCACCTGGACGGGGCGGGCGGGAGCGGCCTCCTCGACCGCATCGCCGTTCTCATCGACCATGGCGCGGACGCGTCCGAAGGCGGTTCCGGCCACGATCGCGTCGCCGACGCGCAGCGTCCCCGACTGGATGAGCACGGTGGCCACCGAGCCGCGGCCCTTGTCGAGCTTCGCCTCGATGGCGACTCCGCGCGCCGCCTTGTTCGGGTTGGCCGTGAGGTCGAGCCCCGCGTCCGCGGTCAGCAGGACGGCGTCCAGCAGCTCCTGGATGCCGGTGCCGTTGCGGGCCGAGACGTCCACGAACATGACGTCGCCGCCGTACTCCTCGGCGACCAGGCCGTACTCGGTCAGCTGCTGGCGCACCCTCGCCGGGTTGGCCTCGGGCTTGTCGACCTTGTTCACTGCGACCACGACCGGCACGCTCGCGGCCTGTGCGTGGTTGAGCGCCTCGACCGTCTGCGGCATGATCCCGTCGTCGGCCGCGACCACGAGGATCGCGATGTCGGTCACCTGCGCACCGCGGGCGCGCATGGCGGTGAACGCCTCGTGACCGGGGGTGTCGATGAAGGTCACGGCGCGCTCGATGTCGTCGTGCTCGGTCCACACCTGGTAGGCGCCGATGTGCTGGGTGATGCCGCCGGCCTCGCCCTCGATGACATTGGTCTGGCGGATCGCGTCGAGCAGACGGGTCTTGCCGTGGTCGACGTGGCCCATCACGGTCACGACCGGCGGGCGGATCTCGAGGTCGTCCTCGTCCTCCTCCTCCAGCTCCTTCTCGAGGTCGAGACCGAAGCCCTCCAGGAGCTCCTTGTCCTCGTCCTCGGGCGAGACCATCTGGATCTTGTAGCCCAGCTCCGCCCCGAGCACCTCGAACGTCGCCTCGTCCAGCGACTCAGTGGCCGTGGCCATCTCGCCGAGGTTGAACAGGATCGTGACGAGCGTGCCCGGCTGGACGGTGTAGCCCCTGATCGCCTCGAGCTTGTCGGCGAAGTCGGAGATCGATGCTCCGCGTCGCAGGCGGATGATCTCGCCGTTGCCCTTCTGGACGTTGACACCGCCGACGACCGGGGCATCCCTCATCTCGAATTCCTGGCGCTTCGCGCGACGCGACTTGCGCTGCCTCGACTTGCCGCCGCCCTTGCCGAATGCGCCGGCCGTGCCGCCGCCGGGTCCTCGACCGCGACCTCCGCCACCGGGACGACCAGCGAAGCCGCCGGGTGCGCCGCCGGGCCGCGCGAAACCGCCGGGTGCGCCGCCGGGGCGGCCGGGGCCGCCCTGGCGCTGCTGGAACGGCGCGCCCGGGCGACCGGTGCGTGCGCCGCCGGGGCGGGGCGCGCCGGGACGCGGCGCACCGGGACGCGGTGCCTGCGGGCGCGGGATGTTTCCGGGATTGGGGCGCTGCCCCATGCCCTGCTGCGAGGCGAACGGGTTGTTGCCGGGGCGCGGGCCCGCGGGACGCTGCCCCATGCCCTGCTGCGAGGCGAACGGGTTGTTGCCGGGCCGTGCGCCGCCGGGGCGCGGTGCAGGCGCACCGGGCGCGGCCGGGGCGGGGGTGGGCGAAGCCGGCTCGGAGGCCGTCTCGGTCGGCGCCGGAGCCGCCTCGGCGGCGGGGGCGGAAGCGGCCTGGGCCGCCGCAGGCGCGGGCACCGGTGCGGGCGCCGGTGCCTCTGTCTCTGCCGGAGCCGCGGGCTTTGCGGCGGCGGCGGGCTTCGCCGGCGTCGAAGCGCCCGGCCTGGCAGCCTGCTTGGCCCCGGATCGGGCGGGCTTGGCCTCAGTCTCGGCCTTCTTGCCGGCGCCTGCCGCCTCGAGGGCGGCGCGCAGTCGACGAGCCACCGGAGGCTCGATGGTGGATGAGGGGCTCTTGACGTACTCGCCGAGCTCCTTCAGCTTCTCGAGGGCGACCTTGCTGTCGACGCCGAGCTCGGAAGCGATCTCGTGCACGCGTGGTTTTGCCACAGTTCTCCTGTCTGGGGTCCGTCCCGGGACAGGAGCGGACCATCAATTGCGGACGGGTCTCATTTCGAGCCGTTCACTTTGT
>DASSYC010000052.1:0-3813 GCA_035703465.1 Microbacterium sp. | reverse complement strand
GGTGCGATCGCCTTCGCGAAGTTCGTGACCGAGGTGGCGCGGAACTATCCGATCACCGTCGCTCTGCACACCGACCACTGTCCGAAGCCCGCACTCGAGGACTTCGTGCTGCCGCTGATCGCCGCCTCCGAGGAGGAGGTGCGCGCCGGTCGCGACCCGATTTTCCAGTCGCACATGTGGGACGGCTCTGCGGTGCCGCTGGATGAGAACGTCCAGATCGCGAAGGACCTGCTGCCCCGCATGCGCAACATCAACGCCATCCTCGAGGTGGAGATCGGCGTCGTCGGCGGCGAGGAGGACGGCGTCAGGCACGAGGGCAGCAACGACGCCCTGTACACGACCACCGGGGATGTCGCGAAGGCCGTCGAGGCGCTGGGGCTCGGCGAGAACGGCCGCTGGATCGCTGCGCTGACGTTCGGCAATGTGCACGGCGTGTACAAGCCCGGCAACGTGAAGCTGCGGCCCGACCTGCTCGGTGAGATCCAGGAGGGCATCGCCGCGCAGTTCGGCACCGGGGCGAAGCCCCTGGACCTGGTCTTCCACGGCGGCAGCGGCTCGTCGGATGAGGAGATCGCGACGGCGGTCGCCAACGGCGTCATCAAGATGAACGTCGACACCGACACCCAGTACGCGTTCACCCGCTCGATCGCCGGCTACATGTTCACCAACTACGACGGAGTGCTCAAGGTCGACGGTGAGGTGGGCAGCAAGAAGCAGTACGATCCGCGCGCCTGGGGCAAGGTCGCCGAGTCGGCGATGGCCGCGCGCGTCGTGGAGTCCACGCGACAGCTCGGCTCGCACGGCAAGTCACTGGGCGCGTAGCGAGCCCCTGGTCAGAACGGGTCGCCGTACACGTCGAGGATCGTCGGCGCGTCTGCTGGACGATGCACGATCTCGATCGGATCGCCCGCCTGGAGGCGCCCGCGCTGGGTGACCCGCAGGTACGGGCCGAGGCGCCGCTCGCGCGAGAAGCGCTTGACCCAGCCGCGCTCCTGTTCGCCGCCCACCCACCGTGCGAAGGTCTGACACGGCGTGCGAGGCGCGGTCACCTCGACCTCGACACGGTCGCCGATGCGCCACCGCTCGCCGATGCGTGCCGCGTTCACGTCGAGCCCGGCCACACGCAGGTTCTCGCCGAACCACCCGGCCGGCAGCTCACGGCCCAGCTCGCGCTCCCAGAACTCCGCGTCCTCCTGGGCGTACGCGTACAGCGCCTTGTCCGGGCCGCCGTGGTGCTTGCGGTCGGCCTGCACATCCGCCTGGGCGCCGTACTCTCCGATGCGCACAGGTCCGTCGACCGCGCCCTTGTCGATCGCGGTGACCCCGACCGGGCCCGCGTCGGAACGCAGACGGCGCACGACGCAGACGGCGAGAAGCTCAGGCATCCCGCCAGCCTACGGGCGGATCCGTGACGCACCCGTCGATGACACGAGATCGGCGCCTCTGCGGTTCACGCTGAGCGCTCCGCGATCCTGCTCGCTCAGCGCGTGGTCGCGTACTCCACGAACGCCGGGTCTCCCAGCAGCGGCACCGCCAGGCAGATGTACACGATGATGTAGGTCGCCGCAGCGCCGACGAGCGGCAGCCACCAGGTGAGACGGCCGCTGCGCAGCCGTCGCACCGACAGCAGCAGGGTCACGAGATAGCCGATCACGAGGACGACCGCCGCGATCGGCCCCCAGACGCGCGCCGCCTCGTCGTTGGTGAACTCGGCCGTGGAGCCGAGGATCCGCAGCGCCTGGGTGGCCAGCGCTGCGAGGTCGAAGAACGACAGCGCGGAGAACACCACGTTGATGGCCCCGTAGGCGAGGAGCGCAATCGTCACGATGCGGTCGACGGGATGCCGCGTGGGCGCCGATCCCGGCATCCCTGAGCCCGGCATCCCTGCTCCAGCGCCCGGCTGCCGCGCGGCCGGCACCTGGGTCGCCGGTGCCGCGGGGGGCGGCGCCGCCGGAGCGGGCTGATCGATCTTCTCCCCCGCGTCGAGCGCGAAGGTGGCGTCGGGCTGCTGGATGCGCGCGCGCTGCTCCTCGGGCGTGGCGTACTCGCCGTAGCGGGGACGAGGCCGGCCGTCCGGGCCGATCTCGGGGGTGAGGTCGGTCACGCCCGCACCCGACCGCCTCGGCGACCCGCGGCATCCTGCCTGAGCTCCTTGGGAAGCGAGAACATGAGGTCCTCTTCGGCGGTGCGCACCTCTTCGACGTCACGGTAGCCGGCATCGGCGAGGTCTGTCAGCACCCGGCGCACGAGCACCTCGGGCACCGAGGCGCCGCTGGTCACTCCGACGGTCTCGACGCCGTCGAGCCACTCCTGCTGCACCTCGTCGGCATAGTCGACGCGGTAGGCCGCCTTCGCGCCGTACTCGAGCGCGACCTCGACCAGCCGCACGCTGTTGGACGAGTTCGCCGAGCCGACCACGATCACCAGATCAGCCTCACGGGCGACCTTCTTGATCGCGACCTGCCGGTTCTGCGTGGCGTAGCAGATGTCGTCCGACGGCGGGTCGTGCAGTTCGGGGAAGCGCTCGCGCAGCCGTCGCACGGTCTCCATCGTCTCGTCGACCGACAGCGTGGTCTGCGAGAGCCACACGACCCTGGACGGGTCGCGCACCTGGACCGTGTCGGCCTCGGCGGGAGAGTTGACGATCGTGACGCGGTCGGGGGCGTGGCCGGCGGTGCCCTCGACCTCTTCGTGGCCGTCGTGGCCGATGAGCAGGATCTCGTAGTCGTCGCGCGCGAAGCGCACCGCCTCACGGTGCACCTTGGTCACGAGCGGGCAGGTCGCGTCGATGGCGTGCAGGCCGCGATCGGATGCCGACTGCACGACGGCCGGCGAGACCCCGTGCGCGCTGAAGACGACGTGGGCGCCCTCGGGCACCTCGTCGACCTCCTCGACGAACACCGCGCCCTGCTTCTCGAGCTCGGTGACGACGTGGATGTTGTGCACGATCTGCTTGCGCACGTACACGGGCGCGCCGTAGTGCTCCAGCGCCTTCTCGACGGCGATCACGGCCCGGTCGACGCCGGCGCAGTAGCCGCGGGGCGCGGCCAGCAGCACGCGCTTGTGTCCGGGGACGGGGATATCCTTGAGCCGGCCGCGCACGCTCGGGATCCGAGGCATGCCGAGGTCGATCCGCGGGGCATCCGTCAAGCTCGTCACGGCAGCCATCCTACGCGGGCGCAGATGGCGAGCGGCTGGGAGGCGCATGGCTCAGGGCCCCACGACCCGCGAGACGCCGTGGTCGGTCTCCACGCTGTCCGGCAAGCTCAAGGACTACCTCGACCGCCTCGGCACGGTCTGGGTCGAGGGCGAGATCACGCAGTGGGGCGTCTCGGGCGGCAACGTCTACGGCAAGCTGAAGGACCTCGAGACCGACGCCACGGTCTCGTTCACGATGTGGTCGTCGGTGCGTGCACGCCTCTCCGAGCAGTTCAAGCAGGGCGACCACGCGGTGCTGCTCGCGAAGCCGAGCTGGTGGGTCAAGGGCGGCACGCTCTCGATGCAGGTCTACGACATGAAGCACGTCGGCCTCGGCGACCTGCTCGAGCGCCTCGAGCGTCTGCGCTCCCAGCTCGCCGCCGAGGGCCTCTTCGACCCCGCCCGCAAGCGGCCGCTGCCGGCGTACGTTGGCACGCTGGCGGTGGTGACCAGCACAGCCGGCGCGGCGGTCCGGGACATCATCACCGTGGGCCGCCGGCGTTGGCCCGGGGTGCGCGTCCTGGTGGTCGGCGCGCGGGTGCAGGGCGATGGCGCGGTGGGGGAGCTGGTGCGCGCGCTCAAGCTGGTCAACCGGCTGCCGGGCGTGGAGGTCTG
>DASSYC010000186.1:0-6551 GCA_035703465.1 Microbacterium sp. | reverse complement strand
GTCGGTGGGATCGGTAGATCACCCATCTTGCCAGACGGATCTGAACCCGCGAGGGGTTGCACCGAACTCTGAGAGAATGTACACATGCCAGTTCCCACCGCGGTCGCGACCCTGCACACCAACCACGGCGACATCGTCGTCAACCTCTTCGGAGATCACGCACCACGCACGGTGCAGAATTTCACCGGCCTCGCCGACGGCAGCGGGGAGTGGACCGACCCGGCCACCGGCAAGCCCGGAGAGGGCGCGCTGTATCAGGACGTGATCTTCCACCGCATCATCCCGGGGTTCATGATCCAGGGCGGCGACCCGCTCGGCCAGGGCACCGGCGGTCCCGGCTACAGCTTCAACGACGAGATCCACCCCGAGCTGAGCTTCGGCTCGCCCTACCTGCTCGCCATGGCCAACGCCGGTCTGCGCCGCAACGCCATCACCGGCGCGGCCGAGGGCACCAACGGCTCGCAGTTCTTCATCACCACCGACCCGACGCCGTGGCTCAACGGCAAGCACACGATCTTCGGCGAGGTCGCCGACGCCGACTCGCGCGCGGTCGTCGACGCGATCGCGGCCGTGCCGACCGGTGCCGGCGACCGGCCCGTCGACCCGGTTGTGATCAGCTCCATCGACATCGCCGGCGCCTGAGTCCGATGACGCCGAGCCGCCGATGAGCTCCGCCCTTTCATGACATCAGCCGAGTTCGCGAAGAACCCCGACAACTACTGCTACCGGCATCCCGACCGGCAGAGCTTCGCGCTGTGCCAGCGGTGCGGGCGCACCATCTGCGGCGAGTGCCAGACGCAGGCGCCGGTGGGCGTGATCTGTCCCGAGTGCATACGAGAGCAGCAGAAGGCGATGCCCCGTGTCGCGCGCGCCGCCCGCCCTCGCGGTTCGACGATGTCGATCGTCCGCGACACCCGGCCCCTGGTGACCTACTGGGTGATGGGCATCACGGCCGTCGTCTATCTCACGCAGCTGATCCCCGGCTCGCCGGTGCAGCAATGGTTCGCGCTCAACAGCGCGCTGCTGATCCCGTCGATCTCGTTCGAGCCGTGGCGGCTGTTCACGGTGCTGCTCGTGCACGGCAGCTTCTGGCACATGGGCCTGAACATGCTGGCCCTGTACCTGATCGGGCGCAGCCTCGAACCGCTGCTGGGCCGATGGCGGTTCCTCGCGCTCTACCTGATCAGCGGGCTGGGCGGCTCGGTCGCCGTGGCGCTGCTGGCACCCGGGACCTGGGTGGTGGGGGCATCCGGAGCCATCTTCGGCCTCTTCGGCGCCCTGCTGATCATCGGCCGGCACATCGGGGCGAACGTCACCGGCATCGCCATCATCATCGCGATCAACTTCGCCCTGCCGTTCATCTTCGGCCTCATCGGAGGCTCGCTCGCCGCGATCGCGATCTCGTGGCAGGCGCACCTGGGCGGGTTCATCGTGGGCGCCGCGCTCGGCTTCATCTTCGCCCGCACGCGCGCGCGCCGGCAGCAGCGGCTTCAGCTGTGGCTGCTGGTCGGAGTGACGATCGTCCTCTTGGCCCTCCTGATCATCCCCGTGATCTTCTACGTCTGACCCCAACCCCGACCCAGGCCCCGGCCTCGGCCCAGACCCGTTTCCCCGTGGGCCCGATTCCCCGAGCCAAAAGTCGGGTCGGTGACGACGACACCCCGGTAAGACCACAGAACCGTCGGTGTGTCACGTTACGGACCCGACTTTTGGCCCGGTGGAAGAGGGTCGAAGACGGTGGAAGGAGAGTTATCCACAGGTTCATCCCCAGTTGGGGATGAATCACACGGGTGTAGTTTCCGGGATGCCGGCTACCGCCAGCGCGTCGTCATCAGGAAGCCGATGAAGGCGATGCCGAAGCCGATCGCGAGGTTCCACCCGCCGATGCCCGGGATCGGGTAGGCCTGCAGGCTGAGATAGAAGACGATGATCCAGAGCAGACCCAGGAGCATGAAGCCGACCATGAGGGGCTTGAACCACACGGGGTTCGGCGCTTCCTCGCGCTCACCCTCGACGATGGGCTCGTCACCCTTGTTCGATCGTGCCATGCGTCCAGTCTAGGCCACGGGTCCACTCAGACTGGGCGGCTAAACTCCCCGTGTGAACAGGGGCATCCGCGCGGTGACCGGCGTGCTGGGCGAACTGCTCATCACCGTCGGCGTCGTCGTGCTGCTCTACGTCTCCTGGCAGCTGTGGGTGGGCGACTGGATCATCGGCGCGCAGACCGACGCGCAGGGGCACGAGCTCGCCCAGGAGTGGGCCGCCGCGGCTGACGAGCCCGTGACGCCACTGGATCCGGCCGAGCCCGCAGACCCCGCAGACCCCGCAGACCCCGCCGAGCCCCTCGAACCGGCCGTCGTGCCGGTGCCGGCCTTCGCCGACGAGTTCGCGCTGCTGCACGTGCCGCGCTTCGGCGGCGACTACGCGCGCACCGTCGCGGCAGGAGTCGCCAAGGGACGCATCCTCGACGAGGGCATGATCGGGTACTACCCCGACACCCAGCTGCCCGGTGAGGTCGGCAACTTCGCCATCGCGGCGCACCGCACCACCTACGGTGCGCCGTTCGCCGGCATCGCCGACCTTCGCATCGGGGACGCGATCGTGGTCGAGACGCCGGCAGGCTGGTACACCTATCGGTTCCGGACGCTCGAGTATGTGCGTCCTGACGCCGTGGAGGTGCTGCTGCCGGTGCCGCAGGCACTCGGTGAGGCCGGCGCCGATCGCTACATCACGCTCACGAGCTGCTCCCCGCGGTACTCCAACGCCGAGCGCATCATCGCCTACGGGGTCTTCGACTCGTTCCAGCCGCGCGCGGCCGGCCCGCCAGCGTCACTCGCCCCGGTCGGAGACGCCTGATGTACGCCGCGCTGTGGCGGGTCCTGCCCGGACCTTGGTGGGTGCGGGTGCTGATCCTGCTCGTCCTCGTTGCGGCCGTGCTCTATGGCCTGTTCTGGTACGTCTTCCCCTGGGTGGGCCAGTTCGTGAATCCGCAGGAGGTCACGGTCGGATGACCCGGGTGCTCGTCGTCGACAACCACGACAGCTTCGTGCACACCCTGGTGGGCTACCTGCGCGAGCTGGGCGCGGAGGCCGAGATGGTGGAGGCCGATGAGACCCGGGATGCCCCGGCAGCCTGGACCGGCCCGGAAAGCGCGATCTCCGGCTTCGACGCCGTGATGATCTCGCCGGGTCCGGGTGCGCCCGAGGATGCGGGGGCCTCGGTCGACATCGTGCGGGCGGCGGCCCGGGCCCGCGTGCCGCTGGTCGGAGTCTGCTTGGGTCACCAGGCCATCGCCGCCGCCTTCGGCGCTCGCGTCGATCACGCCCCGGAGCTCATGCACGGCATGGTCTCGCAGGTGCATCATGACGGGTCGCCGCTGTACGACGGGCTGCCCGACCCGTTCACCGCGGGTCGCTATCACTCCCTGGCGATCGTGCCCGAGACGCTGCCCGGCGAGCTGCGGGTGACCAGTCGCACCGACAGCGGCGTGATCATGGGCGTCGCTCACCGCACGCTGCCCATCGTCGGCGTGCAGTTCCACCCGGAGAGCGTGCTCACCGAGGGCGGGTACCGGCTGCTGGCGAACTGGCTGGCCGGCGCGGGGATGCCGCAGGCCATCGCCGCGGCCGCGTCGCTGCGGCCCTGAGCCCCGCTGCTGCGGCCCTGCCCGCGCCGCTGCGACCTTGCCCGCGCCTCCGATCCCCGCAGGCCCGTTCACTCGCGAGGAGATGATGACAACAGAGGACGGGATGCCTGCGAAGCATCCTCTCTTGTGACCATCTCCTCTGTTGTGAACGGGCCGGACGAGCGCCGAACGGGCCGGACGAGCGCCGAACGCGCCGGACCGGCCGGACCGCGCCGCGCAGCGCGCCGCGCTCAGCCCGAGCAGACCGTCAGCTGCACAGTCGCGTGCACGGGTGCCTCGCCGGGCGGGATCGACTGCGCGATGACCGTCGGCGGGTCGACGGCCGGACAGGAGGGATCGTCGACGCGCTCGACGGTCAGCCGCGAGGCCGGGCCCTCCAGCTCTTCGGTCGCGGCCTGCAGGGTGAAGCCGGTGTAGTCCTTGATGACGACGCGGCCGGTGGCCACAACGAGGTCGACCGCGGCGCCGAGGGGCAGTTTGGTGCCCTCGGCCGGATCGGCGGAGATGACGATGCCGGCGGCCAGGTCGGGATCGTTGCGCTGTGCCACCACGCCGAGCGTGAGTCCCGCGGCCTCCAGCGACGCTGCGGCGTCGGCCTGCGCGGCCCCCACGATGGCGGGCACGGCGACGGTCTCGGCGCCCTCGGACACGTAGACGGTGATGCGCTGCTCGGGTGTGACCGTCGCACCCGCCTCGGGATCGGTGCGGATGACCCGGCCCTCCTCGACGGTCGCGTTCGGCTGGTCGACGCGGTAGGGGATGAGGTCTTCGGCCTGCAGCATCTCGTTCGCGTCGTCGTAGGTGCGGTCCGAGACATCGGGCACCACGCGGGAGTTGGCGGGCAGGCCCGCATCGGGCTGGATGGAGATCACGAAGAAGACGACCGAGAGGATGAGCACGGCGAGGATGGCGACACTCGTCCAGATCCACGCGACCGGAGGACCGGACTGCGTGCGCTTCATGGTCGTGTCGGTGCTCAGCTGCCGCAGGGTGCGCGCGGTCTCGGCGGCCTGCCGCGGATTCGGGCCGTACAGCTCGCTCGTCAGAGCCCCGACCGCGCGCTTGGACGGCGATCGCCCGTCGACGGTGGCATCCAGCGCCTCGCGGAACTGCACCGCGTCCTGGAAGCGCTGGAACGGATCCTTCGCGAGGGCCCGCAGCACCAGGGCGTCCAGCGCGCGGGGCACCTGCGGGTTGACCTCCGAGGGGGGCACCGGCGTCTCGCTCACGTGCTGATAGGCGACGGCAACCGGCGTCTCGCCGCGGAACGGCGGGCGCCCGGTGAGCAGCTCGTAGAGCACGACGCCGGTGGAGTACAGGTCGGCGCGCCCGTCGACGGGCTCGCCCTTGGCCTGCTCGGGCGAGAAGTACGAGGCGGTGCCGAGGATCGCCGTCGTCTCGGCGACCGTCGACGACGAATCCGAGACCGCCCGGGCGATGCCGAAGTCCATCACCTTGACCTGGCCGGCAGAGGTCACCATGACGTTGCCGGGCTTGATGTCGCGGTGCACCACGCCCGCGCGGTGCGAGTACTCCAGTGCCTCCAGGATGCCGTCGACGTACCGCACGGCATCCCGCACCGGCACGGGTCCCGCGGAGATGACGTCTTTCAGCAGCGATCCGTGGACGAGTTCCATCACGATGAACGGGACGGGGTGCGTCGAGCCGTCGGCATCCGTCTCGGTGTCCTCGCCCGCGTCGTAGACGCGCACGATCGTGGGGTTGGCCATGCGCGAGGCGGCCTGGGCCTCGAGGCGGAAGCGGGTGCGGAACGTGCTGTCGCGGGCGAGGTCGCGCCGGAGGACCTTGATGGCGACTGCGCGGCCCAGCGTGAGGTCGTAGCCGCGGTATACGGTCGCCATCCCGCCGCGGCCGATCAGCTCGTCGACGCGATAGCGCCCCGACAGCACGCGCGCCTCATTCGTCACGGACACTCCCCCTGGAACGGTGTCAGCCTAGCCGACGGATGGCGTCGCCCCGGGGTCAGCCGTCGCCTTCGCCGCTGTCCGCGGCGGCGACGATCGCGACGTCCATCGGCGGCGACGATCCGGACTCGTTTCCGCCGCAGGTGGCCGTGTACGTGGCGCTGACGGTGGAGCCCACCGCGCCGTTGACGACGATGTCGGCCTGGCGGACGCTGGGCTCGAAGCTGCGCTCGGCACCCCCAGCGGCGAACTCGGCGCCCTTGATCGTCACCGTGTAGGCGCTGAGCACGCCGGTGCCAGACGGGCAGGTGAAGCTCGCCCAGTTCAGCTGCACCGTCGAGCCCTGCTCGACCTGGCTGGCGGGGTTGCCGGCCACGGTCACGTTCGGAGCGCTCTGCGGTGCGCCGATCGAGACCGGCGGCCCATAGTAGGTCGCGGTGATCTCGGTGCCGGCAGGCACGCGACCCGTCGGGTCGACCGAGTAGATCTGACCCTCCTGATCGGCGGACTCGGCGGCGTTGCCCTCCACGCACGAGGCGACGAGATCGTTCTCCTGCAGCACGGTGCGCGCTTGGTCGCAGGTCATGCCGATCAGGCCCAGGTCGCCGACGTTGACGCGGTCCTCGGTGGGAGTCGGCGTGGGCGTCGTCGACGTCGGGGTGGGGGTCGCAGAGCTCGTGGTCGGCGCAGGTCCGCCGCCCTGATTGGCGAACAGCGCCCACAGCGTGCCGCCGAGCACGAGCAGCAGCAGCACGATCAGCGCGATGAGCGGCCACGTCCACGGGCTGCGCTTGCGCTTGGCGGGCGCCTCGGTGGCGGTGGCGGTGGTCGCGGTGGCGGTCGGCATGATGCGGGTGGTGTCTTCGCCGCCCACCCCCATCAGCTGGGTCATGTCGTCGGCGACGGCGGCGCCGGTCGCGATCGCGGGCACGGCAGCCGCGGCAGCCGCCACGTCGCCGCGGCGCAGGGCCGAAGCGGCG
>DASSYC010000093.1:0-3388 GCA_035703465.1 Microbacterium sp. | reverse complement strand
CGTCGTCGACGAGTACCGGTACTGGACGATGGACGCGATCGTCGCCGATCTGGATGCCCGCCGGCATCCCTTTCACGTCGCCATCGAGAACTGGCAACACGACATGAACATCGGCTCGATCGTGCGCAGCGCCAACGCCTTCCTCGCCGAGACGGTGCACATCGTCGGCCGGCGCCGCTGGAACAAGCGCGGCGCGATGGTCACCGACCGGTACCAGCACGTCCTGAACCACGACGACATCGCCGACCTGGTCGCCTGGGCGGCCGACCGCGACCTGCCGATCGTCGCGGTCGACAACGTCGCGGGGTCGGTGCCGGTCGATAGAGCGGAGCTGCCCGAGCGCTGCATCCTGCTGTTCGGCCAGGAGGGGCCGGGTCTGTCGCCGGAGGCGCTCGCCGCAGCCCAGATCGTCGTCGAGATCACGCAGTACGGCTCGACGCGGTCGATCAACGCCGGCGCCGCCGCGGCGGTCGTCATGTACGAGTGGTGCCGCCGCTGGGCGTGAGCGGTCTCAGTCGCGGTCGATGCCGAAGGTGTGGCGCATGAGCGCCTGGACGTCACGGTCGAGGTTGTCGATGCGCCGGTGGATCCCGATGATCTCGCTGCGCACGCTGCCGATCTCGCTGCGCAAGACGCGGACGAACAGCGTCGACACGATCGTGAGCATGCCGAACATGAGCGTCGAGAACACGACGATCACCGTCCACACCTGCGGTTCGGTCATGGTCAGCACTCCCTCATTGTCGCCGGTGTCCGTCGACAATGCCAGAGTGCCCGACCGGGTCGGGGTCTCCGACCTCCGAGTGTGGAAGCGTACGTGCCGCCGCCGTTCTGTGGAGACGCGGACGCACGGGCTTCACGCCCCGGCCGTCATCCAGCGCGCCCCGTGCACCCGCCAGCCGAGCCCGGCGAACCGCGAGAGCATGTACACGCCGAAGAACGCCGCCGACACCCAGGCCAGGCCCCACGCGCCCACGGGGTGCAGCACGCCGATCACCACGAGCACGGGCAGGAACACCACGAGGTTCAAGGCTCCTATGATCGCGAGGTAGCGGCCGTCGCCGGCTCCCATCAGCACGCCGTCGAGCACGAACACCGCCCCGCACACCGGCTGGGCGACGGCGAGCACGATCAGCGCCGGCTGGATCAGCGCTGCGAGTGCGGCGTCCCCGGTGAACAGCAGCCCGGTCACCCCGGAGCTCGCTCCGATGATCACGCCCAAGACCACCCCGAACCAGGTGCCCCACGCCAGCGTGCGACGCAGCACGAGCCGCACCTCTTCGGCATCGCCCGCGCCCAGTCCTTTGCCGATGAGGGCCTGCGCGGCGATCGCCAGGGCATCGAGGGCGAACGCCGCCGCCGAGAAGATGGTGTACACGACCTGCCAGCCGGCCAGCTCGTGCTCACCCAGCCCGGTTGCCACGCCCACGGTCGCCAGCAGCGCCATGCGCAGCGAGACGGTGCGCAGGAACAGCCAGCCGCCGAGCTTCGCCGACCCGCGCACCCCCTCCCGGTGCGGCCGCATGGATGCCTGGTGCCGGCGCGCCAGCCGGCCCACCACGATCACGTAGGCCAGCACCATGCCCCACTGGGCGACGACGGTGCCGGCGGCCGAACCCGCGATCCCCCAGCCCAGCCCGTAGATGAACAGCCAGTTCAGCAGCGCATTGGCGGTGAAGCCGATCCCGGCGATCCAGAGCGGCGTCACCGTGTCCTGCATGCCGCGCAGCAGCCCGGTCGCGGCGAACACGATCAGCATGGCGGGAAGGCCCCACATAGAGATGCCGAGGTAGATCTCAGCCTGCTCGGCGACCTCTGGGCCGGCGCCGAACAGCCCCACCAGGAACGGCGTCGACAGGTAGCCGACGACGGCGAGCACGGCGCCCATGCCGAGGGCAAGCCACAGCCCGTCGATGCCGACCGAGACGGCATCCGTCTTGTCGCCTGCGCCGAACCGGCGCGCGACCGCCGGCGTCGTCGAGTAGGCGAGGAAGACCATGAGCCCGACGATCGTCTGCAGCACGGCGCCCGCGATCCCCAGCCCCGCGAGCGGCGCCACCCCGAGGTGGCCGACCAGCGCCGAGTCGACGATGAGGAACAGCGGCTCGGCCACGAGTGCGCCCAGTGCCGGCACCGCGAGCCGCAGGATGTCGCGGTTCAGGGTGTCGGGGGCGGCCACCGTACGAGCCTACGGCCGTCGCAGGGGGTCTCCGCGGCGCGCCGGGACGCCTATCCTGGATGACATGACGGATGCCCCCCGCTCCGGTCTCGCGCTCGACGACCTGAGCGCGACGATCCGGCCTCAAGATGATCTGTTCCGCTACGTCAACGGCAACTGGCTGGAGCGCACCGAGATTCCCGAAGACAAGGCGCGCTGGGGCGCCTTCCACCTCATCGCCGAGCAGGCCGAGAAGGACGTGCGCGCCATCGTCGAGGAGTCGCAGGGCGCCGAGCCCGGCACCGAGGCGCGCAAGATCGGCGACCTCTACACGAGCTTCATGGACACCGATCGCGCCGCCGAGCTCGCTGCGGCACCGCTGGTCGACCAGCTGGCGCGGGTCGATGCGATCTCGTCGATCCCGGAGCTGCTGCGCACGGTCGGAGAGCTGGAGCGCGACGGTGCGGGCGGCATCATCGCCCTCTACGTCGAGCCGGACCCCGGCGACCCCAGCCGCTACGTGCCCTTCCTGGTGCAGAGCGGCCTGTCGCTGCCCGACGAGTCCTACTACCGCCTCGACGGGTTCGCCGAGACGCGCACCGCGTTCCGCGCGCATATCGAGCGGATGCTGGAGCTGGCCGGCATCGCCGACGCCTCAGCCCAGGCCGACCGCATCGTCGCGCTGGAGACCGAGCTTGCCACCCACCACTGGGACAACGTGCGCAGCCGGGATGCGGTGGCCACGTACAACCTGAGGTCGTGGGACGAGGTGCAGCAGCTGTCAGGGGTCGACCTCGCGCCGTGGCGCGAGGGCGTCGCCCCCCACCACCCCGACGCATTCGCGGAGGTCGTCGTCTACCAGCCGAGCTTCGTCGAGGGCCTCGGCGCGCTGCTGACCGAAGAGCGCCTCGAGGACTGGAAGGCGTGGCTGCGCTTCAGCGTCGTGCACGCGGCGGCCGCATTCCTCTCCGACGACTTCGTGGATGAGAACTTCGCGTTCTACGGCACCCAGCTCACCGGCGTGCCGGTGATCCGCGAGCGGTGGAAGCGAGGGGTGGGCCTGGCCGAGGCGGCCCTGGGCGAGGCGATCGGCCGCGTCTACGTGGAGCGCCACTTCCCGCCCGCCGCCAAGGCGGCGATCGACGAGCTCGTCGCCAACCTCATCGAGGCGTACCGGCAGAGCATCACCGGCCTGGAGTGGATGGGGCCGGACACCCGCGAGCGCGCGCT
>DASSYC010000206.1:0-5710 GCA_035703465.1 Microbacterium sp. | reverse complement strand
CGCGGCGATCCAGCGGGTGAGGCTCTCGGGAGCGGCGACGGATGCCTCGGGTGCGCCCGGCGCGGTGATCGCGCGGAGCGCGGGCTCGGGCGGTACGACGGCGGTGACGGTGTACTCGTCGCCTTGCCGCACGCCGCCGCGAGCGGTCTCGACGGCAGCCGAGCCGGTGGCGCTGTAGTAGAAGCCGTTCTCCAGCAGCGCGGCCGAAGCGCCGCCGAACGCGACCTGGGAGAGCCGGCCGAAGACCGGCAGCCAGATGCCGTCCAGGCCCTCGATGTCGATGCGCAGCGTTGAGCGCTCGCCCTCCCCGGCATCCAGAACGCCGGGCACCCGCACGAAGCGGGCCTCACCCACGCTCGATGAGGCATCGAGCACGCGGAACACCCGGCCGTCGTACGCGGTCATCACCGCGAGACGGATTCGATCGGGCAGCGGGCCCTGTTCGGCCGTGACGCGGAAGAGCACCTCGTCGTAGCGCTCGTCGGCGAACGCGGCGCGATAGCTCGACAGCGGCACCTCGGCGCGGACGATGTCCAGCTCAGGTCCGATCTCCGAGCGCAGCACCTCGCGCCCGCGGTCGCCGGCCAGCGCCGGGGCGGCGATCCCGCCGGCGACCACGGCGACGGCGACCATTCCCGCCGCGAGCAGGCCGCGCCGGGTCTCGGATGACGTGCGCTGCCGCGACACCCGAAGGCCCTGTGCGCCCGCGGCACGGCGCAGCGCCTGCTGCCGTTCGTGGCCGGTCAGCCACGCCAGCCAGGCGAGCGAGAGCACCAGGCTCAGCGCACCGACCAGCAGCTCGCGCGGCGCCGGGATGACCAACGGGCCCGCCACGACCGGCGCACTGGTGACCGCCTGCCCGAACAGCAGCCCGAACCAGACCATCGCCAGCGCGGCGAGGGCCCCGAGGATCGCCACCTGCGCCCCCCGCCACGACAGCAGCAGCGCCGCGAGCGTTCCGAGCAGGAACACCGCGAGCGCGGGCACGAGCAGGTTGCGATAGCCGCCGACGGGCAGGTCGACGGTGACCAGGTCCTTGAACCCGGTCACGGCGCCGGCCAGGACATCCACCAGCGCGGCCGGCAGCTGGGCCGGGTCGCCGCGGCGGGCCGGCACGGCCAGGCCCACCCCCGCGACCAGGAACGCGCCCGCGGTCACCGCCGCGGTGGCCCAGCCGGGCCAGCGCCACCGGGTCGCGGCGAACGCGATCGCGACCCCCAGCGTGACAGCGATCGCGGCGACCACGATGAAGTCGGCGCTGCGGTAGATCGGCCACGCGGCCAGCCCCGCCAGCGCCGCCATCGCGAGCACGTACAGCACCGCCGCGACGCGGGGGGTCCGCGGCATCCGGCCGTCCCGTGCCCCGCTCATGACTGCGCCCCTCGCAGCAGCAGGCCGGCGAGGTCTTCGAGCAGCCCGACGGTCAGCAGGGTGAGCGAGCCCAGGGGGCGCAGCCGCGGATGGGCCCGCTCGTCGCACAGCACGGTGATGACGGCGGTGTCCTCGGAGAACGCGAGCGCCGCCTGCCGCAGGCGTGACAGCGGCACCTGCGACCCGCACACCACGAACGCGACCGACAGCGCCTGCGACGCCTCCACGGTGAGCCGGCACACCTCCTCGAGGGGCATGGTGTGCTCGAGCGAGTCCAGGCCGGCGAACCCGTCGAGCAGGGCCCGCGGCGACGGGGCCGACAGGGTCTGGATCGCCCGCAGCCGACCGCGCACCACGCGGGGGATCTCGCGGCCGGTGACGATCTCGAGGTCGCGCCCGTCGCGGGCGCCCTGCACGCCGAGCGAGGCGGCGCAGCCGACGGCGAGTTCGAACTCGTCGGCATCGGCGTAGTCGGCCTCGGCCAGGCTCAGCACGATCGCCATGCGCGAGCGGCGGGTCTCCTCGAACTGGCGCACCATGAGCCGACCGGTCTTGGCGGTCGATTTCCAGTGGATCTGGCGCCGCGCGTCGCCGGGCGCATACTCCCGAATGGCATGGAACGACATGTCGGCATCGACGAGCCGCCGGCTGGGCCGGCCCTCGAGGTCGCGGATCAGCCCGGCGCTGGTGGACGGCACGGCGACGGTGCGCGGGTGCACGTACAGCCGGTGCACGTCGTCCCACGCGTGCTCGCGGCGCAGCAGCCCGACGGGGTCGGTGCGCACGGCGGTGGGCGGGCCGACCGGGATGATGCCGCGTCGCGGCGTGGGGATGGTCACCGGCTGCGAGGTCGAGCCGCCGCCGCGCAGCAGCGGGACGCCCAGCTCGACGAGGCCGTCGCCGACCGGCAGGTCGATGCGGCCGGGCAGCGCCGCGCGGGTGCCGCGATTGCGGATCTCGATGCGCCCGGCCACTTCGCCCCCGGCCACCACGCGCTCGTGGGCGAGGTGCACGGTGACGTCATAGGCGCGTGCACCGAACAGGAACGGCAGGCTCAGGATCAGAAGAAGAAGGGATGCCGCGCCCGCCAGCATCCACTCGATCCACCCGAACGCCCACCCGATGCCGAACCCCACGGTGGCCGCCGCCAGGGCGAGCCGGCCCGCCGGGGTCACCGTCTCGGTCAGCCACCGCCACGCGGTGACCGCGGCGTGGCGCACCCGGCGCGCACCCGACATGGTTGCGAGCACCGTCGACACCAGCGCGCCGCGGCGCACCGTCGTGACACGCGTGTGCGCGGTCGCACCGCTGTCGGTGACGACGTCGGTCACGGGGGTCGAGGTTCCGGTGCTCATGGGTGCTCCGTCAGAGGGCCTCGCGCTGGGTGGGAGGCAGGACGTCCAGCAGCACCTGGCCGACGACCGCCTCGGGGGTGACGCCGTCGAACTCGGCCTCGGGGTGCAGGATCAGGCGGTGCGCGAGCACCGGCACGGCGAGGGTCTTCACGTCGTCGGGCGTCGCGTAGGTGCGCCCCTGCGAGACGGCGCGGGTGCGGGTGGCGCGGGTGAGCGCGAGGGCGCCGCGGATGCTGACGCCCAGCCGCACCTGGTCGGCGGTGCGCGTGGCATCCACGATCCGGGCGATGTAGTCGAGCACGAGCGCGTTGACGTACACGTCGCGGGCGAGGTCGGCCATGCCGATGAGCGCCTGCGGCGCGACGATCGGAGTGAGCTCGCCGATGGGCACGGGGGCGCCGTCGAGGATGCGCAGGGTCGCGGCGTGGTCGGGGTAGCCCAGCGACGTCTTCATCAGGAAGCGGTCCAGCTGCGCCTCGGGCAGACGGTACGTTCCGGCCTGCTCGATGGGGTTCTGGGTGGCCAGCACGAGGAAGGGCACGCCCACCGGCCGGGTGACGCCGTCGATGGTGACCTTGCCCTCCTCCATGACCTCCAGCAGCGCCGACTGCGTCTTGGGGCTGGCGCGGTTGATCTCGTCGGCGAGCACGATGTTGGCGAACACGGGGCCGGCGTGGAATTCGAACGACCCGGTCTTCTGGTCGTAGACGGTGATGCCGGTGATGTCGCCGGGCAGCAGGTCGGGCGTGAACTGGATGCGGGTGTTCGTGCCCTGCACCGACTGGGCCAGGGCCCGCGCCAGCGACGTCTTCCCGGTGCCGGGCACGTCCTCCAGCAGCACGTGACCCTCGCTGATCATCGCCGTGAGCACCAGCTCGATGACGTGGCGCTTGCCGAGCACCGCCTGCGCGACGTTGTCGGCGAGCTGAGTGAAGGTCTCGGCGAACCAGGTCGCCTGCTCCTGCGTGATGGTCATCTCGTCCTCAGTCCTGTTCCGGGGGGAGGTTCGGGTCGCACGTGGCGGAGAAGGACTGCGCGGCGTCGCCGAGCCCCCAGCTCATCGCGCCCCAGCTGACCGTGACCCCGATGCCGGACACGCTCACTGCCCCGACCGGGACCAGCCAGGAGTCGGCGTGGGCGAGGACGGCGCCGGCGGCGTCGCGGTACTCGAGCCGGCTGCGGTCGAAGGACACCGCCGCCTTGGCGCCGCCCGGACCGGCCGACGAGTCCCACGTCAGCTGCAGGTCCGAGCCGCCGACGCAGGCCGCGGGCCGCCAGGTCGCCCGGACCTGGTAGGGCGCGCTGCCGGCCCGGGCGGTCACCGGCGCGTCGGCGGTGCGCGTGCCCCAGCGCTCGTGCTGGTAGGAGACGCGGATGCCGGGGTCGCGGCCGAACACGCTCGTCATCGGGGTGGCGGCGGGCTGGATGCCGGTGAACACCGCGATGTTGCGGCGCGGCGGGGTCTCGGTCGACGTCGGCACATCGCGGATGATCCACGACGCCGACAGGCGGTCATCGCCCAGCAGCGGTCTCGCGTCCACGGAGAACGTGAACCCCTGGGGTGCGTCGGGGCTCTGCGCGGCCCGCACGGTTGCGGTCGTCACGGTGCGACCGAAGACGGCACCCCGGTACCAGGACTCGACGCACAGGTCGAACGCGTACTCCTCCCCGTCGGCCAGCCCCTCGAAGGTCGCGGTGTTGCCGCTCTCGGTGACGGTGCAGCGCGACCCCGACCGGGCGAACCCGTATCGCAGCTGCGACCCGTCTCCGCCCGGCTGCGCGCTGCCGACGGCGGCGACGGTCACGGTGCCGGTCCCAGTGCCGTCGCCGTCGGCGGTCGCGCTCAGCTGCAGCGTCGCGTCAAGCGGAGCGCCGATGCCGTTCGCGTGCACGACGACCGCGCTGCCGGAAGTGGCGCCGTCGAATCCGGGCGGCATCTCGTACCGGGAGTAGGGGGTGACGGTGATGGCGCTGACGCTGTTCGACCCGACGACGTACTGCGGCACGGTCACCTCTGTGTCGGAGCGCCGGATGCGCACCGAATGGGTCTCACCGGCCGGGCTGGTGATCTCGAGCCGGCCGACGTCGGCGGTGTCGATGCCGGTGACCCGCAGCGACACGATGTTCCCCTCGCCGCCGGTGACGACGGGCTCGGCGGTCACGGCGCCGGGCGCCGGCGGCGGGTCGTACGCCCACGCGACCGTGCGCACCGAGCCACGCGACGGGCCCACCCGGTTCACCGCCCACGCCTCGTAGTCCCGCGCCTCGCCGTTGGGCGCCGCGATCGGCGGGCACGTGCCGTCGGGTGCGCAGGTGGCCACCACGGCGCCGCCGTGACGCACCGTGAACCCGGTGAGCGCGGGGTAGGCGGCGCGCGCCTCGCCCGGGTCGACGCGCAGGGTGACCTGCCCATCGTCGTAGGCCGCCTGCACCAGGGCCGCGGGCGCCTTCGGGTAGCCCTGCAGGTCGAGAAGCAGCGACCCGTCGCGGTCGGCGCTGGTGTGCCGGCCCTGCGCGTCGCGCAGCGTGAACGCGGCGGTGCACGTCGCCCCTGCGGCATCCGCCGTCCAGGATGCGACCACCGTCGTCGCCGACCCGCGGGCGTAGGTCACACCGGGGCACGAGCCGGTGGCGCGCACGTCCACCACCTCCAGCGGAGTGCGCGGCAGCGGGTTCACCTCGCCGGACGCGCCGACCACGTCGATCGTGCACGACGAGCCCGCCGCCTGCGAGCACTGCTCGGCGACCGTCCCACCGCGAGGGAGCGCGCTGGGGGCGGCGCCCACGCGCAGGATGAGGCGGGCCGGTGCCACGCCGGGGTGGCTGGTCACCGAGACGAGCGCGACGTCCTCGGTGCCGGGGACCGCGGCATCCCTCCCGGTGATCCGCACGATGCCGTCGTCGCCCAGGGCGACGTCGAAGGCCGTGCCGGTGTGCTCCAGCGCGTACGAGATGCTCTGCCAGTCGGTGCGCCACTGCCACGA
>DASSYC010000166.1:0-7619 GCA_035703465.1 Microbacterium sp. | reverse complement strand
TCTCCAGCGGCGGCATGAGCGGCCGGGTCACCAGATACTGCGGCGCCATCGGCGCCTCCTCACATCGGATTCTCCCCCTAAGATTCCGAACGTCAGCGTAGTGCACGTCGAACAGTCCCGGATGGTGTTCACTGGGGGTGTCCGCCGATCGACAGAACAGGAGCCCCGGGTGATCTCATCGATCGCTGTCGTCGGGGCGGGTCCGCGCGGGCTGAGCATCATCGAGCGGATCGCGGCCACGATGGGCGGTCGGAGGCTGTGCGTGCACCTCATCGATCCGGGGCCGATGGGTGTCGGCGTGCATCGGGAGGAGCAGCACGACGAGCTGCTGCTGAACACCGTCGCCGGGCAGATCTCGATGTTCCGAGGCGGCGATCCGGCGGCATCCGGCGCCTGCGTCCCCGGTCCCACCCTGGCCGAGTGGGCGGGCGTCGCGCGCGATGCATACCTGCCGCGCCGGATGCTGGGCGGATACCTGCGGGACGCCTATGCACGACTGAGCGCGGGCATGCCCGACGGCGTCGAGATCATCGAGCACCGCGCACGAGCCGTGGGCATCACGCCGCAGCCCGACGGCTCGTGGGAGCTCGAGCTCTCGCACGGCACGCCCGTCCGGGCGGATTTCGTGGTCCTGGCGACCGGGCACGGCACGCTGGCACCCTCGGAGGCCGATGACGCGGCGGAGGCGTTCGTGGCATCCCAGCGAGAGCGCAACCCGGCGCTGGCCCATTTCCGCAGCTGCTACCCGCTCGAGCAGCTGTCGTCGATCGCCCCCGGCGCACGTGTCGCGGTGCGCGGAATGGGTCTTGCCGCCATCGACGTCGTGCTGATGCTCACGGTGGGCCGAGGCGGCGGCTTCACCGGCTCCGGGGAGACGTTCGCCTATCGCGCATCGGGCCGTGAGCCGCGGCTGACCGTGTGGTCGCGGCACGGACGCAGCTTCTGGCCGCGCGCGCGCAACGAGAAGACGCCCCGGGACGTGCATCGTCCGGCGCGGCTGGATGTCGACCGCATCCATGCGCTGCGCGCCGCGGGCCCCCGCGACTTCGCCGTCGACCACGTTCCGCTGCTCGTCGCCGAGATGACGGCGGCCGCCCAGCGCATCGATCCCGCCGCCTCCATCGCAGCGCTGTCCGCGCTGCTGCAGTCGCCCGACGAGAAGGAGACGGGGTCTGCGATCGAGCGTGCGGCCGCCCTGCACGCGTTCTTCCGCGAGGATGAGGAGCGCGCCGAGGCGGGGAACATGTCCGATCCGCTCAAAGCGGCCACCGATGCCATCCGGGACCTGCGCAACGAGATCCGCGAGTGCGTGGAGCACTCCGGACTCGACGCCGCCTCGCACCGCATGTTCGTCGAGGTGTACGCACCCCTGCTGCACGTCATGTCCGCCGGCCCTCCCGCCCGGCGCGCGCGGGAGTGGCGTGCGCTGATGGCGGCCGGGCGCCTCGACCTCGGCCCGGCAGACGCCGCGGTCGAGCTCGATGAGGATGCCGCGTGCTTCCGGCTGCAGGGGCCGGACGATTCAGCGGAGTTCGACGTCGTCGTGGGCGCCCGGGTCGATTCGTTCCTCCCCGAGCGCGACGACGCGCCGCTGACGCGGAGCCTCCTGGCCGGGGGTCATGGGCGCCCCTTCCGCAACGGCGACTACCACCCTGGCGGCTGGGACATCGATGCCGCCGGCCGACTGATCGACAGCACCGGCCGGGCGCAGCCCAATCTCTGCGCCGTCGGGAATCCGACCGAGGGCGCGCACTACTTCACCAACATGCTGCCGGCGCCGGGGCTGCCCTCGCGGATCACCGAGGATGCCCGGCGGGTCATCGACGCGATCGAGGCCTGCGACCTCGCCCGCCCGGTGCACGCCGATGCAGGAGAGGCGGCGGCATGACGGGCGCGGGGACGGGGGAGGAAGCATGGATCCCTCCATTCGAGGCCGTGGGGTCGCACGTGCGGCTCATCCCGCTGGACGCGCAGCACGAGGACGACCTGATCACCGCGGTGCGCGACGGCGACGTCTGGGACACGTGGTTCGCCGCTGTTCCCCACCCCGAGGGCATGGCGCGTGAGATCGCCTGGCGCCTGAGCATGCAGGAACAGGGGCGGATGGTGCCGTTCACCGTGCTGGACGCCGCGGGACGCATTGTGGGCATGACCAGCTACATGAACGCCGAGGCCGCCCACCGTCGCCTGGAGATCGGTCACACCTGGTATGCCCGATCCGTGCAGCGCACGGCCCTGAACACCGAGGCGAAGCTGCTGCTGCTGGCGGCGGCGTTCGACACCCACGACTGCATCGCGGTCGGGTTCCGCACGGCGTACTTCAACTTCCGGAGCCGGGCGGCCATCGAGCGGCTGGGAGCGAAGTACGAGGGCACCTGGCGCAGCCACATGATCCTTCCCGACGGCACCGTCCGCGACACCTGCTACTACAGCATCATCGCCGCCGAGTGGCCCGCCGTCCGCCGCAATCTCACGTGGCGGCTCGGGCACGGCCGCGCGCCGGAGTGACCGTGCGCGACATCTTCGCCTGGATCAGCGAGCTGGATGCCGCCTCGCTCGTGACGGTCGCCGAGGCCCACCTCGTCGAGCCTGCGATCGCGGGTCGCGCAGCCCAGGCGATCGCCGCTGTGCGCGCCGACGGCGACGTCCCGGATGCGCCGCGTCCGACGGATTACCTCGATATCCAGGCTCTGCTGCGCGCGAAGGCCGGTGACGCCGCCGACGCCATCCATCTTGGTCGCAGCCGGCAGGACATCCTGGCCACCGTGCACCGGCTCCTCCTGCGCGATCGGCTCCTCGGATTCGCCGGGTCGCTGCTCGAGGTGCGGCGAGCCCTGCTCGACCAGGCGGCGCAGAATCCGCACGCGGTGGTGCCGGCGTACACGAACGGCGTCCAGGCCCAGCCGTCCGCCCTGGGCCAGCAGCTGCTGGGCTACGAGGCGGCCTTCACCCGCTCGTCCGAGCGTGTGCTCGAGTCGTACCGGCGGGTCAACCGCTCGCCGCTCGGGTCGGCCGCACTGGCGACCTCCGCGCTTCCTCTCGACCGCTCGCGGCTCGCGGAGCTGCTCGGATTCGATGCACCCGAGGTCAACGCCTTCGATGCCGCGCAGCTGGCACCGGTCGACATCGGCTTCGATGCGGCATCCACCGCTGCCGCAGCCGCTCTGACCGCCTCGACCCTTCTGCAGGACATCGCCGCGCAGTACCACCACTCCCGCCCCTGGCTGCTGCTGGCCGCACCCGACCTCATCGCACCCAGCACGTTCATGCCGCAGAAGCGCAACCCGGTGGCGCTGGGCTGGGTGCGCCTGCTGGCCGGCGAAGTGCTCGGCGACAGCGTGCGGGCCGCGCTGGTCGGCCACAACGTCGCGTCGGGGATGACCGATTACAAGCGCTACGACGCCGCTGATGCGCTCGAGCGCGCGCAGACGATGGCGGCCGGGCTGGCCGACATCGTGCGCGACCTGCGCCTGGACGCCGACGCCGCCCGTGCCGAGCTCGGCGCGGAGTTCGCCACCGCCTCGCACGCCGCGGCGGTGCTGAGCGCGAGCGTCGGGATCCCCGGCCGGCAGGCTCACGAGATCGTCTCGGCGCTCGTGGACGATGCGCGTGCCGCCGGGACGGGTTCGGCGGGGCTGGACGCGGACCGGGTGGGACGAGTCGTCCGCACGGTCGTCGGAGAGGCTGCGGAAGTGGATGCCGCGCTCGTCGTGGCGGCCTTCGATCCGGGCGCGATGGTCGCTGCGGCGCGCGGCCTCGGCGGCCCTCAGCCGGCCGAAGTCGATCGGATGCTGGCGGCGGCGCGGGAGCAGCTCGCCGCCGATGCGGATGCGCTCAGGCAGCGCGTCGCCGAGCTGACGCGCGCAGACGAAGATCGCCGGGCCGCGGTGCGGCGCCTGGCCGATGCCTGACCTGCCTCACGCGGGAACCTCCCGGCCCCGCCGCACCATCGCCTGCGCCTCGTGGCGGGAAGTGTGCAGCAGCAGATCCAGGATGGACAGTGCGGGAACGAATTCCGCAGCGCCGCTCTGGGGGTAGCGCGGCAGGTCGGGCTCGAGGAAGGCGAGGTCGATCCCGCCTGCTGCGAAGTCCTCGCGGCGGTAGATCGCGCGGCCTCCGGGCGGATTGAGGAACCGGGTACCCCCGAACGCCCGGACCAGCCGGACGACGCGCTCCGGGCCGCGGTGTCCGGTGTCGGGCTGCCGGGAGCTGAGCAGCCGTGGCGTTGTGACGCCGAGGTAGTCGCACACGCCGTGCAGCGCGTGCAGGAGCACCGGCAGCAGCCGCGACTCGTCCGGCGGCAGCCACTGCTCGATGAGGGGAAGCACTTCCGGCGCGTGAGCAGCGCGCGCATACGCGTGCCGGAGCCGCCCGAGCAGCCGCTTCCGCTCCGCCGGGTACTGCGGTGCGAGCACCCGCTCACCGATCGGCGTGCTGGCGGGAGCGGCCACGACGGGGAGCGTGAACATCCTCGCCCGGCCGCGATCGAGCAGTCGGTTGCGGTTGATCCAGCCGGCGCGCACCCACGGATAGTCATCGCCGATGACGAACAGGTCGGCGTGCGCGATGAGCTGGAAGTACCCCAGGTACGGGAACAGGTACGGCTGCATGGCGGCCACTGTGCGGCTGCCGCCGTGCGATGGCGCTGCCGTGCTCACCCCCACGCCTTCCGGTCGTCGCCGATGTTGGTGACCGGAAGGGAGGACAGCCGGAACATCCCCGGACCGAAATAGCCCTCCTGGGCGAACAGCAGGGTGCCGGCCGCGAAGTCGTGAAGCGGCTCGCCGCGCAGCGACGTGGTCCAGCGCGGCTGGTCGACGAAGCGCTGGATGACGGTGGCCCGAGGTTCGGCGGCATGCCAGGCGGCATCCCACTCGGCTCGCGAGACCATCGCCCCGGCCACGACTCCTTCGCTGCGTCCCAGATTCCGCGGCTTCATGATCCAGTCGGCGGGATGATCCCGGGCGTCGGCCCACTTCTGCGGTGCGAGCTGGGCGAGCCAGGTGGGCTGGAGGTGCCGGCGCAGGACGGCGGCATCCGCCGCCGGAAGCGATGACTGGAACGCGGGCAGCGTCATGACCGCGAAGAACGCCTTGTCGTGCACGAGGACTGCGGTGCGCAGATCGTTGCGCATGCCGGCGTCGACGAGGCGGCGCACCGTGTCGTCGTCGAGCCGCGAGATCTCGGAGTGGTTCATCTCGCTGACCAGCCGCCTTCCTCCCAGTTCTCCCAGGGCGTCCGCCAGGGCGGCCGGCGGGACGATCGTGAGGCTGCGGCCCGCGGCCTGGGACACCCACTCGAGGAACTCGGAGTCGTTGCGTCCCTCCTCCCCGCGGATCATCACCGGGTCGGCGCCCAGCCATTCCGCCAGCGCGGGCAGGAATGCGCGATATCTGTCGGGCCGGATGCGCGCGAACCCGTGCTGTCCGGCCAGGTGCTCGAAGATGCTGTGCCGGAGGAACCCGTTCATGACGAAGCGGCAGGTTATCTCGATCATGCGGGGGGTGCCGTCGCGCTCGAAGACGATGTCGGTGCGGAACGTGCCCTTGTCGTAGGGCACGCCTGCGGTCAGCCCCGCGATGCGGTGCGCGAGCTGCGGGAAGGGGATGATGCGACTCCACCGGTCGAAGTCGTCGACGAACAGGTCGATGGCTGCCGAGAGCGCCCCGTGGATCTGCGCGAATGCGGCATCCAGCTCGGCGTCGACGGGGTACGGGTCGTCGACGAACCAGCTGTCGTAGTAGGGCGCGCGTTCGGCCACCACGCGGTTGACGGCCCCCGAGAGCTCGGAGAGCACGGCCGTCACGGATGCTCCCTGTCCGAGCCGCTGCGGCGCACGACCGGCCGCAGGGCGGAGCGGAGCCGGTCGACCAGCCGCCCGGGCATCGCGATCGCAGCCCACCGCGCCGCCGAGACATCCAGTGGTGCCCGAGACCCCCGCGGCCACATCGAGATCGCCTCCCGCCGGGTCAGCTGACCTGCAGCGACGGCGCGCTGCAGCGATCGCGGCAGTCGCGCCCAGATCTGCCGCCGCCGCGCCGCGACATCGTGCGCCAGGTTCGGTGCCGACGCCGCCAGCTCGTCGAGGGCGGCGATCATGCGGATGCCGTGCCGCGCCGCGCCGGCGTGATCGGCCGTGTGCGCCGTGGTCCAGGATCCGGCGAGGTAGCGGCGGTAGACGCTCATCGGTCGGTCGAGGTATGCGATGCCCCCGGCTGCACTGCCGATGGCCATCATGAACACGTCGCCCAGCGGGGGGCGGGAGCGGTCGTGGTAGGCCTCGTAGCGGTCCAGCGCGGTGCGCGCATACATCGCCGAGGCGTACGGCGGGGTGCGGACGCGCAGCGTGCTGCCCGGGGGCAGGAGGTCGTCCGACTCGGCGAGCACGCCGACGGGCCGAGCGGCTCCGGAGCGCGTGTCCACCTCGATGGCGGGGTGCAGCGACAGTTCTGCGCCGGTGCGCTCCAATGCGTCCACCTGCCGTGCCAGCTTCGTGGCATCGGTCCAGTAGTCGTCGGCCTCGCACACCGCGATCCAGCGTCCGCGCGCGTGCGGCAGCACATTGCCCAGCGTCCTCCCGTTCCGGCTGTAGAGGTTCTCCTCACGCAGGATCGCGGTCACGACGCGAGGATGGGATCGCGCGTAGCGGGCGATCTCCGCGGCCGTGCCGTCGCTGGACGCGTCGTCCTGCACGAGCACCTCGAACGGAAAGGGCGTGCGCTGGGCGAGCATGCCCTCGAGCGCATCGGCCACCGTGTCGGCGTGGTTGAAGGCCATGCAGCACACCGACACCCATGGCGTCTGGCCGACGGACGGGTCCCAGGTCGCGACGAGATCGTCCTCCGGAAGCGCGCGGAGCGGCGGCGGCACGGGGGTGGTGACCTGCGCGGGTCCCGGCGCGCCGACCATGCTCAGACGTTAGCACCGCCGGCGATCCCCCGGATCGGCGGGTGATGGAACGTGTCGCCGAACACGCGCGTGCTCGCACCCTCCCGGTCGAGGTACGGCGAGGCGCCGCCGTCGATGAACGGCCAGGCCGCGCCGAGGATCAGGCAGAGGTCGATGTCCTCCACCTCGGGCACCACGCCCTCGTCGAGCATGATCCGCATCTCCTGAGCCAGGCCGTCCTGCACGCGGCGCAGGATCTGGTCGGCCGGAACCGGCGTGTTCCCCACCGCAGGCTTGAGCAGCTTCTCGGCGGCTCTCGTGAAGCCGGTCACCCGACCGCCCTTGTCCTTCTCGACGACCTCGGGCAGCTCGGCCAGCCTGTGGAAGTTCTCGTTCGCGTAGAAGCGCTCCGGGAAGGCGTGGGCCATGGTGTCCTGCACGTGCGCCGCGACCTTCCAGCCGACCAGATCGATGAGCTGGAACGGACCCATCGGCAGACCGAGCGGCGCGAACGCCTTCTCCACGTCGACGACCGCAGTGCCCTCGTAGACGGCGCGCGCCGCCTCGCCCATGACCTTCGCGAGAAGACGATTCACGACGAAGCCCGGGGCGTCGGCGGTCAGCACCGCGTTCTTGCGGAGGCCCTTCGCGACGACGAAGGCCGTCGACAGTGCGGCATCCGAGGTCTGCGGCGTCTTCACGATCTCGATGAGCGGCATGACCGCGACCGG
>DASSYC010000077.1:0-12927 GCA_035703465.1 Microbacterium sp. | reverse complement strand
TCGTGTGGCTGCTCGCGGGCGCGGCCCTCCTGGTTCCTTGGCCGTTCGTGATGACCGGGGCGGTGGGACAGTGACCGACACGACGCCGGATGCCGCGGCATCCCTGTCCGCGCGGCGCCGGATGCCGACGTGGGCGACCGTCGCCATCGCCGCCTTCTTCGGCCTGTTCTACGCCTACGGGGTGTGGAACGCGCTGGCGTTCCTCGTCAGCCGGGCGACGGACGTCTTCGGGCTGAACGGATACGGCTGGTTCGTGCTGATCCTGCCGGTCGTCTTCCCGCTCGCTGCGTTCGCCGTCGCCTTCCGCTTGGGGTCTCACCGACGGTGGTGGGAGTTCGCGCTCACGATGCTGGCGGGCCTCGCGCTGGTATCGGTGTTCTGGCTGAACATCCTCTCCTATGCGGCCGTCTTCGGCGCATCACTGCGGCCGCTGTGACGTCAGGCGTTCGGTGACGCGCAGGGCGCGCCGGTAGGCTGGGCGGCGGCGCCCCGACGACGTGCGGCGCGGCTCCCGTTTCTGAAGTCGCCTTCCGCGACCGTCCCGAAGGTCTGCACCCGTGTCAAAGCCCGTCGTCCTGATCGCCGAACAGCTCTCGCCCGCCACGATCGCCGCGCTCGGTCCGGATTTCGACATCCGCACCGTCGACGGCACCGACCGGCCGGCGTTGCTGGAGGCTCTCGGGGAGGCCAACGCGGTGCTCATCCGCTCGGCGACGAAGATCGACGCCGAGGCGCTCGCGGCGGCGCCCCACCTCAAGGTCGTGGCGCGCGCCGGCGTGGGTCTCGACAACGTCGACATCAAGGCCGCCACCGCCGCCGGCGTGATGGTCGTGAACGCGCCGACCTCGAACATCATCTCGGCCGCCGAGCTCACGATCGGCCACATCCTGAGTCTTGCCCGTCACATCCCCGCCGCAGACGCGTCGCTGGCCTCGGGAGAGTGGAAGCGCAGCGCCTACACCGGCACCGAGCTGTTCGAGAAGACCGTCGGCATCTTCGGCGTCGGGCGCATCGGCGGTCTCATCGCCGAGCGGCTCAAGGCCTTCGGGGTTCGGGTGGTCGGATACGACCCCTATGTCACCCCGGCGCGCGCCCAGCAGCTGGGCGTCGAGCTGCTGAGCTTCGACGAAGTGCTCGCGCAGAGCGATTTCGTCTCGGTGCACATGCCCAAGACACCCGAGACGACCGGAATGATCGGCGCGGAGCAGCTGCGGGCGATGAAGCCCACCGCCTATGCCGTCAACGTGGCACGCGGCGGACTCATCGACGAAGACGCCCTGTACGAGGCGCTGACCGGCGGCGTCATCGCCGGGGCCGCCCTCGACGTGTTCACCACCGAGCCCCCGGCAGAAGGCGGTTCGGCACACCGCCTGCTGAGCCTGCCCAACGTCGTGGTCACCCCGCACCTGGGCGCCTCGACCGACGAGGCACAGGAGAAAGCGGGCGTCTCCGTCGCGCGATCGGTCAAGCTCGCGCTCGAGGGCGACTTGGTGCCCGATGCCGTGAACGTCGCCGGCGGAGTGATCGACCCCTTCGTGCGGCCGGGCATCGGCCTCGTCGAGAAGCTCGGGCAATTCTTCACGGGGCTCGCGCAGGCGGCGCTCACGGCTCTGGATATCGAGGTGCGCGGCGAGCTCGCTCAGTACGACGTGAGCGTCTACAAGCTCGCGGCGCTCAAGGGCATCTTCACCAACATCGTGAGCGAGAACGTCTCCTACGTGAACGCGCCGCTGTTCGCCGAGCAGCGCGGCATCGAGACCCGGCTGATCGTCGAGGCCGAGAGCCCCCTGTACCGCAACATGACGGTGCTGCGCGGCACGCTCTCGGACGGCACGGTGCTCACGGTCGCCGGGACCCTCGCCGGCACCCGCATGGTGCCGAAGGTCGTCGGCATCAACGGCTACGAGATCGAGGTGCCGTTCGAGAGGTACCACGTGGTCATGCGCTACGCCGACAGGCCGGGCATCGTGGCGATCTACGGCAAGCTGCTCGGCGAGGCCGACATCAACATCGCCGGTCTCCAGGTGGCCCATCCGGATGCCAGCGGCCGCGCACTGTCGGTGCTCACCGTCGATTCGCTGGTGCCCGACGACATCCTCGACGCGATGCGCGACGAGGTCGGCGGCGACCTCTTCCGTCAGATCGTCATCACCGAGCCCTGAGCGTTTCGGGGGCGCCAGGCCTCAGCGGGCGGCGCGCTCGACGAGCGCGATCAGTTCGTCCATGGCCGCGCCCGTCGGCACAGGCCCCGGGATCGACCCGCCGTCGAGCACGTTGTTGAAGTACAGCCCGTCGCTGACCAGCATCACCAGGTCGAGGGCGGTGGCATCGCGGGTGTGCGGGCGCAGGACGTCCGCCCACCGTTCCCGGATGTCCCGCAGGGCCTCGCTCGCGGCCGTGCTGCCGCCCTGGGCGAGCCGGGCCGCGGCGAGGATCGAACGGTCGAGCGGCTCGTTCTCCATCACAGACGTGCGCAGCATGTACGCGATGGGGCCCTCAGGGGCCGCTGCCATTGCTCGCAGGTCGTCGTCGACGAGCGACCGCAGCCGCTCGAGCACGCCGGACTCGAGCGCCTCCTTCGACGCGAAGTGGTAGAGCAGTCCGCCCTTGGAGACACCCGCCGCGCGGGCTGTGGCATCCATGGTCGCTGCGCGCTCACCCTCTTCGATGAGGATCTGCTCGAACGCGTCGAGCACGCGCTCACGCGCAAGGGGAGGACGACTCACAGTTCGATCGTAATGGTGCAGGATGTCGCGGCATCCTGTTACTATACCGGCTGGACGGTATAGCTGATGAGCCTGACGACGATGAGAGACGCGCCGACTGCCGACGCACCCGCGAGGGCGGGCTGGCGGGGGTGGGCCGGGCTCGCGGTGCTCATGCTGCCGGCACTGCTGGTCTCGGTCGACAACACGGTGCTGAGCTTCGCCCTTCCGCAGATCGCTCTCGATCTCGGCCCGACCAGCGCTCAGCAGCTGTGGATCATCGACGCGTACCCGCTCGTGCTCGCCGCGCTGCTGGTCACCATGGGCACGATGGGCGATCGGTTCGGCAGGCGCCGGATGCTGATGATCGGCGCGACAGGATTCGCGGCTGTCTCGGTGCTCGCCGCATTCGCACCCACGGCTTCACTGCTGATCGCGGCGCGCGCCGGGATGGGCGTGTTCGGTGCCATGCTCATGCCTTCGACCCTGTCGCTCCTGCGCTCGATGTTCGCCGATCGCGATCAACGCAGGCTGGCGGTGGCTGTGTGGGCCACGGCGTTCTCGGCGGGTGCCGCACTCGGCCCCATCGTCGGCGGCTTCCTGCTCGAGCACTTCGCGTGGGGATCGGTGTTCCTGCTGTCGGTTCCCGTCCTCGTACCGCTGCTCGTGCTCGCCCCCTTCCTGCTGCCGGAGAGCCGCGATCCGAATCCCGGACGCTTCGACCCGGTGAGCATCCTGTTGTCGCTGGCGACGATGGTGCCGGTCGTCTACGGCATCAAGGAGTTCGCGGTCTCGGGGTTCACTGCGGCGGTGGCGCTGCTGTTCGTGGCCGGAGCGCTGTTCGGCATCCTCTTCGTGCGCAGGCAGCTGCGGCTGCCGGTTCCGATGCTCGACATGGGGCTGTTCCGCATGCCGACCTTCACCGGCGCACTGCTCGTGAATCTGCTGAGCGTCATCGCACTGGTGGGGTTCCTCTACTTCGTCCCGCAGCACCTCCAGCTCATCGTGGGACTGAGCCCCATGGAGGCCGCCCTGGCGCTCGTGCCGGGGCTCGCGACGATGATCGTGGCCGGCCTCGTGGTCGTGCCGATCGCGAAGCGCGTGCCGCCGCGGATCCTCATCCCCGCCGCACTGCTGTTCTCGGTAACCGCCTACGTCGTCCTCGCGATCGGCGCGGGCAATCTCGCCGTGGTCGTCGTGTCGTTCGTCGCGCTCGGAATCGGCATCGGCATGGCAGAGACCGTGTCGAACGAACTCATCCTGACCAGCGCGCCCGCGGCGAAGGCCGGCGCCGCCAGCGCCGTGTCCGAGACGGCCTACGAACTGGGCGCGGTGCTGGGCACGGCGATTCTCGGCGGCCTGATCACCGCGCTCTACCGCGCGAACATCGTACTGCCGGACGAACTGCCGGCAGACGCCGCGCGCGCGGCGCGCGAGACCCTCGCCGGAGCGGTCCACGCGGCGGACTCGCTCGGCGGTGACCTCGGCGCGGCGCTGCTGGCCGAGGCATCCCGCGCCTTCGACTCGGGCTTCGGCGTGACGGCGCTGATCGGGGCGGCACTGGTCGCGGGCGCGGCAGTGATCGCGGCCATGACGCTGCGCGGCCGTGCGGCCGGGCGTGGCTGAATCCCGGCTGCCGTCGCTGTCATCAGTGCCAGCCCTGAGCGCGATCGCCACGGCGTGTAAGGCGGTGAGCGGCCGATAGCCTGAACAGGGGCGCCGACCCGCGGCGCAGGAGCCAGGAGTGCCCACATGGAGCAGGCGCAGTCGCGTGTCGTGAAGCTTGCCGTCGTCCCCGGCGACGGCATCGGTCCGGAAGTCGTCGCCGAAGCGGAGAAGGTGCTCGACGCCGTCACGGCGGGCTCAGGCATCCGCTTCGACAAGACCCGCTTCTCGCTGGGAGTGGGCCGCTACCTCGACACCGGCGAGACGCTCACCGACGACGACCTCGCCGCAATCAAGGCGCACGATGCGATCCTGCTGGGCGCCGTCGGGGGAGTGCCCGGCGACCCCAGGCTCAAGGACGCGAACATCGAGCGCGGTCTCCTGCTGAAGCTGCGGTTCGAACTCGACCACTACGTGAACCTGCGGCCCGCGAAGCTGTACGCGGGGGCACCTGGGCCCCTCGCCGACCCGGGCGAGATCGACTTCGTCGTCGTGCGCGAGGGCACCGAGGGCCCCTACGTCGGCAACGGGGGTGTGATCCGCCGGGGAACACCTCACGAGATCGCCAACGAGACGAGCGTGAACACGGCGTTCGGGGTTGAGCGGGTCGTGCGCTTCGCGTTCGATCTGGCGGAGCGGCGCAGCCGGAGGCTCACCCTCGTGCACAAGACCAACGTGCTCGTGCACGCGGGAGGAATGTGGCAGCGCATCGTTGACGAGGTGGCGCAGGAGCACCCCGACGTCGCCGTAGACTATCTGCACGTCGATGCGGCCACCATCTTCCTGGTCACGAACCCGGCTCGCTTCGATGTGATCGTCACCGACAACCTCTTCGGCGACATCCTCACCGACCTGGCCGGCGCCGTCACCGGAGGCATCGGCCTCGCCGCATCCGGAAACATCAATCCGGACGGCGCGTTCCCGTCGATGTTCGAGCCCGTGCACGGATCGGCGCCCGACATCGCCGGTCGGCAGAAGGCCGACCCCATGGCCGCGATCCTCTCCGTCGCGCTGCTGCTCGATCACCTCGGGCTGCGCGATGAGTCCGCCCGCGTCACCCGTGCGGTGGAGGCGGATATCGCGGTCCGCGCCTCCGCACCCCGCACCACCGCCGAGGTGGGCGACGCCATCGTCGCCCGCTTGCAGGCGTAACCTTGCGGATACGAGGATGTCCTCGTATCCTCCGACGTTCAGGATGTGACATGAGCCTCACCTACGACCCCGACACCGGACTCGCGCCGCTCGAGTTCGCCGTCACGAAGAATCTCGCCGCCAAGTCACCCGCCGAGCGTGCGGAGCTGCTGGCGAACCCGGCGTTCGGCACGGCATTCACCGACCACATGGTGCACATCTGCTGGTCGCTGGACCACGGCTGGCATCGGCCGAGCGTCCAGCCCTACGGCAAGCTGTCGCTCGATCCGGCCGCCGCCGTGCTGCACTACGGGCAGGAGATCTTCGAGGGCATCAAGGCCTACCGGCATGCCGACGGCTCGGTCCACACGTTCCGCCCCGACCAGAACGGCCGGCGGATGCAGCGCAGCGCGCGGCGGCTCGCGCTGCCGGAGCTGCCCGTCGAGCACTTCATCCAGTCGCTGCGCGAGATCATCGCCGTCGACGGCGAGTGGGTGCCCTCCGGCGACGACCAGAGCCTGTACCTGCGGCCGTTCATGTTCGCCCGCGAGGCGTTCCTGGGCGTCCGGTCGGCGCACAAGGTCGCCTACTACGTCATCGCCTCGCCCGTCGGCGGCTACTTCAAGGGTGGCGCCAAGCCGGTGTCGATCTGGCTGAGCGAGGACTACTCGCGAGCGGGCAAGGGCGGCACGGGCGCAGCCAAGACCGGCGGAAACTACGCTGCGAGCCTGCTGCCCCAGGCCGAGGCCTACGAGGAGGGCTGCGACCAGGTGGTTTTCCTCGACCAGGATCGCAACGTCGAGGAGCTCGGCGGAATGAACGTCGTCTTCGTCTACACGGACGGCACCATCGTCACACCGCAGTCGGACTCCATCCTGGAGGGCATCACGCGCGACTCGCTCCTGCAGCTTGCGATCGACCGGGGCCACAAGGTCGAAGGCCGCGCCGTCTCAATCGACGAGTGGCGTCAGGGCGTCGCCTCCGGCGACATCGTCGAGGTGTTCGCCTGTGGCACGGCCGCTGTCGTCGCCCCCATCGGCGAACTGAAGGGCCGCGACTTCCTCGAGGAGCAGCCGCTCGGACCGCTGGCTCTCTCACTGCGCGAGGAGCTCACCGACATCCAGTACGGCCGCCGCGAGGACAAGCACGGCTGGATGCTGCGCCTCGACGCGTAGGCCGGCCGAACCGCGCCGCTGCGCCGCAGCGCCCGCTGGGCGCGTTCGGCGCGTTCACAGGCGAGGAGATGGTCATAACTGAGGAGACTCCGGCCCGAATCCCTCCTCGAGAGTGTCCTTCTCCTCGGCTGTGAACAGCAGAACACCCTCAGTGGCAGCTCACGGCAGCCGCCGTCGGCGTCACCGAAAGTGTGGATCGATGCGTACCCGGCCGCGTCTGCCGGGAGAGCCGGCGCAGTTTTCGTCACGAACGATGCCGCGTTCCGCTCCTACCGCGACCTGGAGGCACTGATCCTCGTTGCGCAATAGGCTGGCCCGGTGAGAATCGCGCGCTTCAGCCACCAGGACGCCATCCGCTACGGCATCGTCGACGACAGCGAGCTGGTCGTGCTCGCCGGCGACCCGATGTTCGCCGGCTTCGAGACGACCGGCGAGCGGGTGCCGCTCGGCGACGCCGTGCTGCTCGCCCCGGTCATCCCGCGCTCGAAGGTCGTCTGCGTGGGCAAGAACTACCACGACCACGCCGCCGAGATGGGCGATGAGGCGCCGGCGGAGCCGCTGCTGTTCCTCAAGCCGAATACGGCGGTGATCGGGCCCGGCGACACGATCGTGCGGCCGCCGCAGTCGCACGAGACGCACTTCGAGGGCGAACTGGCGGCCGTCATCGGTCGCATCGCCAAGAACGTCTCCGCTGACGACGCCCTCTCGCATGTCTTCGGCTACACCATCGCCAATGACGTGACAGCACGCGACCTCCAGCGCAGCGACGGCCAGTGGTCACGCGCCAAGGGCTTCGACACCTTCTGCCCGCTCGGACCGGCGATCGAGACCGAGTTCGACATCGACGCGGCTCGTCTGCAGACGCGTCGCAACGGCGACGTCGCCCAGGACGCTCCGCTGACCGACATGATCCACTCGGTCGCCGACATCATCGCGTACGCGTCGGCGGTGTTCACGCTGCTTCCGGGCGATGTCATCCTCACCGGCACACCCGCCGGTGTGGGTCCGTTCACCGCGGGCGACACGCTCGAGGTCGAGATCACCGGTCTCGGGACCCTGCGCAACCCAGTTCGCGACGCATAGCTGCGTGCGGCCACGACGATGACGGATGCCTCGAAGCTGACGCCCGATGCCATCGCGCCCGTGCAGCGGCGCACCGTCTGGGTGCTGTCGATGGGGCAGATCCTCGGCGGGCTCGCCTTCGGCGCGACCGTGTCGCTCGGTGCGATCCTGGCCGCAGAGCTCTCGGGTGACGACGCATTCTCGGGACTCGCCGCCGCAGGGGTCACCCTCGGCACAGCGATACTCGCCGTGCCGCTGGCGAGCCTCGCGCGCCGCCGGGGGAGGCGCCTCGCCCTGACGATCGGCATGGCCATCGCGCTGGTGGGCGTGGGGCTCGTGGTCTTCGCAGTGGCGATCGGGTCGTTTCCGCTCCTGCTGGTGGCCTTCGGGCTCATCGGGTCGGGACAGGCAGCGAACCTGCAGACGCGCTTCGCCGCCGCCGACCTGTCCACCGATGCCACTCGCGGGCGCGATCTGTCGGTGGTCGTGTGGGCGACGACGATCGGCGCGGTCCTCGGGCCGAATCTGCTCGGTCCCGGCGAGGTGCTGGGGCATCTGCTCGGCATGCCCGAGCTGACCGGACCGTACCTGTTCACGATCGCCGCACAGGGCCTCGCGATCGTGCTGTACCTGGTCGCGCTGCGACCCGACCCGCTGCTGCTCGCGCAGCGCGTCGTCTCGACGGCCGGGGCCACGGGTACGGCGATCGCCCGAGCCGATCGCCCGGTGCCGGCGCGATTCGCGATCTTCGCGATCGCCGCCGCCCACGGCGTCATGGTCTCGGTCATGGCGATGACGCCCGTCCACCTGCTGCACCACGGCGAGACCCTCTCGATCATCGGGCTGACCATCAGCCTCCACATCGCCGGCATGTACGCGCTCTCGCCGGTGTTCGGCATCCTGGCCGACCGTTTCGGCCGCGTGCGCATTGTGCTGCTGGGTCAGGCGCTGCTCGCGGCGGCGCTGCTGACGACCTCGTTCGGTCAGGCCTCGACGACGGCCGTCACCTTCGGACTCGTGCTGCTCGGCCTGGGCTGGAGCGCCGCGACCGTCGCGGGCTCCACCCTGCTGACCGAGGCGTCGTCAGAGGCACACCGCACGCGCCGACAGGGCCTCAGCGACCTGGTGATGAGTCTCGTGGGCGCCGCCGGGGCGATCCTCGCCGGAGTCGTGCTGGGCTGGATCGGGTTCGGCGGGCTCGCCCTCGTGGCGGGGGTCGCCGTCATCGCGGTCGTCGCGCTCTCACCGTTCGGCCGCACACCCGCCGCACCGGAACCCGAATCGCGAGAGCGCGGGTCGGTCAGCGAACGACAGTGATGCATCGCAGCGCGTGAATCGCCCGCGCGACGTCATCGGCGTCGTTGAAGAGGTGGAAAGCCACGCGGGCGCGACCTGCCCGACCCGACGCGGTGATCCCGGCAGCGGTGAGACGCGCGAGATCGCTGCCATCCGGGTCATCCCACGAGACGATCGCGCTCTCCCGCTCCGGCTCGGGCAGCCCCAGCCCACGGCGGAACAGCTGGGCGAGCCCGGTGGCGTGGTCGTGCAGAGCGGATGCCTCGAGCCCGGCGAACAGCTCGAGCGCCGGCGCCGCGCCCACGAACGCCTGCCAGGCCGGTGACACGTCGAATCGCGAGGCGTCCGCAGCCAGCTCCGCGTCGTGCCCGTAGCACGATGCCCACGGGTCGGCACCCGCGTACCAGCCCGCGTGGACCGGCCGCAGCTCTCGCTGGAAGTCCTCGGTCACCGCCAGGAACGCCACGCCGCGCGGGGCACAGAGCCACTTGTACGCGTGACACACCAGCGCGTCGAACCGTGACGCGTCCACCGGCAGCCAGCCGACCGCCTGGGTCGCATCGCACAGCACCCGCGAACCATGGGCCCGCGCGGCGTCGACGATGGCCTCGGGGTCGGCGACTTCGCCGGTCGCGGACTGCACGAGAGAGAATGCCACCAGCGCAGTGCGCGCGGTGACGGACTCGGCCAGTTCTGCCAGGGGCGCGGTGCGCACCCGGTGCCCCGCGTGTGCGAATGGCAGCATCACCGACGAGAAGTCACCCTCCGGGCACAGGACCTCGGCTCCCCGCGGCAGTGACGCGGCGATGAGCGAGACGAGCACGGAGGTCTGGGATCCGATCGCGATCCGCGACGCGTCAACGCCGACGAGACGTGCAAAAGCTGCACGCGAGCGCTCCACAGCCCTGCCGTATCCGGCGATGTCGACCCGGCCGGTCCCGGCCGCTTCGACGTCCGCGACGACGGCGTCGCGTGCGGCGGTGGGCGGAAGTCCGGCGGTGCAGGCGGCGAGGTATCCCCGCCCACCCGCGAACGCCGCCGTGTCGAGGCCGGCAACCGTGTGCGAGGGTGTGAGAGTGGGCATGCCTCCAGGCTGGTCGACGATGACTCATTGGTCCAGAGCAGGTTGTCTATCGAATCCATGCGTCCCAGTTATGATTGCGTCGTGTCCTCCCCGCGCCTCGACGACCTCGACTTCGACGTCCAGACCCTGCGTGTCGTGAAGGCGATCGGCGACGAGGGTTCCATCACCCGTGCCGCCGCCGCACTCGGGTACAGCCAGCCCGCGATCAGCCAGCTGCTCAAGCGTCTGGAGCAGCGGCTCGGGGTGCCGCTGGTCGAACGGGTCGGCCGCTCCGTGCGGCTCACGGAGGCCGGTCGCGTGCTTGCTCGCCATGCGCCTGCCGTGACGACCGCCCTCGACGCGGCGGCCGGCGAGCTGGCCGAGCTGCGCGGACTGCGCTCCGCCGTCGTGCGCGTGGCGGGCTTCCCTTCCGCGTCGCCCACTGTCATTCCGCGTCTGCTCGCCGACATGGCCGAGAACCACCCAGGCGTCTCGGTGACGTACGTCGAGGCCGAGCCGCCCGAGGCGGTGCAGGCCGTGCGCGACGATCGCGCCGACATCGCGTTCACCTTCAGCTATCCGGGCGACCGCAGCGAACCGCACGGCGCCAGTGCCCGGGGTCTCTCGGTCCGCGCCATCGGCGGCGACGACATGCTCGCGGTGCTGCCGGCGGGGCATGCCGCCGCGGCATCCGGCTCCGTCGACGTGCGCACGCTGGCGGACGAGAGCTGGATCGCGGGCTGCCCCCGCTGCCGCGGGCATCTGCTGGAGCTGTGCGGCCGGGCCGGCTTCGAACCGAGGATCACCTTCGAGACCGACAACGTGCTGGCCGTGCACGGACTCGTCGCCCAGGGGATCGGCGTGGCCACGCTGCCGCGGCTGGCCGTGGCATCCTTCCCGCTCATGCCGGGAATCGTCGCGCTGGCGCTTCCCGAGACTGAACGGCGGACGCTGCACGTCGTCACGGCGCACGGCGCCGACCGGGTGCCGGCCGTGCGCACCGTGCTCGCCGGGCTCGACCGCGCGCTGCAGGCGGCGTCGGCTTCAGCAGCGGAATAGGATCGTGAGGATGCCTGCCTCACCCGATCCCCGCACCACCACCGCATCCGGCGCCGATGTGCGCGTGCGGTTCTGCCCGTCGCCGACCGGACTGCCGCACGTGGGCATGGTGCGCACGGCGCTGTACAACTGGGCATACGCCCGCCACACCGGCGGGAAGCTCGTGTTCCGCGTCGAGGACACGGATGCCGCGCGCGACAGCGAGGAGAGCTACCGCCAGCTCGTCGACGCGCTCACCTGGCTTCGCATCGACTGGGACGAGGGCGTCGAGGTCGGCGGACCGCACGGTCCGTATCGGCAGTCGGAGCGGTCAGATGTCTACGCCGACGTGCTGCAGCGGCTGATCGAATCGGGCGCGGTGTACGAGTCGTACTCGACCGCTGAGGAGATCGACGCGCGCAACGAGGCCGCCGGGCGCGCGAAGCAGCTCGGCTACGACAACTTCGACCGCGACCTGACCGACGAGCAGAAGGCCGCGTTGCGCGCCGAGGGACGCGAGCCCGCCTGGCGGCTGAGAGTGCCCGATGAGGATCTCACGTACGTCGACCTCATCCGCGGCGAGGTGACCTTCCCCGCCGGCTCGTTCCCCGACTTCGTCGTCGTGCGCGCCGGCGGCCGTCCGCTGTACACATTCACCAACCCGGTCGACGACGCGATCATGGGCATCACCCATGTCATCCGCGGTGAGGACATCATGCCGTCGACGGCGCGACAGCTGGCGCTGTATGCGGCACTCATCGATGCCGGCATCACCACCTTCGTGCCGCGCTTCGGGCACATGCCGCTCGTGCTGGGCGAGACCGGCACCAAGAAGCTCTCCAAGCGCGACCCCAAGGCCGACCTGTTCCTCCAGCGTGAGAAGGGCTTCATCCACGAGGGCCTGCTCAACTACCTGGCGCTGCTGGGCTGGTCGATCGCTCCCGACCGCGACGTCTTCTCGCTCGAGGAGTTCATCGCCGCGTTCGACATCGTCGACGTGAACCCGAACCCGGCGCGGTTCGACCAGAAGAAGGCCGAGTCGATCAACGGCGACCACATCCGGATGCTGGAGCCCGCCGATTTCGCGGCCCGCATCGTTCCGTACCTCGCTGCGGCCGGCGTCATCGGCGAGCAGCCGACCGCCGTCGAGTCGGCACTTATCGCTCAGGCCGCTCCGCTCGTGCAGGAGCGCGTGCAGCTGCTGGGCGACGTGCCCGGGATGCTCGGCTTCCTGTTCACCGACGAGGTGGTGTACGAGGAGGATGCACTGAAGTCGCTGCCGGAGAATGCGAGCGAGGTGCTCGTGGCGTCGGTGGGCGCTCTGCAGCTGGTGCCCGATGCCGAATTCACGACGGCAGCGGTGCAGGAGGCCCTCTCGGTCGCCCTGATCGAGGGGCTGGGCCTGAAGCCTCGCGTGGCCTACGGCCCGCTGCGCGTTGCTCTGAGCGGCCGCCGTGTGTCGCCGCCGCTGTTCGAGTCGATGGAGCTTCTCGGCAAGTCCGAAACCCTCCGACGGCTGGGCGCACTCGTCGACCGCTGACTTCGCGTCGGTTCGCGGCCCCGCTCGGGGTGGTCTAGAATGGACCCTTGGTACGGCTTCGGTCGAAACCCCTTGGGGTATGGTGTAATTGGCAACACGGCTGATTCTGGTTCAGTTGTTCTTGGTTCGAGTCCAGGTACCCCAGCTCGAGAAATCCCCCGCTCAGCGGGGGTTTTTCTTTGCCCGGGCAATGCCGGCGGCACCGCGGTGGCACGCCCGCGGTTCCACGACCTTGAGGTCTGGTCGGGCGAG
>DASSYC010000170.1:0-12129 GCA_035703465.1 Microbacterium sp. | reverse complement strand
TGAAGAAGCGCTTCGAGACGTTGACAGACACTTCGTAGCGATCAAGACCGCCGACACGCGTCACCGCGCCGCTCGTGAACCGTCCCAGCTGCGACTGCACCACAGCGGACACCGAGCCGGTGCCGCCGAGGATGACGATCTCCGAAGGATTCAGTGCCTCAAGCGCCGTCGCGGTCGCGTCGGGAATCGAGTCCGGCCGAACGAGCAGGCTCGCGGACCCATCGCGCGCAGCGACAGCGCCACCCGACAGTGCGTCCGGGAACACCAGTCCGTTGGAGATGAACACACGACCACCGGGCTCCAGTTCGGCCGAAATGTTTGCGGCCACCTCGAAGCGATCGAGTCCGTCGATCCGCGCCACCGCCGGGTCCGTCGGGAACATCTCGTTCAATGTGGCCATGGTCCTCGGACCGACCGACCCCGGTCCGCCGAGGATGACGATCCGCTCAGGCTGAAGCGTGGTCAGCGCCTGATAGGTGGCGAGCGGAAGCTCACCGGTGTCCATCGGCCCTGCCAGCAGGATCGGGCCGCCCGTCTGCGCAGCGAGCACGCCACCGGCCAAGGCATCGGGGAACTTCAAACCCGCCGTGATGTAGGCGACCGGCACAGGCGCGCTGAAGTGCCGCTCCGCGATGGCCTTCGCCACCGTGTAGCGGTCCGGTCCCCAGAGACGGGTGACGAACTCCTCGCCCAGCGGCGCGCCGTTGACGACGAGAGCAGCCGCATTGCGCTTCTCCTCCAGCGTTTGGGCCGCCAGGATCGTCGGGTGCTTCCCGTAGGCCGCCACGAAGTTCACGAGCGACGCGTTCTCACCTCCGCGACCGAAGTTGTTGCCGTTCTTCGTGCTCCGACCGAACTCATTCCAGTTCGCGTACGGCCGCAATGATGCCTCGCCGCTCGCCTGGAAGAACTGGCGCCGCGCCTCCTGCAGGGGCGGCACGCCCGCGTCACGTCCACGCAGCAGGTTCAACGTCGGCAGGTCGAGCGGCAGACCGAGGAGGTTGTTGCGCAGGACGTCGACGACGTGCTCGTCGATCTGGCTGCCGACTCGACCCGTCATGCCGTTGACCCACGCGCCCGCCGCCTCTTCGATCGAGAGCGTTCCACCCTCGTCGAACAGGCGCGGGTTGAGGAAGCCGTCCAGCAGCGGGATATCCCGCAGAGTCTGGTCGCCGCCTTGAACCGGCTCGCGGCCGATGGTCTCGGTCATCATCGAGTGGCCGAAGCGATAGACCACGTGCGCGAACTCCGCCGTGATGCTCGGGTCGCGGTTCGCGTCATAGCTGTTCTCGTTGAACACCACGCCGTCGATCGTCGGGGCGATCTTGCGGGCGAACTCCTCGAAGACGAGGTGCTGGTACTGCATCTCCGTGGCGAACTTCGCCGCCTGGAAGAGTCGCTCCTGGTAGCTCCAGTCGTCGGCCTGCGGCTGCGGCAGGGTCTCCTCCGGCTTGTGCGAACTGTAGCTGTGCGGCTCTCCGCGGAACGCCTTGGCGAACTCGACCATGCCGCTTCCGGCGATTTCCGGCGTCGGTCCACGATCGTCGGAATCCTGCGCCTCGAGCAGCGCCTGATCCGGGTGCTCGCTGTTGAGCAGCTGCTCGATGACGCCGACCATCCGGTTGTGCTCTGCGTGGAACACCGCGTGCACGGCCGTGAGGCCGACGTTCTCGTTGACTCGACCGTCGCCGGCGATGAAGTGCTCATCGAGCAGCGCGTTGTCGTAGCCGGTCAGCACCGGCTCGTTGTTCTCGTCGAGGACGGGCGTGCCGTCTTCCTTGAAGCGCGGCAGCAGCTCGCCGTCGACCATCACGGGCGTCGAGCCGTGTGCGATGTCGTCGAGGAACGCGTGGCCGGTGCCCAGCGCGTCAGCAGGCACATCGGTGCCGTTGCCGGCCAGCGATCCCTCGACACGGGTCGGGTTGCCGGGGTCACCGGCGAGGATCTGCGGGAACCCGTTCGGGCCCGCCACGAAGTTTCCGTACAGGTCGGTGTGCAGCAGCGGAATGTCGAGCAGATCGGCATCTGTCAGCTCGATGCCCAGGATCCGCTGAGCCTGAGCCTTCACATCGCGCCACTTCGCCATTCCACCGTTCTCGCCCTCGATGAGGCGACCGGTCGCGTGAGGCACACCGCCCACAAGCTCGTACTCGCGCAGGAACACCTGCATCGACGGGTGCGAGCTGTAGGTCTGGTTCTGGTCGATGAACGGCGTGGTGAGGTTCAGGTGCTCGGTGGGGTTGCCGTCCACGCGAGTCGCCCGTGAAAGCGTGATGAAGTTTCCGCCGGGGTTGCAGCGCTCAACCACGCCGCTCGCGTTCTCCTTCTGACCGCTCGGCGGGCAGTACAGCGGGTCGTCCTCCGCGAGCGGGACGACCATCGTGCCGTTGCCGCCCTTGCTCACCAGGTCGAGGCCGTGGTCGAAGAACTGGCCGAAGAAGGCGAGGAAGGTGTTGAACGGTGCGGAGAGCGCCTCGTCCGGCGAGGTGTTGGGGATCATCACGCGGTTCGTGCCGGGGATGGGGATCGCGGTGCCCGCGTCGCGCTGGTTCACGATGGCCGGGTTGTCCGTGGTCTGATCGACGATGAGGTTGCTGATCTCGCGAGGGTGCGCGTCATACACATTGCCCTGCACCTGCGAGTAGCACGTCGTGCCCTCGTCGCACATGGCCATCTGCTCGGGCGTGTTCGGCTCGAAGTCGAGGTCGAGCGCCTCGGGATCGGCCTGCTGCCACTCCGCCTTGAGCAGGCGCGGGAAGGTGACATCGGCGGCACCGTAGTTGAGCTGCTTGATGCGCAGGTTGTTGAACGAGCCGTCGACGGTGCGCACGCCCTTCGGGCGCGCCTCGTCGGACACGCAGTTCTGCGCGGCGTCGTTCTGGTCGGTGCACAGCAGCTCGTAGTTCGAGGGGTTCAGCACGTCGGCCGCGTGCGCCTCGGAGATCTGGATCTGCCGGAGGATGAACTCCAGGTCGTTCTGGTTGAGGGTGAACGATGGCGTGTCATCGGTCACCACCGCTGCTGCAGGAGGCGGCGGTGGCGCCAGCAGGAGTGTGACCACCAGAGCGACGACAGCGAGAATCGCCACCGCCACACGTCGTCCCCAGGAACTCGTCTCAGATACATACGTCGCAGACACTGCAACCGCCTTCTCGGTGGCGAATCGCCACCAACCCCAGATTCCGGCCACGGCGGCCCCATGCACACCGTCGGCGAGCGTCAACGAAATTGCTCGCTGGCGAAATGTCTACAGGAGTGTTCAGCCAAGCGCAAGCGAATGATCAGAAATCATTCAGCGAAAGCTCGCCGTGAGGTCGCGTTCCGCGTCCACCGGTGCCGTGTCTCGATGCGACAGCCGGCCAGGCCACCACACGTGCCGACCCAGATCGTATGCGAGGGCGGGCACGAGGAGGGTGCGCACCACGAAGGTGTCCAGCAGCACGCCGAAGGCGACGATGAAGGCGATCTGCGCCATGAAGAGCAGAGGCAGCACGCCGAGGGCTGCGAAGGTCGCGGCGAGGACGATGCCCGCTGAGGTGATCACCCCGCCAGTCAGCACGAGCGCGCGCAGGATGCCGGCGCGCGGGCCGTGCCGCGTGCTCTCCTCGCGCGCTCGCGTCATGAGGAAGATGTTGTAGTCCACGCCGAGCGCTATCAGGAACACGAAGGCGAACAGGGGGACGGTGGGGTCGGCGCCGGAGTACCCGAAGACATGGTTGAAGACCAGTGCCGAGACGCCGAGCGCGGCGCCGAACGAGAGCGCGACGCTCGCGATCACGATGACGGGGGCCACGATCGACCGGAGCAGCAGCATCAGGATGAGGGTCACCGCGACCAGGACGAGCGGGATGATCGTCCCACGGTCGGCCACCGCAGCCGCGTTCGCGTCGAGGTCGACGGCCGTGGATCCCCCGACCGGGATGTCCGTGCCGAGCTCGTCGAGAGCACGGCGCAGCTCCACGACGGTATCCTCCGCCGCTGCGGAGTCCGCGGCCGCGGTGAGCGTGGCTTCGAGCAGCACTCTGTCCTCGACGACGAGCGGCGCATATGCAGTGCCTGCGCCCGGCGCGAAGGGCTGCACGCCCTCCGGTGTGATGGGCGTGGGTCCGCCCAGAGTGAGCACGCGGACGCTGTCGACCCCGCCGGTGGCAAGCATCACGCGAGTGGCCTCCAGCATCCGGTCCGTGTCCACGACGACGACGGCGGGCGTCCCCGCGCCCTCCGGGAAATGCTCCGCGAGGGCGGTCAGCCCGTCTCTGGCCTGCGACTGGCCCACCACGTACTCGCTGGCAGGCGACCCCTCCGCTTTGAGCTGGGTCACGCCCACGGCCAGGATCGCGAGCACCACCGTCGAGATCACCCACACCGCCCGATGCCGTCTGGCGATCAGGCCGGCCAGCCTCGGCCAGACGCCGGGGCCGTCGAGCGGCTCGCCGCCGGCCGCGGTGCCGATCCGTCGCGGCCAGAACGCGGCCTTCCCCGCCCACAGCAGCAGGGCCGGAAGCAGCGTGAATGATGCCAGCAGTGCGAACACGATGCCGATCGACGCGATCGGACCGAGTGTGCGATTCGAGTCGAGCCGGCTCACCAGCAGCACCATCAGAGCGGCGATGACCGTCAGCCCCGAGGCGAGGATCGGCTGCCACGAGCGGCGCAGCGCGTCCCAGGTCGCATGCCATCGGGACTCCCGCACGGCCAGGGCCTCGCGATAGCGAGAGACATACAGCAGCGCGTAGTTCGTCGTCGCGCCGACGACCAGGATGAGCAGGATGCCCTGGGTCTGGCCGGCCAGCAGCACTGCGCCCGACCGCGCCAGCTGCGCCACGACGAGGACGGCACCGCACAGCGCGGCAAGGCTCGTCAGCAGCACGATGATCGGCAGCAGCGGCGATCGGTACACGATGATGAGGATGATCAGCACGGCGCACAGCGCGACCAGCAGCAGCAGGCCGTCGATGCCCGCGAATGCAGAGATGATGTCGGCGGCGAATCCGGCACCGCCGGTGATGAACACGCCGGTCGCGACCGGGATCGCTGCCGCCAGCGCCGCCCGCAGCTCGATCACGGCGTCGTCGACGGCACCGGCCGACTCGATCGGTATCACCGTCACCGCGGCCAGGCCGTCATCGGAGACGACGAACGGCGTGGATCGGAACAGCGAGACCCCCTCGATCGGCGGGAGCAGCTCGACCGCGCGCTTCATGAGCGCGCCGTCGCGATCGGTGAGCTCCTGATCGAAGGTGAACACCGCGACGGCATAGGAGTACCCCTCCGCGCGGAAGGCCGCCTGCACCCGATCGACCTCGGTGGACTCCGCGCTCGCGGGGAGGAACTGCACACGGTCATTGGTGCCGAGATCGCTGAGCTGGCTGAACATGCGCCCGCCGCCGACGAGGACCACGAGCCAGATGAGGATCACCAGCGCGACCAGTGCGATGCGCTTCCCCCGTGCCGAATCGGCCGTCTTCTTCGATGACTCCCCAGATGCCATGGGTGACAACTTAGGGCATGCTCCCCTGAACGCACGAAGCCCGGCTCCTGCGTTTCCGCGGGAGCCGGGCTTCCTCGTGACAGCGGTTTGTGGAGCTGGGGGGAATCGAACCCCCGTCCAGCGCTGAGTCTCCACGCCTTCTCCGGGCGCAGTCTGTGCAGACGTTCTGCTCGGCCCCGACCTTTGTCACAGACACCTAGGTCGACAGGCCCAGTCTGGGAAGAGTCCCGCGCGACGTCCAGACGCCGCCGCGCAGCGAGATCCCTAGATGACGCCAGAATCCGTGTCGGAATCAGCCACGGTCTGACGGACTATCGGCTCGCTGATCAGGCAGCGAGAGCGAAGTCAGTGCGCTTTGCATCGGCACTTGTTGTTTTGCAGGGAGCGTTCACGAGATAACCCTGCATCCTCGGCCCGCTTCTCGTGGATTCACAGGCGCTGTCGAAACCGATCAGCCCCGTTGGTCCTCCCTCAGGAGGGGCCGCTGTCACGCTGTGGAGTTGTCATGCCCGGTCGCCGCGGCAGCCGAGCATCCCAGTGTACAACGCGCGGGCACGGACTTCATTCCCTCCGCCTATTAGGCTCTGCGACATGAGCGAAGTCGTCATCACGGTCCGGGGGGAGCACGAGGCGCGGATCCTGCCCGAGCGCGCTGTCGCGCACCTCAGCATCGTTACCGAGGGGCCCGAGCGCGGCGCCGTGGTCGAGCGCATCACCGCGCTGACGGAGCCGGTGCGCGACGACCTCATTGCCCGGAAGGATGCCGGCGGGGTCGGCGAATGGTCGAGCCAGCGTGCTTCAGTGTGGAGTGAACGACCCTGGGGCCCCGAAGGCAGACGTCTGGCCCTCGTGCACCATGCCTCCGTCGACCTCACTGCGACGTTCACCGATTTCGCGGCACTGTCGTGGTGGGCAGGGGATGTGGCCGAGCGCGAGGGCGTGCAGCTGGGCTGGATCGACTGGCAGCTCACCACCGAGACCCGCGCCCGTCTGGAGCGCGAGGTGGCGACGGATGCCGTGCAGGTGGCCGTGGAGCGGGCGACCGCGTACGCCACCGCCCTCGGACTGCTGACCGTGAACGCTCTGGAGATCGCCGACGTCGGCCTGCTCACGCACGACGGCGGCCGTGAGGGCGGGCCGCAGCCGATGATGATGAAGTCCGCCGCCTCGTTCGCCGCCGACAGCGGCGGCGCCCCCGCCCTGCAGTTCCAGCCGGAGGAGATCGTCATCGGCTCGGCCGTCGAGGCGCGGTTCGCTGCGCGATGACGGATGCCACGACGCGCTCCGGCATCGCCGACCGCCTGTCCCGCATGATCCGGCTGCCGACCGTCTCGGCAGAACTGGACCGTCGCGGGATGGCGCCGTTCGAGGCGTTCACGGCCTTGCTGGCCGAACTGTATCCGCTGATGCACGAGCACCTCGCCCTCGAGCGGCACACCGACCTCGGCCTGCTGTTCCGCTGGAGCGGGCGCACCCACCAAGACCCGCTGATTCTCATGGCGCACTATGACGTGGTTCCCGTCGCGGAGTCCGATCCGTGGACGCATCCGCCCTTCTCCGGCCTGATCGAGGACGGCTGGGTGCACGGCCGCGGCGCACTGGACGACAAGGGTCCGCTCATCGTCATCCTCGAAGCGGTGGAGAATCTCCTCGCCGCCGGGTTCACTCCCGAGCGCGACGTGTACGTGTCGCTGGGCGGAAACGAGGAGACCTTCGGCGGCGCCGCCCGCGCGATCGCGACGTCTCTGCGCGACCGCGGGATCACCCCGTGGCTCGTGCTCGACGAGGGTGGCGCGGTCATCGAGGCCCCGCTGCCGTTCGTACGCGGACGGATCGCCATGGTGGGCGTGGCCGAGAAGGGGTTCCTCACTGTTCGGCTGACAGCCCGCGGCACCGGCGGCCACGCCTCCGCACCGCCGTCGTTCACGGCTGTCAGGCGCATCGGCCGCGCGCTGGATCGGCTCGGCCCCCGTACGTTCCGGCCCCGCACACCTGGGACCGTTTCCGCGATGCTCGGCCGTTTCGGCGCGCTCGCACGCGGCATTCCCCGCCTGGCATATACGCTCCTTGCATCCTCTCCCCCGCTGACCGCCCGCGTGTTCGCCGTGTCGAGCGGCGAGCGCGCCGCCCTCGTGCGCACCACGGTCGCTCCCACGATGCAGAGCGGCGGCACCGCGGCGAACGTGCTGCCGTCACAGGCGAGCGCCACAGTGAACCTGCGCATCGCCATCGGCGAGACGGTGGAGGGCACTGTGGGCCGGATCCGCCGCCGCATCGGGGACGGGCGGGTCGAGGTGGCGGTCGTGGAAGGCGACGACCCGTCGCCGGAGTCGCCCGCCGACGGGCCGCCGTTCGATGCGATCGCCGCCGCCGTCGCCGCCTCCTATCCGGGCACGACGACGGTGCCGTATCTGATGATGCAGGCGACCGACTCGCGGCACTTCCACCGGTTCTGCAACGCCGTCTACCGATTCGCACCGCTGGAGATGTCCGCTGCACAGCGCGCCTCGATCCACGGAGTGGACGAGCGGGTCGAGATCGCGAGCCTCGAGCGCGGTGAGCGCTTCCACCGCGCCCTCATCGAGGGACTGACGACCGGACAGGGGCGATCATGAACGCGCGCGTCACGATGGGCACGCTGGCGGGCGTGGTCGGCTTCCTCGCCTTCGTCGAGTTCACCAGCGGCGTGCTGCAGGGTTACTACACCCCGATGTTCACCGACATCGCCCGGCACCTGAACGTGGGCGACGCCGATGTCAACTGGCTCGAGGGCACCCAGCTCATGCTCTCGGCACTGGTCGTCCCCGCGTTCGCGAAGCTCGGCGACATGATCGGGCACAAGCGCATGCTGCTCGTCTCCACCGCGCTGACCGGCGCCGCCGCCCTGGCGCTGCCGTTCACGGACTCGTTCCTCGTCTTCCTCGTCGCGTGGGCGCTCATGGGCTTCTACGTCGTGTGGCTGCCGCTGGAGATCGCGCTCATCTGGTCGCGATCGCGCCGCATGGAGGGCCGCTCGACGATCACCGCCCGGGGGGCGGGGCTCCTCGTCGCCGCCCTGGAGACGGGCGCGATCGCCGGAGCGCTGGCCGGCGGCGCACTCATCGACAGCCTGCCGCTGTGGATCGTGCTGCTGATCCCCGCGCTCCTGGTGATCGTGTGCTTCTTCGTCATCCTGTTCGGGGTCAAGGAGTCGCCCGATCCCACGGGCGGACGACTCGACATGGTGGGGCTGGTGCTCATCTCGCTGGCCCTCATCGCCTTCACGGGCGGACTCAGCCTCCTGCGCATCAACGGGCCCGCCGACGTCTGGGCCTGGACCGTGGTGGCCCTGGGCATCCTCCTGGTCATCCCATTCGCCCGCTGGGAGCTTCGCCATGACGACCCCCTCATCGACGTGCGGATGTTCCGCTCCCCGGCGCTCGGGCCGGTCTTCCTCACCGCCGGCTTGTTCGGGGTCAGCGTGCTCGGCGCCCAGGCCCCGCTGTCCACCTTCGCGCGCACCGATCCGGCCGTCTACGGGTACGGCCTGGGTACGACGGGATTCGCGACATCCCTCATCATCGGCATCTACCTCATCGCCATGATCATCGGGGCTCTGTGCTACGCGCCGGCCGCCCGGCTGGTGACCCCGCGGGTCACGCTCGTGGGCGCGGCAGTGCTGGTCGGAGTGGGATTCCTGCTGTTCCTGCCGTTGCATGAGACCTACGCGCAGGTCATCGGCAACATGGTGATCGTCGGCATCGGCTCCGGCGCCCTGGTCGCCGCTCTCCCCGCGGCCGCGGCGTCCGCCGCACCGGCGACCCAGACCGGCGTGGCGACCGGGTTGACCAACTCGGTGAAGACGGTGGGCGGGGCGATCGCGTCCTGCGTCTTCGGCATCGCACTGCTGCACGGCGCGACGGGCGCCGCGCAGACCGGGGGCACCGCGGGATCGTTCTCGGGCTACATGACGGTGTGGGTCGTGTGCGGTGTCACCGCGCTCGTGGCAGCGGTGCTGCTGCTGTTCGTGCCCAAGACGGCGTTCACGGACGCCGCCGCGCGCGAGGTGCGCGCCGACGCGCCCTGAGGCTATTCGCCGAGCTGATTGCGCGTGCGCATCGCGCGTTCGGCCTCGCGCTTGTCCTCGCGCTCGCGGATGGCCTGACGCTTCTCATACTCACGCCGACCCCTCGCCACCGCGATCTCGACCTTCGCGCGTCCATCGGAGAAGTAGAGCCGGAGCGGCACAAGCGTGTACCCGCCGGCGGCGACCGCATGCGAGATCTTGATGATCTCGTCCTTGTGCAGCAGCAGCTTGCGCGTGCGCTTGGACGAGTGGTTCGTCCAGTGGCCCTGCGAGTACTCGGGGATGTGCACGGCGTCGAGGTACGCCTGGCCGCCGTCGATGTAGGCGTAGCCGTCGGAGAGGTTCGCGCGACCCTGCCGCAGCGACTTGACCTCGGTTCCGGTCAGCACGAGGCCGGCTTCGTACGTCTTGTCGATGGTGTAGTCGTGGCGCGCGCGACGGTTGGTCGCGACGACCTTCTCTCCACGCTCTCTGGGCATGGGCCGATTCTACAGGCGGTGGTCTTCAGGCTCGCAGCCAGCGGCGGATCGCGAAGCCTGCCGACAGTGCGGCGAGAACCCCGCCGATCGCCAGCAGGACGGGCACGACGATGGCGGCCTCCGACATGCCCACCCACGTCGTGACGAACGAGACCCGGGACTGCAGGTAGCCCTCGACGCCGAACCTGACCCCTGCGAGCACCGCGACGCTGGCCAGCACCGCGCCGATGAGCGCAGCGAACACGCCCTCGAGGATGAACGGCGTCTGGATGAAGCGATTGGATGCCCCGACCAGCCGCATGATGCCGATCTCCCTGCGCCGCGCGAACGCGGACAGCCGGATCGTCGTGGCGATCAGGAGCACGGCCGCGATGAGCATGAGCGCGGCGATGCCGACGGCTATGTAGGTCGCGACGGTCAGGGCGGAGAAGAGCGGATCGAGCAGCTCCAGCTGGTCTCTCACCTCCTCGATGCCCTCAGAGCCGGAGAAGGCCTCGACGATGGCGTCGGCCTCGGTCGGATCGACGAGCCGCACCCAGAAGGTGGCGCTGACCTGGTCGGGGGTGAGGAAGCTCGCCTCGTCCTCGCCGAGCAGGTCGACGAGATCCTGATACGCCTCTTCGGAGGTCTGGAAGCGGATCTCCTTGATCAGCGGAGCCAGCGCGGGACTGGCCAGCTTGTCGTCGACGGCCTGCACCTGCTCCTCGGTCGCCGCTCCGGCGGTGCAGGTGGCGGCGGTCGAGCCCGAGGCGCACAGGTAGATCTGCACCTGCGCGCGATCCTGCCAGAACCCGCGCATCGTGCCGATCTGCATCTGCATGAGCATCGCCGCACCGACGAAGGTGAGCGAGACGAAGGTGACCAGCACGACCGAGATCACCATCGAGGCGTTGCGGCGCAGCCCGGAGAACGCCTCCGACCAGATCAGCCCCAGCCTCATGCGGTGGGCCCCACTTCGTCTTCGTCCTCGGCCTCGGCCAGGCCCAGCCGATCGGCGACGCCCAGCTCATCGAGATCGATCTCCTGGGCGGGCAGCGCCACCGGGCGCGTGGCCGGTGCGGATGCCTCGACCGGCTCGTCCACGGCCGGCGCGGGCGGCGCGGCGGCATCGCGTCGCGCCTCCAGCACGGCGGTGAGAGCGGCGACGGCGGCGGCACCGTGGTCCTGCTCGGGAGCGAGAGTGGGGATGCCGGAGGTGTCCCCGTATCCGCCGTGCCGTTCGTCGCGCACCAGCTCACCGTCGTGCAGCTCGATGACGCGGCGCTGCATCTGGTTGACGAAGCCGGCCTCATGGGTGGCCATCAGGATCGTGGTCCCCCCCGCGTTGATCCGCGACAGCAGCTGCATGATGTCGACCGAGGTGGCCGGGTCGAGGTTGCCGGTGGGCTCGTCCGCCAGCAGCACCTGGGGCCGGTTGACGAGTGCCCGGGCGATCGCGACGCGCTGCTGTTCGCCGCCGGACAGCTCGTGCGGCATCCGCTTCTCCTTGCCGTCGAGACCGACCAGCGCGAGCACCTCGGGCACTGCCTGCTGCACGAAGCCGCGGGACGAGCCGATCACCTGGAGGGTGAAGGCGACGTTCTGGAAGACGGTCTTGGTCGGCAGCAGCCGGAAGTCCTGGAAGACTGCGCCGATGTGGCGGCGGAAGTAGGGCACTTTGCGCAGAGACAGGGTGCGCAGATCGCGCCCGAGCACGACGACGCGCCCGGTGGTGGGGATATCCTCGCGCAGGATGAGCCGCAGACAGGTCGACTTGCCGGAGCCGGACGCGCCGACGAGGAAGACGAACTCTCCGCGCTGCACCTCGAAGTCGACCTCGCTGAGGGCGGGTCGGGCGGTGCCGCGATACCGCTTGGTGACGCTTTCGAACCGGATCATGGCTGTGCCAGCCTAGGCCGATGCCCGGCGAAGCGACCCCGCGACACCCGCGGTCCGGAAAGCCCGCGTGGGGCTCAGTCGTCGTCCTTGCGCTTGCGCCACCGGATGCCCGCGGCGATGAATCCGTCGAGCTCGCCGTCGAACACGGGAGCGGGGTTGCCGACCTCGTAGCCGGTGCGCAGATCCTTCACCAGCTGCTGTCCGTACAGGAAGTA
>DASSYC010000088.1:0-20313 GCA_035703465.1 Microbacterium sp. | reverse complement strand
GGAGGCGACCAGCGCGGGGATGCTGTCCACGATCGGGCCGGGAAGGTCGCGCCGGTAGTCGAGGTAGAAGTCGCGCGAGGCGAGGTACTCGTCGAGGTCGGGCGCGAGGAAGTACGAGGGCACGCCGACGACTGCCGCCTCATACAGCGCCGACGAGTAGTCGGTGATGAACGCATCGGCGACGTGCAGCAGGTCCTGTGTGGAGAACCCGGGAGCGGTGTCGATCTCGGGTCCGAACCGGCCCGCCATCAGCGGATGCAGCTTCACGACGAGGTGCAGCCCGGCGGCGGCGAGAGCCGCGTGCAGCGCGGGCACGTCGACAGTGACGGCCCCGTCGAGCCGGAACGTCGGCGCGAACACCGCGATGCGTCGCCCGCGAAGGTGCGGATGAGCCGCGAGCACGCGCTCTCGCGTCGTCGCGGCCGTCGCGGGGTCGCGCAGCCGGTCGACACGGGGGAGCGGGGCGACGACGACCTTCTCGATCGAGGTGCCGAACGCCTCGGCGAAGGCGGGCCGGCAGTCGTCCCCGCTGGCGAGCACGATGTCGTAGCCCTCGTGCATGCGCATGGCCTTCGCCAGCCGCGCGTCGCGCCCCTCGGCCTGGCCGAGGATCGACAGCCCGAACTTCTTGAACGCGCCGAGGGCGTGCCAGATCTGGATCACGGTGAGCGTTTCGCGGTGCTTCAGCACGCTGGCCACGATCGCGTACGTGTCGATGACCAGCACCCGCGCCGTGGCGACGTGATAGAGCTGCGCGAACATGTGCAGCATGTAGCCGACCTTCGCGAGATAGCCCGGCGGCACCATCCGCACGAGCATGACGGTGCGCACGGTCGGATCCTGACGGGCGATCGCGTCCCGCAGAGCGGCGAAGTCGTCGGGCACCGTCGGGTGCTCGCGGCTGATCATGACGATCTTGCGCTGCACCGGGAGCAGCTTCAGCGGTGCATACGCGAGGGCGAGCGACCCGCGGGCGAGCGCCGCGACCAGCAGCCGCAGCCGCATCGCCCCCGAAGCCCGTGTCGGCGCCGGAGCGGTGCCGCCGGGCGCGACCGCGCTCCGTTCGACATCGGCCACCGTCGGGTCTTGCGCCCGCGGTGTGAGCAGCACTTCGCGCACGATCCGCTCGCTCGAGGCGCCGTCGCACGCGCCCATGAAACGCTCGAGGAACTCCTCGTACCGCTCATCGACCCGGGCCTCGCGGATCGCCGAAGCGAGCCCCGCGCCCTCGCGCACGAGCGGGCCCATCACGTACGCGTCGAACGCGTGGTAGAAGTCGCGCTCTGCGGTGTACTCCTCCAGATCGGGGCAGAAGAACACGATCGGCCGACCCAGCAGCGCGTATTCGAAGATCGCCGACGAGTAGTCCGTGACCAGGACGTCGGCCGCCATCAGCAGCTCGGTGATCTCGCGATCGCGAGTGGCGTCGATGACCGAGCGGATGCCTGGGCGCGCCGTGTCCAGCGGAGCGACGAAGGGGTGCATCTTCACCAGCACGGCCCACTTGTCGCCGAGGTCTGCGGCCAGGCCGTCCCAGTCGACGCTGTCGTAGTCGAAGCGCGCGCTCAGCTGACCGTCGCCGCGGAACGTCGGCGCGAACAGCGCAATGCGCGTGCCCTCCGGCACTGCGTAGCGCTTGCGCACGGCGGCACGGGCGGCCTCGACGCGGGCCTTGTCGAAGAACGCGTCGGTGCGCGGCACGCCCAGCGCGTGCACGCGGGCGATGTCGATTCCGAACGCCTCGGCGTAGTCTGCGCGCACCCCGTCGGCGCTGACCGTGGCATCCGTGTAGTTGCGGTGGACGAGCGAACCGGGGATCGGACCGCCGGTCAGACCCACCCGGCTCCAGCCCACGCGCTTGAACGCCCCGGCGGCGTGCCACACCTGCACGAGACGCGTCTCGGGCCGGATCCTCAGCGGATACACGAGGGGGTAGAAGTCGTCGAGCACGATGGCTTGGGCGCTCGCGAGCAGCCAGGGCAGCCGCACCAGATCACCGAGAGGCCGCCGCGCCCGCAGGCGAGGCTTGAAGACGCCGATCACCTCGGCCGAGGCATCCTGCCGGCGCAGCTCATCGCGCAGGAAAGCGACATTCCCCGAGAAGTCCTCGCGAGAGTCGGAGAGGAACACGACGCGCCCAGGCCGCACCCGCACCAGCCTCCGCGCGAGCGCGTACTGGAGGATGTAGCCGGCGAAGCGCCACTTCTGCAGGAAGGGGCTGCGACGGAGGAGTTGGCGAAGGCGGTTCATGTTCTTTCGAAATGCGGGACCGACCCGCGATTCTACCGGCCGGGCTCGTGAGGAAGCGCCGGATCCGGGTCCTCCGCGCCGGCGCGCCAGCCGCGTACGAGCGATGACCGCGTCGCGCACACCACCAGCAGGAACCAGGCGAAGCCATTGAGCACCGTGCTCTCGACGACCGAGTTCGCCAGCAGCGCGATGAGGATGAGCGCCGGCCACGTGTACACCGTCGAGCGCCGCTGCGAGGCGGTGAGCCATGCGCGGGCGACGGCCACCACGCAGAACACCGTGAACAGGAACCCGCCCACCCAGCCGGCCTGCAGCAGCATGTCGATGAAGGCGTTCAGCGCCGACGTGTTCTCGCGGCCGGTGACGATGTCGATGCGGATGAAGGGCAGGTAGCGGTCGGGCCAGGTGCCGAACCAGCCCCAGCCCTGCACCGGCCGCAGCTCGACCATGTCGAGGACGGCATTCCACAGCTGCGAGCGGCGGAAGAAGTCCGGGGCGGCGTTCAGCCAGTACACCAGCGGGCGGCGGAACACGTACACGAGCACCGCGCAGACCGACAGCGCAGCCGCGATCGACAGCTGCAGCGAACGGCGCGTCTGCGGCGGCGTGCGGCGGATGAGGGCCAGCAGCGCCGTCGCGACCCCCGCGATGATGGCCAGGACCAGCACGATGGGCGACCGGGTGAACACCGCCAGCAGCCCCGCGAGCACCACCGAGAACACCGTGACGCCCGGACGCACCGACCGGGTGCGCCACTCGACGAGGAAGGTGATGATCGCGAGCACCGTCACCAGTCCGAGGCGGGTGCGGGTGCCGAACAGGCCCTGGATCGGCCCGCCGTCGGCGAGGTTGCCCCCGACGGAGAGGAACGGGATCGGAAGATCGATCAGGATGCCGCTGAGCACCTCGATCAGCAGCGATCCCACCAGCATCACCCGGAGCACGTCGCCCGTGGCCCGCACCGTCTGCAGGGTGTCGCGGGTGTGCGCCACCACGATGGCCAGCAGCGCCGTGGCGGCGAGGGCGAGCCAGCCCGCCACCGAATACCCGGGGGCGTTGGACCAGGCGATCGTGATGAGCAGCCACGCCATCAGCAGCACCAGCGTCGTCGGCGCCAGCCGCACGAGGCGGATCTCGCGGCGGCGCGCGATCATCATTGCGACGCCCACGACGCACAGGCCGATGATGATCGCAGAGTAGCCCGGCTCGCCCGTCAGGCGCACCAGCACGTGCGAACCGAACAGGGCTCCGAGCGTGGCCAGGGCGAACGCCCAGGCCATCGTCGACGAGGCGAGCAGCTCTTCGAGCGGTGCGAACCGTCGAGCCGCCCCGGTCACGGCGCCTGCCCGGGCCGTGCCGGGCGCTCGCCGCGCTCGATGGCCAGGCTCTGCTCGGCCGGCCCGACGCCGAGGTGCGGCGACTGCTTCATCTTGAAGGCGAGCAGGGCGATCATCAGCCAGCCCCACTCCATGAGCGGCCGGGATTCCGAGATGCCCTGGACGAGCAGCACGGTCGTGGTCAGCGTCGGCAGCAGGGTCAGCGCGGAGTAGGGCCGGTCGGCCTTCAGATCCCACCGAGGCCGATCGACGGCGAAGAACCACGAGCGCCAGGTGAACGCGAGGTACACGAGGATCAGCAGCGCGACGCCGATGAAGCCGAGCTGGAAGAAGACGTCGATCCACACGCTGTGCGCCATGAACACGGTGAGGTCGTGGTCGACGATCCAGCCGTCGAAGGCAGGCTCCCACGGCAGCCAGGGCGTGCTGTACCCCCAGCCGACGACGGGGTGCTCCCAGGCCCGCTCGAGCACCGCGGACCAGATCCCCTCGCGGCCGGTGAGATCGCCCTCGCGGCCGATGAAACCGAAGATCGCATCGCGGAAGAACCACACCGTCGCGGCTCCGCCGAGCCCCACCACGGCATACAGCACGTACCAGCGGGTGCGCTCGCCCGGTCGCTTCGCGGTGCGCATCAGCAGCGCCGTTGCCAGCACGATCGCCGCGGCCACCGCGCACAGCAGCGCGGTCGCCGATGCCGCTCGGTAGAACAGGTACAGCGCCACGACTGTCCAGGCGATGAGCCAGCCGCGTCGGGGCACGACGGCCATGCGGATGCCGAAGACGATCAGCGCCATGAGCGCCGCCATGCCCAGGAGGTTGGCGTTGCCGAGAATGCCCTGCAGGCGCCCTCCCTCCAAGAGCAGCGCGCGGGTCCAGTACAGCTCTTTCGGAAACGGCTCGGTGCTGTCGACGAAGTTCGGCAGGATGGGGCCGCTCACCAGCGCCGCCCACAGCTCGAAGGCCAGGGACAGGCCGAGCACCCACTTCAATGCCGACGCGATCGACCGCACCACCTCGCGCCAGGTGAGCATGCTCGCCACGAACAGGCCCTGCAGGGTGGTGGCGGCGAGGATGCCCCAGGTGATGATGGTGGCATCCAGCCAGTGGGTCCAGATGACCGAGGCCAGCGCCCACGCGACGTACAGCAGCGCGAACCACGGCAGACGCCGCCAGTCGAACCGCCGGGCCGCGGCATCCGCCCGCCGCATCCGTGCGGGCAGCGCCCACAGCAGAACGCTCACGATCGCCAGCGCCGCGATGAGGACGCCGAACCCGAGGGGACCGAGCAGGTTGTTCCACGCGCTGCCGGCGAACGCGGTGAAGACGATGAGCGAGCAGTACCCGCGCAGGAGCAGATGGCCGGTCGTCTCCCGCACGGGGGCGGTCGGCGGGCGGCTGACGGCGTGCTTGGCGTGGACGGCCATTTCCCCATCAGGCTACCGTCGCTGTCGCCCGTACGCTGGGAGCATGCTCCTGCCGCTGACGAACATCCCCCGCGCGTACGCGTGGGGCTCGACGACGCTGCTCGCGCAGCTGCAGGGCCGCGCGCCTACGGGGGAGCCGGAGGCCGAGCTGTGGTTCGGCGCCCACCCCGCCGCGCCGTCGGTCGTGGCCGATGGAACGGGGCGCACGCTCGACCGGTGGCTCGCCGAGGAAGGGGGCGGCGCCGCCCTCCCGTACCTGCTCAAGCTGCTGGCCGTCGCGCACCCGCTGTCGATCCAGGTGCATCCCTCGAAAGCCCAGGCCGAAGCGGGCTTCGCGCGCGAGGATGCCGCGGGCATCCCGCGCGACGCGCCGGAGCGCAGCTATCCCGACGACAACCACAAGCCCGAGCTCGTCGTCGCCCTCAGCGACGCCTTCCGGGCGCTCGTCGGACTGCGCGATGTCACCGCGAGCCGGCGGCTGCTGACCGCGCTGGGCGAATCTGCGGGCGTGCGGGAGGTGCGCGACCGGCTCGAGGAGGGGGATGCCTCGCGCGCAGTGCTGCCGGCGACACTGATCCCGTGGCTGCTGTCCGCCGCCGCGACGGACGCCGTGGGCGATGTGCTGCGCGCGCTGCCGGATGCGAGGTCGGAGGAGTTCGCCGCCGAGTTCGAGTTGGCGCGATCGCTGCTCCAGGAGGTTCCGGGAGACCCCGGCATCGTCGTCGCGCTGCTGATGAACCACCTCGTCCTGCGCCGCGGGGAGGGCGTGTTCGTGCCGGCTGGCATGCTCCACGCGTATCTGGGAGGGATGGGCGTCGAGGTCATGGCGGCGAGCGACAACGTGCTGCGCGGCGGATTCACGGCCAAGCACGTCGACGTGGCGGAGCTCGCGCGGGTGCTCGACCCGGCGACCGGACCGGTCGAGATCGTGCGACCGGCCGTCCGCGACCATGTCACCGGCATCGCGGACTACCCGGTGCCGGTGCCCGACTTCTCCCTCGCTCGGGTGCGGGTCGGCCCGGGCTCGCCGGCCGAGCTCCACCCGCGCGGCACCGCCATCGCCCTGGCGACAGCCGGAGAGGTGACGGTGGCGCAGGCCGGCGCGTCCGTATCGCTGCGGCCCGGTGAGGCGGTGCTGATCACCGCCGACGGGATGCCGCCGACCATCCACGGTGCCGGCGAGGTCTTCCTCGCCCAGCCCGGCCACTGAGAGTCTTCGGCACTTCACGACACGCCGCGGCGCGTCGTGAAGGTTCAATGCAGACTTGAGGCTTTAGTATCTGCGGCTTGACCTGAGCGAATGACACCGGTGTAATTATGAACACGCAGACTTGCGTGGGGCACATGCAGGACCGCAGGACAGCAGGACCAGGGGGTGAGGACAACATGACGGGTTCTCAGTACGGATCAGGCCAGCACAGATCAAGCCGATACAGCTCAGGCGTGCCGGGCGATTGGTTCGTCGATCCTGTCCAGCTGGGCGTGCCGGGGGTGCGCCGGCCGGCGGCGGTCGAAGACGACGCGCTCGCCTGGCAGACAGATGCGCTGTGCGCACAGACCGACCCGGAGGCGTTCTTCCCCGAGAAGGGCGGATCGACCCGCGACGCCAAGCGCATCTGCACCTCGTGCGAGGTGCGCTCGCAGTGCCTGGAGTACGCGCTCCACAACGACGAGCGGTTCGGCATCTGGGGCGGTCTGAGCGAGCGCGAGCGCCGTCGGCTCAAGCGCCGCGCGAGCTGAAGGCCCGCCTGATCGCGCCGTCGCCCGTTCGCACCTCAGCGGCGTGTGGCAGCGGGGCCGTGTGCTGCGCCGCCTAGGCTGACGACGTCATGCCGGTCCCTCCCGGACGCCGCGCCGCCGGGCGCGACAGAGTCCACGCCATCCTGGTCGTGCGCCCCGATGGTCGCACGCCGGCGTCGCTGCATCTCAAGCGCACGCTGGCGGCCCTGGACGCGTCGACGCGGCAGGCCGATGCGCTGACGATCGTGGTCTGCGCAGAAGATGACCTGATCGCCGAGCACGCCGCCGCCTCGGGGGCGGAGTCCGTCGTGCGGGCGCCGGCGGGCACGACCTACGCGCAGGCGACGCGCCTCGCCTCGCTGCGTGTGGACGAGTCGGCGCACGTCTGGCTGATCGCGCAGGACACTGCTCCAGAGCCCGGGGCCCTCGCGCTGCTGGCCGGCACGCTCGAGCTGTCGGAGACGGTTTCGATCGCCGCGCCGAAGCTGGTGCGGTGGGACGACCGCGACGAGATCGTCTCGCTCGGCGTCACGATGACCCCGCTCGGGCGTCGCGTGGCCCTCGCACAGGGCGAATACGACCAGGGACAGCACGACGGCGATGAGGACGCCCTGGGCGCGGACGTCCGCGGGCTCCTCGTGCGGGCCGGCGCCTGGCGCCGACTCGGCGGCCTGGATCCGGCGCTGGCCGGCGCCGACGAGGGACTCGACCTCGGCGTGCGCGCGCGACTGGCCGGCGGCCGTGTCGCCCTCGTCCCGGCAGCACGGGTCGCCGTGGCCGGCGACGGCGCGGCGGGGCTCCCGGATCCGACGGCGCCGCGCCGCGTCCGCCACGCCGGCTACGCACGCCGCAGAGCGCAGCTGCATCGTCGCCTGGCGTATGCGCATCCGGTCGCCCTTCCCTTCCTCTGGCTGGCGATCCTGCCGCTGGCGGTTTTGCGCACGATCGGGCATCTCGTCTCGAAGGCACCCGGTCTGATCGCCCCCGAGTGGGGGGCGTCGGTCACCGCCTTCGTCCGGCTGGATTCGGTCGCCGCCGCGCGGCGGCGGATCGGCGCGCACCGAACGACCTCGTGGCAGCAGCTGGACGAGCTGCGCCTGCACCGCGCCGCACTGCGCCGCAGGCTCGACACCGTCGATCCCGATGCGGGCGAACGCCGCCGCGGCGAGCTGCGGTTCTTCTCCGGCGGCGGCGCCTGGGTGGTGCTGGCCGCGCTCGTCGCGTCGATCGTCGCATTCACCCCCCTGCTGGCCTGGCCGGTGCTCGGCGGGGGCGGACTCCTCCCGCTGTCGGACTCGGTGGCCCAGCTCTGGCAGAACGCCGGCTGGGGCCTGCGGGCCACGGGGGTCGGCGAGGTCGGGCCCGCAGACCCCTTCGCCGCGGTGCTCGCGGTCCTCGGCAGCCTCTGGCCCGCGAATCCGTCGGCGGTGCTCGTGCTGCTGTGGGTGCTCGCCCTGCCGCTGGCGGTCCTGGGCGGGTGGTTCGCGGCGACGCGACTGACCGACAGGTCGTCGCTGCGCATCGTCGGCGGTGTCGCCTGGGCGCTGGCGCCGACCTTCGTCACCGCGCTGATGCAGGGCCGGCCCGCGGCGGTCATCGCCCATCTGCTGCTGCCGTGGCTCCTGTGCGCCGGTGCGGTCGCCCACCGGTCGTGGGTCGCGGCCGCCGCGGCATCCCTTCTGTTCGCCGGCACTCTGGCGGCCGCACCGTCGCTCGCACCCGCCCTGATGGTGCTGTGGGTCCTGGCCATCGTGCTCGCCGCGACCATGCGCTCGGGGCACGGGATGATGCGGATCATCTGGGTCGCCATCCCCGCGGTCGCACTGGCCGGGCCGCTGGTGTGGCGGCAGGTGAGCACCGGAGGTCCGCTCGCGCTGCTGGCCGACCCGGGGCTGACCTGGGCGGGACCGCAGGTCGCCGCCGATGCGGCGGGGCGCGGAGCGCTGGCGACCGGCTTCCCGACGGCCGATCTGGGTGGCTGGGCGACGCTGCTCGGCGACGCCGCCGCACTGTGGTGGGTGCCTCTGCTGCTGGCGCCGGTCGCACTGCTCGCACTGCTCGCCCCGCTGACCCGGCGGTGGGCGACGGGGTGGGTGCTGCTGGGCATCGCCGTGGTGGGGCTCGCGACGGCGTTCGCCGCGGTGGGCATCTCGGTCGCGGCAGACCAGTCGCAGCCGGTCGCCCTGTGGCCGGGCGCGGGTCTGAGCCTCGCGTGGCTGGGCGTCACCGGAGCCGCCTTGACCACGATGGATGCCGGACTCGCCGACGGCGATCGCCGGCTGCGGGCCGTGCGGCCGGTCGCCGTCGCGATCGTGCTCGTGGTGGTCGGCATCGTCGCCGCGCCGTCGCTGAGCGCGCTGCACCGCGACGAGGCGATGCTCACGGACGGACCGCGCACGACCCTGCCGGCCTACGTCGCCGCCGAGGGGCGCACCGACCCGGACGTGGGCACCCTCGTCATCACGCCGCAGAGCGATGGATCGGTCGCGGCTCAGGTCGTGTGGGGGCAGAGTGAGACGCTGGACGGCCAGTCGACGCTGCTGGCGACACGGGTCTCCCCGAACGCGGCCGACGAGCTCATCGCTGCTCTGACGGCCGATCTCATCGCCTCCAGCGCGCCCGGCGTCGTCGAGCAGCTCACCGACGCGGGCGTCGCGTTCGTGCTGCTCGCCCCGTCGGCCGAGCCCGAATCGATTCCGGCCAGGACGACGCGTCTGCGCGCGGTGACCGCCATCGATCAGCGCGAGCACCTGGATGCCGTCGGCACCACGTCGCGCGGACTGCTGTGGCGTGCGGTAGAGCCATCGGCCGACCGGGCGGGGATGGATGCCGAGCAGCGCAGCATCTCGCGATGGATCGCCGTCGGCCAGCTCGCCATGTTCGCCGTGGCGGTCCTTCTGGCCCTGCCGACCGCCGCCTCGCGGCGGGCGGCACGCCTGACGCCCCGCACGGTCGGTCAGGGCACCCGGGAGGACCCATGACCGACTCGAGACGTTCACGGTGGTTCGTCACCGGCGCCCGCGCGGCCACCGGCGCGGTGCTGTCGGCGGGGATCGTCGTCGCGGTGGTGCTCGCGGTGAATGCGCCATGGCCGACGGTGACCCGCGAGCCGGTGGCGATCTCGGCGGTGCCCACCCCCTCGGACACGGTGAGCGCGTGCGATGGCGGCATCTTCGTGGCCGGCCGCTCGGCCGGCGCCGCGGAGGAGATCACGGTGGCGGCGGCCCAGACGCCGCTGGTGGCCGCAGGCGGACCCTACAGCCAGGTGCAGCTGACCGCAGAGGACGTGAACGGCATCGAGGGCGTGCCCGCCTTCGTCGCGCAGCCCGTCGACGGCGCCGCCGTCCCGCTGGCGGCCGCCGCCGCTGCCCGGGTGAGCGCGGACGACATCGCCGGATTCGCCCTGGACGCCTGCCGCACGCCGCTGTTCGACTCGTGGCTGGTCGGCGGATCCACGCGCACCGGCGAGACCGATCTGGTGCTGCTGGCCAACCCCGGAGACGTCGCGGCGACCGTCGAGCTCACCGTCTACGGGGTGACCGGCCCCGAGACGCCGCCCGGCGGCACCGGGCTGGCCGTGCCCGCACGGTCTCAGATCGTCATTCCGCTCTCCGGCATCGCCCGCGGGCAGGACAGCCCGGTGGTCCGCGTGACCGCGTCCGGCGCCCCGGTCCGCGCCAGCCTGCAGTCCAGCATCGTGCGCACCCTGGCCCCCGGCGGCATCGACCAGCAGAGCGCCGTCGCCCTGCCCGAGCGGACCCAGGTCATCCCGGGCCTGGTCGTCACCACCCGGCCCACGGCGAGTGCGACGCTGGAGAGCACGACGATCGCGCGGCTGCTGGCCCCCGCGAGCGACGGCGAGGCCGAGGTGACCGTGCGCGCCGTCGGGCGGGCCGACCCCGTGCTCGAGCCCGTCACCGTGCCGCTGAGCGCCGGTGTGCCGCTGGGTCTCGAGCTGCCGGGCCTTCAGACCGGCTCCTACGCGGTGACCGTGGAGGCCAGCGTGCCCGTCGTGGCGGCGGTGTGGCAGACGACGGGATTCAGCTCGGGCGCCGACTTCGCGTGGCTCACGTCGGCGCCCGAGCTGACCAGGCCCACGCTGATCGCCGTTCCGGGCGGGCCGCTGCCCCGCCTGCACCTGGTGAATCGCGGCGAGAGCGACGTCGAGGTGCAGCTTCGGATCGTCGAGGGCACCGGGGCGGACGCGACCGTCTCCGTCCCGGGCGGCGGTGCCGTGGTGGTGCCGATCCCGCGTGACACCGTCTGGGAGATCGAACCTGGCGACGCCCCGGGCATCCACGCCCAGGTGACCATGTCGGGCACGCGTGTGCTGTCCGGGTACGCGGTGTGGCCCTCGGATGCCGCGGCCGACCCGGTCACGGTGCACCCATAGCTGAATCGCTCAAGAATTCGATAGATATGGCGGACAGTGTTTTGCACTATAGAACGAAAGCGCTATACTGGAAAATATGGAGCACGCCGGCTCGGGATCGTCCCTCTGATGAAGAGGCGCTGGCGCTGGTGTTCGACGATGTCGAGCGGTACCAGTACGACCTGAATCGGATGGCGGCGAGGAGGGCGGGGGCCCTGGCGGACGCCCTCGAGTACGCGCGATCCCGCCCGTGGGTGTACGCACTCCCGGAGGATCCCGATGGGGTCGGCACAGCTGAGCGGTGCGCGGTCATGGAGGCGGCCGCGCGATTCCAGCTGTCCGAGGCTGCCGTGCGCAGGCTGGCGTGGACCGCCGGTGACGCACGCACTCGGCTGCCGGCGCTGTGGTCCCGGGCCTGGGAGGGATTCGCCGATGTCGATCATGTCCAGTACGCGGTGAGGCTACTGGCGAGATTCGGAGAGGATGCCGCCGGCGTCGCCGCATTCGACGAGCACCTTGCGCAGCTGGTGCTGACCGCAGCGCCTGGAACGTTCCGGGCGCGGGCGCGCAAGGCCGCCCGCACGCTGGCGCCCGGCGACCCTGCGGCCGAGCACGCGCGTGCCCTCGCGGATCGTCGGGTGATCCACGAGAAGTCCGTGGACGGGATGACGTGGCTGCATCTGCACATCTCCACCGAGGCGGCGACGGCGGCGTTCCGGCGGGCGACCTCGACGGCCAAGCACCTGGAGAAGACGGCCCGCGACGGGCGCACGCGCGACGAGCTGCGCGGTTGTCACCGATCCGGTCACCGGAGTCGTGCTCGACATGGACCGCCGGGCACGCACGGTGACGCGGGCGCAGTACGAGTGGCTGCTGCTCAGCCACGGCACGTGCACCCGCGACGGGTGCATCCGGCCGGCCGCAGACGCGCAGATCGACCACTGGGTCGAGTTCAACGGACCGCGGCGGGGCCCCACCGACATCGGAAACCTGCACCCTTTCTGCGAGCCCGAGAACAAGACCAAGGGCACCACACGACTGCAGTACCGACGACGAGCGGACGGGACGGTCGGCGCTGCGCTCGCCCACCGGATTCGAGGCGAGACCCGAGATCCCGCCGGAGCTGCTCGGCGTGCTCGAGCGCAATCGCCTCCACCCACTCGTGTACGCCGACGACCCGCCGTTCTGATCAGCGCCGTTCGGTCAGCGCCGTTCAGGCAGCAGCGCCGTTCAGGTAGCGCCGTTCAGGCAGCGCCGGCCCCGCCGACAGCGCTCAGAAGTAGCGGAACCGCTCCGGCCCGAGATCCCACGGGTCGCGATCGAGGTACTCGGCCGCGGCCCGGAAGACCGCGCCCTCGATGAGCATGCGGCGATGGAAGTCATCGTTGCGATGCAGATGACCGAGGCGCTGCAGCGGCAGCCGGTAGAGCACGATGCGCTTGTCGTCGTGGAACACCTGCCACCGCGGGATGCCGTGGGCCGGGTCGGCGCCGGGGGGCATGTCGGCCAGCTCGAAGCGGACGTCGCGCAGCTCCGTCCATGCGGAGCGCAGGAACTCCGACACGCTGCCGACCGTGAAGTCGAACCGATCGATGCGGCTGTCCAGCGGCGGAAGCGGTGGACGCACCGCCGGGCTGCGCCCGGTGCGGCCGTGCCGTCCGTGCCGCGGCGGCCGGCCACGAACGGGTGCATTCTCACGGCGCCGGCGCATGACCTCATCCTAGGAGCCCCGGCGAGGCACGGCGCCGAGGGCGCCGCCTGCCGTTAGCGTGAACGACGATGCGCGACAGACTCTGCTCCAAGGTGGCGTGCGCCCGCGAGGCGGTGTCCACGCTGACGTTCGACTACGACGACCAGATGGCGGTGGTCGGCCCGCTGGGCGGCCTCGATGATCCGCACGCGCACGACCTGTGCGCCATCCACACCGAGCGGCTCTCCGTTCCGCGCGGCTGGGTCGTGGTGCGGCACGAGACGCTGCGGGCGTAGCACCGGGCCGCAGGCATCCCCTCTCCGCATGGGAGAATGGACGGATGCCGACAACCGCACCTGCGCGCACCGTCACCGACTTCGCGGTCGCCGATCTCTCGCTCGCCGAGGCCGGCCGCCACCAGATCCGTCTGGCCGAGAACGAGATGCCGGGGCTGATGGCCCTGCGCGCGGAGTACGGCGCCGCCCAGCCGCTGGCCGGTGCCCGGATCGCCGGGTCGCTGCACATGACGGTGCAGACCGCGGTGCTCATCGAGACGCTCGTCGCTCTCGGCGCGCAGGTGCGCTGGGCCAGCTGCAACATCTTCTCGACACAGGATGAGGCCGCCGCGGCCGTGGTCGTCGGGCCGGCCGGCACCGTCTCCGCGCCCGCCGGCGTGCCGGTGTTCGCGCACAAGGGCGAGACGCTCGAGGAGTACTGGGACTTCGCGGCGCGCATCTTCGACTGGTCGGGCGAGGGTTTCGACGGACCGAACATGATCCTCGACGATGGCGGCGATGCGACACTGCTCGTGCACAAGGGCGCGGAGTTCGAGGCATCCGGCTCGGTTCCATCCGCGACGGACGCCGACGCGCACGAGATGCGCGTGATCCTCGATCTCCTGCGGGCGAGTCTTGCCGCCGATCCGCAGCGCTGGACGCGGGTCGCGGCCGGCATCCTCGGCGTGACCGAGGAGACCACCACCGGCGTCCACCGGCTCTATGAGCTCGCCGCCGCCGGCGACCTGCTGTTCCCGGCGATCAACGTCAACGACTCGGTGACGAAGTCGAAGTTCGACAACAAGTACGGCATCCGCCACTCGCTGCCTGACGGCATCAACCGTGCCACCGATGTGCTCATCGGCGGCAAGACGGCGTTCGTGGTGGGCTACGGCGACGTCGGCAAGGGGGCCGCCGAGGCGCTGCGCGGGCAGGGCGCGCGCGTCATCGTGAGCGAGATCGACCCGATCTGCGCGCTGCAGGCGGCCATGGACGGCTACCAGGTCGCGCGCCTGGACGACGTGATCGGCGAGGTCGACCTGGTCATCACCGGCACCGGCAACAAAGACGTCGTGACCGTCGACCACATGCTCGGACTCAAGCACCTGGCCATCATCGGCAATGTCGGCCACTTCGACAACGAGATCGACATGGCCGGCCTGGAGACGCTGCCCGGCGTCCAGAAGATCGAGATCAAACCGCAGGTGCACGAGTGGCGGCTGCCGAACGGCCGCAGCGTGCTGGTGCTCAGCGAGGGACGGCTGCTGAACCTGGGCAACGCCACCGGGCATCCCTCATTCGTCATGAGCGCGTCCTTCACGAACCAGGTGCTGGCCCAGCTCGAGCTGTACACGCGCACCGCGGAGTACCCCGTGGGGGTGTACGTGCTGCCCAAGGCGCTCGACGAGAAGGTGGCCCGACTGCACCTCGATGCCCTCGGCGTGCGGCTGACCGAGCTGACCGCCGAGCAGGCGGCATACATCAGCGTCCCTGTCGACGGGCCGTACAAGCTCGACCACTATCGCTACTGAGCGCGGCCTCAGGCGCGGCCTCCGGCGAGGCCGGCCGTGAGGTCCGCCACGCGCTGGTCCTGCAGCACCAAAGCGTCGTACTCGCGGTCGCGGCGCACCGCCGCCACCGCGCGCACGAGCGTCTCGGGGGACACCGCGGGGACGGGCGCGACGAATGCCGTCGCCTCCGCGGCGAGCGAGTCGGCAAGGCGCGCCCGCGCACCGGGATCCATGGCAGCGGCGCTGTGCGCGAACTGCGAGATGCGGCGCGCGAGACGGTCCGGCAGGCGCGCGACGTCGGCCACCGCCGCCCATTCCTCCAGCCCGGGCGGCAGTCCCGGCGCCGGATCGGGCAGCCGCGGCGCACGGGTGCGCTCGCTGTAGGTGCCGGCCACCAGGTCGCCGAGGCGCTGGGAGCGCGGCGTGAACGCGCCGACCAGCAGTGCCACCGCGCAGACGGTGAGATAGATCTCGAGCACCCCGACCAGAGCCCGGATGAGCGCCTGCCGGAAGCCGGACGCACCGCCGTCGGCTCGCACGATGCGCCCGCCGACGACGAGCTTGCCGAGGCTGCGGCCGCGGGACGCCGTCTCGACCACCGTCGGCAAGACGACGGCCACCATCACGATCGTCACGATGACGGCGATCTGGACCTGCGCGGGCGCCAGTGCGCCCTGGCCGGCGAGGGCGCCGAGCAGGAGCGCCGCGCCCACGAACAGCGCGACGGCGACGATCAGGTCGATGAGGGCGCCCACGACCCGCAGGAAGTAGCCGAGCGGCTGGACGTCCAGCGCGACGGCCTCGCCGGTGAGCACCTCGTCCTGACGGATCTGCGCGAGCACGGGCGGTCCGGCAGCCATGGGTACAGTGAACCACATGGACCTCGACGCGCTCACCGCTGCGCGGCGGGGGGAATGGGCGCGCCTGGACGAGCTGTCGCGCACCCGCGGGCTGGACGGGCCGCAGGTCGACGAGCTGGTGGCACGCTATCGCTCGGCATCCGCCGATCTGGCCGACCTGAAGACCTCGGCGGGCCGCACCCAGGCCGGCGACCATGTGTCGACGCTGCTCGGGCGGGCACGGATGCGGCTGACCGCCACGACCGAGAACCCGCTGCGCCGCCTTCCCCGCTTCTTCGCGCGCCAGCTGCCGGCCGCCCTGTACCGCGTGCGATGGGCGACCTTCGCCGTCGCCCTGGTCTTCATCGCCGCGGGCGCGCTCACCGCCACCTGGATCGCCGGTGATCCGGCGGCGCTGGCCGCCCTCGGCTCCGAAGCCGACCTCCAGCAGTACGCGGAGGAGGACTTCACGGGCTACTACTCGGAGAACCCCGCCGCGGTGTTCGCGGGCCAGGTCTGGACCAACAACGCGTGGATCGCCGCGCAGTGCATCATGTTCGGCATCACGGGCCTGTGGCCGGTGTACGTGGTGATCCAGAACGCGGTCGGGGTGGGAACGGCGGCGGCGGTGCTGTTCGCCTTCGGCCACGGCGACGTGTTCTTCACGTCGATCCTGCCGCACGGGCTGCTCGAGCTGACCAGCGTCTTCGTCGCCGCGGCGGCCGGCCTCCACATCTTCTGGGCGTGGGTCGCGCCGGGCCGGCGCACCCGGGGCGCGGCGCTGGCCGCGGCCGGCCGTGCGATGGCGACCATCGTGGTCGGGCTCGTGCTCTCGCTCGCGCTCTCGGGTCTCATCGAGGGCTTCGTCACCCGCCAGCCGTGGCCGGCGTGGGTCAAGATCGGCATCGGCGCGGCCGCGCTGGGCGCCTTCCTCGCATACATGCTGGTGCTCGGCCGCCGCGCGGTGCGCGACGGCGAGACCGGCGACCTCACCGAGGACGAGACCGGCACGCCGCAGCTGGTGGCGGGGTGACGCAAGAGGGGCCGGATGCCCGTGGCATCCAGCCCCTCTCGACTCGGCCGCAAGCGGCTCAGTCTGCGATCAGCTCCCGCCGACGCCGACCGGCTCCTCCTCGGCGATCGGAAGACCCGCGAGCTCGCGGACCCGGTCTGCCGTCGTCTGGTCGACCTGGCCCCAGTACCACAGGAAGCGCTCCTTGATGGCGGGGACGGTCAGCGCGTTGTACTGGCCGACGAGCGTCTTGACGAACTCCGCACGCTCCTCGTCGGTGAACACCTCGCGCACGAGGGTCCCGGCCTGACCGAAGTCGTCGTCCTCGGAGTGCAGCGTCGCCGCGGCGCGCATGAGCTCGCCGTCGGACTCCCAGCTGGCCTCGACGCCACGCGCGGGGTCGGCCTCGGGGCCGCCCGCCGCACCATACGAGTTCGGCGTGTAGACGCGGTGCTCGGGGCCGTTGAAGTGGTACTGCATGCTGCCCTCGTGCATGTAGTTGCTCACCTCGGCGGCGTGCGGCTGGTTCACCGGCAGCTGGTTGTAGTTCGTGCCGATGCGGTGACGCTGCGCGTCGGGGTAGGCGAACACGCGTGCCATGAGCATCTTGTCGGGCGAGATTCCGGTGCCCGGAACCTGGTTGCCGGGCGAGAAGGCGGCCTGCTCGATCTCCGCGAAGAAGTTGCGCGGGTTGCGGTTCAGCGTGAAGGTGCCGACCTTGATGCGCGGGTAGTCGGCCTTCGGCCAGACCTTCGTGATGTCGAACGGGTTGAAGCGGTAGGTCTTCGCCTCCTCGTAGGGCATGATCTGCACGTAGACGTCCCACGAGGGGAAGTCGCCGCGCTCGATGGACTCGTAGAGGTCGCGACGGTAGTAGTCGGAGTCCTCACCGGCGATGCGCTCGGCGTCCTCCGACGACATCGGCACCACACCCTGGTTCGACAGGAAGTGGTACTGCACCCAGAAGCGCTCGCCCGCGGCGTTGATCCACTGGTAGGTGTGCGAGCCGTAGCCGTTGACGTGGCGCCACGACTTCGACAGGCCGCGGCTGCCCATGACGTAGGTGACCTGGTGCGCCGACTCGGGGGAGAGGGTCCAGAAGTCCCACTGCATGTCGGCGTTGCGCAGCGCGGAGCCGCCCAGCCGCTTCTGCGAGTGGATGAAGTCCGGGAACTTGATTCCGTCGCGGATGAAGAACACCGGCGTGTTGTTGCCGACGATGTCGAAGTTGCCCTCGGTCGTGTAGAAGCGCAGCGAGAAGCCGCGGACGTCGCGCCAGGTGTCGGGCGAGCCCTGCTCGCCCGCGACCGAGGAGAAGCGCAGCAGCATCTCGCTGCGGGTGCCGGGCTGGAACACCGCGGCGCGGGTGTACTGCGAGACGTCCTCGGTGACCACGAACTCGCCGAAGGCGCCGCCGCCCTTGGCGTGCGGGTTGCGCTCGGGCACGCGCTCGCGGTTGAAGGAGGCCAGCTTCTCGACGAGATAGCGGTCGTGCAGTGCGGTGATGCCGTCGGCACCCACGGTCAGCGAGTGTGCGTCGCTGGCGACCGGTGTTCCGGTCTGGGTGGTGGTGGCGGGCTTGTCAGACATTCTCATTCCCTTCGCATTCATGGCAGATGGCTCGATACGTCACGGCGGCCTCGATCACGCGCATGCCGTGATCGTGGGACGGATGCAGACACGGCGTCTCGCCGACGGCGCACGCGACGTCCTCCACCCGGCCGCAGCGCACGCACTGCAGGTGGTGGTGGTTGTCGTCGGACTCGATCTCGTACAGCGCGCTGCCGATGTCCGGCAGACTCACGCGGCGCACGATGCCGGCGGTCGCGAGGTCCTTGACCACGCCGTGCACGGTCGGCAGCGCGATCCCAGGGACGATCGCGCGCACGTCGCCGTGCAGCGCGTCGGCGCTGGCGTGCGGCCGCGCATCGAGTGCGTGCAGCACCGCGACCCGCTGCGCGGTCACGCGCAGGCCGGCGTTGCGCAGGCGCGTCTCGGGTTCGATCAGCGTCGTGTGCATCGACTCCATTCTCCCATAATCCCGAATGATTAGCAAGAACGATCATGTTGCCGGAAATGGCGAACGGCCCACCCCGACGTGGGCTGGGCCGTTCTTTGGAGAAGGATGCCTCAGGCGTCCTTGCGGTCGAACAGCGCGTTGTTGATCCAGCCGGCGAGCAGGCCGCCGACGATCGGGAACACGAGGAACACCCACAGCTGGATGAGGGCGTCCGGACCGCCGTAGATGGCGGCGGCGATCGAGCGCGCCGGGTTCACCGACGTGTTGTCGACGGGGATCATCGCGAGGTGGATGAACGTCAGCGTGAGGCCGATCGCCAGCCCGGCGAGGGCCGGCGTGCCACGCTTGGCGTGTGTGACGCCGAGGATGACCAGCACGAAGATGGCCGTGAACAGGACCTCGCCGATGATCGCCGCGCCCAGGCCGAAGCCGCCCGGTGAGTGCTCGCCGAAGCCGTTGCTGGCGAACCCGCCCGCCTGGGCCTGCTGCAGCCAGTTGCCGGGGCCGAACAGGCCGATGAGCACGAGAAGCGTGGTGCCCACCGCCCCGCCGATGATCTGGGCGACGACGTAGCCGGCGACATCGCGCCAGGGGAAACGTCCGGCGGCGGCGAGGCCGAAAGTGACGGCGGGATTGAAGTGGCCGCCGGAGATCGGACCCCACGCGTAGATGCCGGCCATCAGCGTCAGACCGAAGGCGAGGGCGACGCCGAGGAATCCGACCGCCTTGATCGAGTCGTCGGTGCCGATCGCGAAGGATGCTGCGAACAGCGCCGTGCCGAGCGATCCGAACACGAGCAGGAACGTTCCCAGCGCCTCGGCGGTCAGCCGGGCGGCGAGCGTGGGTCCGCTGGGTGCGGGGGTGTGGTCGATCGGTGTGGGTGTGGCGGAGGATTCGGGACGGGGGTCGTTGGTCATGGCGGACTCCTTTCCGGCGCTCACACTATCGGCGGATTCCCAGGTGCGCGAGGGCATCGGCCGTGTCGGATCAGAGCCGGCCGGCCGCCTTCAGCTCGAGGTAGCGGTCGGCGATGCGCGGGGGAAGCTCGTCCGGGCCGGCGGCGACGGCGTCGCCGCCGGCCCGCGAGATGGCCCCCGCGACCTCGGCCGCGTCGCGCAGGGTGCGTTCGGCGGCCGCGGCCCGATGCACCTCGTCGGCCGTGGACCGCTGCGCCGCGAGCTCGGCGAGCGCGGTGTCGGTGACCGTGCCCACCACCAGGCGGGAGCCGCGCGCCACGAGTCCGAGCGATCCCAGGAATCCGCGCGCGGACTCCACGGCGTCCTGCGCCGTGAGCACCACGGTCAGCGACGGGCGGGAGGTGAGCACCCGCACCTGGGCGAATGCGCCGTCCCAGTCCGTGTCGATGAGCTGCGCCTCGACGGGGGCCATCGCATCGACCAGCGCGGGCAGCAGCCCGGGGCCATCGACGCCGGTGACCCGCGCCCGCACCACCCGGTCGTACATGACCAGATGCACGTGGTCTCCGGCCCGGTTCGCCAGGGCCGCCAGCAGCAGCGCCGCCTCCATCGCCGCATCCAGCCGGACGCCGTCGCCCACCCGCGCCGCCGAGGTGCGACCGGTGTCGATCAGGATCACCACGTGCCGGTCGCGCTCGGGGCGCCAGGTGCGCAGCATCGTCGTGCCGGCGCGGGCGGTGGCGCGCCAGTCAATGGAGCGCACATCGTCGCCGCGCACGTACTCGCGCAGCGAGTCGAACTCGGTGCCCTGGCCGCGCACCTGCACGCTGGTGCTCCCGTCGAGCTCGCGCAGGCGCGCCACGCGCGAGGCGAGGTGCCGCCGCGCCGTGAAAGGCGGCAGCACGCGCACCGCCCCGCGCGCC
>DASSYC010000106.1:0-6701 GCA_035703465.1 Microbacterium sp. | reverse complement strand
ACCGCGCCGCCGACAACCTCGCGCGCTTCGCTGCCGCGGGCGGGCGTGTGCACTACGGCACCGATCTGGGCAACGGGGAGCGACCGCCCGGGATCCAGCGCGGCGAGCTGCAGGCGATGGATGCCGCAGGCATCCGGGGCGGCGCCCTGGTCGCCGCCCTGACCGATCCCTGGCCACTCCCGCCGCTGGGCGGGGTCGCGACCTTCATCCCGGGGCCGGCCCCGGACACGCTCGACGATGTGCCGGCATGGCTCGCCCGCGCCGCCGTCGTCCCGGACGAGGAGCTGATTCGCGATGACGATTGAGGACTGGGATGCCGAGGCATCCGCGCTGGACGCCGCCGACCCCCTGCGCGCGTACCGTGACCGATACATCGGCGCGGAGTCGCCGCTGGTGTACTTCGACGGCAACTCGCTGGGGCGGCCGCTGCGGGTGACGGCGGAGCGAATCGCGACCTTCGTCGCCGACGAGTGGGGCGGCCGGCTCATCCGCGCCTGGGACGAATCGTGGATGGACCTGCCGTACACCCTCGGCGACGCGCTCGGCGCGTCGGTGATCGGCGCCGCTGCGGGCCAGACCGTCGTGGGCGATTCGACGACCGTGCTGCTGTACAAGCTCGTGCGGGCGGCGTTCGACGCCCAGCGCACCGCCGACCCGAGCCGGGTCGAGATCGTCGTGGACTCGGACAACTTCCCCACCGACCGCTACGTGGTCGAAGGCATCGCCGCCGAGCGCGGAGGGCGCGTGCGGTGGATCGATTCCGACCGCACGGCGGGGGTGGATGCCGCTCAGCTGCAGGAGGTGCTCGGACCGCAGACGGCGCTCGTGGTGCTCAGCCACGTCGCATACCGTTCCGGGTATATGGCCGACGGCGCGGCACTGACGAGCCTCGCGCACGAGGCCGGTGCGCTGATGCTCTGGGATCTGTGCCACTCCGCCGGGTCGGTTCCCGTGCACCTGGACGCGTGGGACGCCGACCTCGCCGTCGGGTGCACCTACAAGTACCTCGGGGGCGGTCCGGGGTCGCCGGCGTTCGCCTACGTCGCCGTGCAGCACCAGCAGGCGCTGTCGCAGCCGATCCAGGGGTGGATGGGGGCGGAGGACGTGTTCGCGATGGGACCGGAATACAGGCCGGGACCGGGAATGCGGAGATTCCTCTCCGGGACACCGTCGATCCTCGCCATGCAGCCCCTGCGCGACTCGGTGGAGCAGATCGCCGCCGCGGGCATCGACGCCGTCCGCGCGAAGTCGATCGCGCTCACGGAGTTCGCGGTGCGACTGGCCGACGCCTGGCTCACCCCGCTCGGGGTGCGGCTCGCATCGCCCGCCGACCCGGCACGCCGCGGCGGGCACATCACCCTCTCGCACCCGGCGATGCGCGAGGTCACCGCACGCCTGTGGAGGCAGGACGTGATCCCCGACTACCGCGACCCGGCCGGGCTGCGGATCGGCCTCGCGCCGCTGTCGGTGAGCTTCGCCGAAGTGCTTGACGGCATGCGCTCGGTCACCGACGCCGTCCGGGCCGAAGGCGCCTGACCCCTACACTTGCGTCGCATGGGCAAGGACGCTCCCGCACTCCCCCGGCGCATCGTCGCGCAGTACGCCATGGGCTCGCTCGGCACCGGCGGCTTCGGCACGCTGCCGGGCCTCGTGCTGACCTACTACCTGACCGACAGCCTCGGTGTGACCGCGCTGCTGGCCGGCGTCATCGTCACGGCGGCGAAGGTGTGGGATGTCGTGATCGACCCTGTCATCGGCGCGCTCACCGATCGCGACCTCGCCCGCCACGGGAGCAGGCGGCGGCTCATGCTCATCGGATCGCTGGCGCTGCCGGTGCTCTTCGCCCTCACCTTCGCGGCGCCGCCGTCGCTGGGCCCCACGGTCGGGGCGGTCTGGGTGCTGATCGCGTTCCTGCTCACCGCCACCGCGTTCAGCCTGTTCCAGGTGCCGTACATCGCCCTGCCCGCCGAGCTGACCGACAGCTACGACGCGCGCACCACGCTGCTGACCTGGCGTGTGGTCGTGCTGACCGTGGCGATCCTGCTGTTCGGTGCCGGCGGCCCCCTGCTGCGCGGCCTCACCGGCGACCCCACGACCGGATACCTGCTCATGGGCATCGTCGCCGGCGTGGTGATCGGGCTGGGGCTGCTCATCGCGACCGGTTCGGCCGCGCACGCGCAGGCGACCCGCCCGGCGATGTCTGCGGCCGGGCTGGCCGTGGCGACCGAGGCCGAACTCGTCGCCGACGAGGTCGACGACACCCATGACGCAGTGCCGGACGCCGAGGCCGAGGCGCACAGCACAGGTCCCTCGGCGCACGACACAGGCCCCTCGGCGCAGGACACGGGGATCGCCGCGAACTTCCACGCCGCGACCGACGCGCTGCGGCGCAGCGCGCCGTTCCGCGCGCTGCTGGGCACCTTCCTGCTCCAGGCGCTGGCGACCGGGCTCATGCTCGCCGGCGCGCAGTACCTGGCGACCTGGGTGCTGGATTCGGAAGACGCCGTCACCCTCCTGTTCGTCGCGCTGATCGCCCCCGCCCTGCTCGCGGCGCCCGGGTGGGGATGGCTCGCCCGCCGGTACGGGAAGGAGGGCACATTCGCCGCCGCGAGCATCCTGTTCGGAATCGCTGCGCTCTCGACGCTCGGGGTTCAGTGGGCGCCGGGAGCATGGGTCTACATCCCGGTCGGATTCGCCGGGATCGCCTACGCGGGGATGCAGTCGCTGCCGCTGGCGATGCTGCCCGACGTCATCGCGCACGACGCGGCCCGCCACGGGCCGGGCCGGGCGGGGGCGTTCGGCGGCGTGTGGACCGCCGGCGAGACCACGGGGCTGGCCCTGGGCGCGACGGTGCTGTCGATCGTGCTCGCCGCCACGGGGTACGTCTCCTCGGTGGCTTCGGCAGCGACCAGCCAGCCGGATGCCGCGGTCACCGGCATCGTCGTGAGCTTCAGCGTGATCCCGGCGGCGCTGATCGCGCTGAGCCTGGTGACCCTGGCGCGCTACCGGCTGCGCCGGGCGGACATCGACGTCTGAGACACGACGCCGCCCGACCCGGAGCGACGTAAGCTTGTCGGGAGTTCGCCGCGCGCACGAAGCCGTGCCCGTCGGTCCACCGCACGCACCGAACGTCTCGCACGAAGGAGTGAAACCCGTGCCCTCTGCCGCGAAAGCCGATCCCACGGCCGCGAAGAAGCCGACCGCCCCTGCCACGCCGGCACCTCGACGGCGACCCGCAGCCAAGGCGCCGGCCAAGCGCGCCGTGCCACAGGCATCCGCACCCGCCCTCCCCGAGGACGTGCGCACCCGCCTGGATGCCGATATCGAAGCGCTGCGCACCGGCACCAGGGGCTGGGCGCTGCTCACCCTCGGTCAGCGAGCCCGGCTGCTCGAGCGCGTGCGCGAGGAGACCGGCCGCGTCGCCGAGGAGTGGGCCGACACGGCGTCGACGTCCAAGGGCATCGAGCCGGGGCATCCGCTGCGCGGCGAGGAGTGGCTCGGCGGTCCGTACGCGGCGATCGTCGCGCTGGATGCGTACATCGGCTCGCTGCGCGCGCTCGCCAAGGGGGAGAGCCCGCTCGCCGGGGTGAAGGCGACACCGGCCCCCGGCGGCCGCGTGGCGCTGCAGACCTTCCCGGCGAACGCGAAGGACGCCCTGCTGCTGTCCGGCTTCACGGGCGAGCTGTGGCTGCGGCCCGGGGTGACCGAGGAGCAGGCCCGCGCCGACGCCGGGCTCGCCCAGCTCGCGCCCACCCTGTCCGGCGGGGTCGGGCTCGTGCTCGGTGCGGGGAACGTCCCCGCCATCCCCGTGCTCGATGTGCTGTACGAGCTGCTGGCGCACAACCGCGTCTCGCTGCTCAAGCTCAACCCGACCACCGATCCGCTGCTGCCGATGTTCGAGCGCGCGCTGGCGCCGCTGATCGAGCCCGGGTTCCTGCGCATCGTCACCGGCGGCGGGGATGTCGGCGCCCACCTGACCGGCCACGACGGCATCGACCACGTGCACATCACCGGCGCCGAGGCCACGTTCGACGCGATCGTGTGGGGCGCGGGAGCATCGAGCCCGCAGGCGAAGGCCGCGGCGACGCGCCGCAAGCGCGAGGGCCGGCCGCTGCTGCGCAAGCCGATCACCGCCGAGCTGGGCGGTGTCTCGCCGATCATCGTCGTGCCGGGCCGATGGACCGACGCCGACCTGCGCTACCAGGCCGAGCACATCGCCACCATGCGCCTGCAGAACAGCGGGCACAACTGCATCGCCGGCCAGGTCGTGCTCGTCAGCAGCGACTGGCCCCAGCGCGACGCGTTCCTCGCGGCGCTGCGCACGGCATACGCGAACGCCCCCGAGTGCCCCGTCTGGTACCCGAACAGCGACGCAAAGCTCGCCGCAGCGGCCGAAGACTACCCGGACGCGGAGTGGCTGGCCGGGCACACGCGGGCACTCGTCGTCGTCGGGGACGAGGATGCCACGGCCGTGCAGACCACGGAGTACTTCGCCCCGGTGCTCGGCGTCGTCGAGCTGCCCGGGCTCGGGCAGGAGTTCCTGGATGCCGCGGTGCGCCACGCCAACGACGAGCTCGCCGGCACGCTCGGCGCGAACATCCTCGTCGACCCGGTGACGCAGAGGGCCCTGGGCGACGGGTTCGAGCGGGCGATCGCGGACCTGCGCTACGGCGCGATCGGCGTCAACGCGTGGACCGCGTTCGTGTTCCTCACCCCGACGCTGACGTGGGGCGCGTACCCGGGCAGCACCCTCGACGCCATCGGCAGCGGAGTCGGCGTCGTGCACAACGCCCTGCTGGTCGATGCGGCCGAGCGTTCGGTCGCGCGCGGGCCGTTCCGCCCGTTCCCGCGCTCGGTCACCGGAGCCGAGCGCACCGTGCTGCCCAAGCCGCCGTGGTTCGTCACCTCACGGACCGGCGCGACCGTGAGCGAGGGCTTCACGCGCTTCCGCATCGACGGCAGCTGGGTGCGTCTGCTGCGCACCCTCGCCGCGGCGTTCCGCGCATGAGCGGCAGCGGGCCGCGCACCCGGAGGCGGGCGATGCCGCTGTCCGCCGACTACGTCGTCGTCGGTGCGGGGTCCGCCGGCGCCGCGCTGGCCGCTCGGCTCAGCGAAGATCCCGCCGTCAGCGTGCTGCTGCTGGAGGCCGGCGCGCCCGACAGGGCCCTCGAGCTGCACGTGCCCGCGGCGTTCTCGAAGCTGTTCCGCGGTGCGTACGACTGGAACTACGACACCGTAGAACAGCCCGAGCTGGAGGACCGCACGATCTTCTGGCCCCGCGGCAAGACGCTCGGCGGCTCGTCGTCGCTCAACGCCATGATGTGGGTGCGCGGCTTCGCGGCCGACTACGACGAGTGGGCCCAGACCGCCGGCCCGCGCTGGTCGTGGGAGTCGCTGCTGCCGTATCTCGACCGCGTCGAGAAGACGCAGCCGATCGAACCGCAGCGTGACCCGCGCCCGCACACGGCGGCGTTCCTCGAGGCGGCGCAGGAGGCGGGCTGGGAGGTCACACCGCCGAACCTCGCCGAAGGGCAGGGGTTCTCGCAGACAGTGGTCACCCAGCATCGGGGAGCCCGGGCATCCACCGCCGATGCCTACCTGCGGCCCGCCCGTCGCCGCCCCAACCTGCGCGTGCTGACCGGCGCCCTGGTGCGGCGGGTGACCTTCAGCCAGACGCGGGCGACAGGCGTGTATGTCGAGCGTGACGGGATCATCCGGCATGCGCTCGCCCGGCGCGAGGTGATCCTCGCCGGCGGCGCGATCAACACCCCCCAGCTGCTCATGCTGAGCGGGATCGGGCCGGCCGGCCGGCTCGCCGAGCACGGCATCCCGCTCGTGGTCGACGCCCCCGGCGTCGGCGAGAACCTGCAGGACCACCTCGTCGCCGGGCTCGCACCGGCTGCGCGGGGCGGCACGCTGTACGGCGCCGAGAAGCCGGGCCAGCTGGCCCGCTACCTCTCGTCACGCCGCGGCATGCTCACCTCGAACGTCGCCGAGGCATACGGGTTCATCCGCACCGACGAGGCCGACGGCGCCGGCGTCCCCGCGGGGCTGCCCGACATCGAGATCATCTTCGCCGCGGCCCCCTACGTCGGTGAGGGCCTGGTGCCTCTGCCCGCGGAGGGGGTCACCGTCGGGGCGATCCTGCTGCGGCCGCGGTCGCGCGGAAGCATTCGGCTCGTCTCCGCCGACCCCGCAGCCAAGCCTCTCATCGATCCGGGCTACCTCACCGACCCCGTCGACGCCGCCACGCTGCGCGCAGGCCTTGCCGCCTGCGAGCGCATTATCGCGACGCCGGCGATGCAGGCGGTGACCACCGGGGCATGGGTGCAGCCGGTCGGCGGCGAGCAGATGAGCGAGCAGGAGCGGGCCGAGCTGTCGCTGCGCCGGTACTCGCACACGCTCTATCACCCGGTGGGCACGGCGCGGATGGGCCAGGACGAGGACTCGGTCGTCGACCCCGAGCTGCGGGTGCGCGGCGTGCAGGGCCTGCGGGTGGCGGATGCCTCGGTGATCCCCACGATCATCCGCGGGCACACGAACGCGCCCGCGATCATGGTCGGCGAGGTCGCCGCCGACCTCATCCGCGGTCGCTGACCGAGCCCGCGAAGCGGTCGGTCGCGGCCCGCAGCGCGCGGGCGATTCCCGGCTCTGACGCCGCATGACCCGCGTCGTCGACGATCGTGAACTGCGCCTCCGGC
>DASSYC010000072.1:0-6762 GCA_035703465.1 Microbacterium sp. | reverse complement strand
TGTCCCCCGAAAGGAGGACAGCCGGGCGTCGTTTCCGGGACATGTGATCGAAGCGTTATGCAATATTCACCAACTGGCCGCCGGAACGGGCGGTCATGTCGTGCCTCTGCCCTACCCTTCTTGTAAGCGTCGGGGGCGACGCGAAAAGAAGATCACGAAGCATCGGTTCCGAGGCGTTCGTGAGGGGGGTGGCATATGCGTATCTTCGGCGTCGGATCACGGGCCGTCGCGCCGGTCGCGACGGGGTCGTCGCTCACACCCGCGCCACCTGCCCTCCTCGATCGCGCCGCCCATCCCTCGGCACCCATCCCGGTGCAGGGTCCGCCCCTCGGCGCGGCCGTCCGGGTGCCGCTGGGTGAGACCGGGCTCGATGTGTTCCCGCTGATCCTCGGTGGGGGAGAGTTCGGCTGGAACATCGACCTCGACGTGAGCCACGAGATCCTCGACAGGTACTTCGAGCTCGGCGGCAACGTCGTGCACACCGCCGACACGCACGCATCCGGGCGCAGCGAGCACATCATCGGTCAGTGGCTCGGCTCGCGCGGCGTGCGCGACGACATCGTCATCGCCACACGCGTCGGCGCCAACGCCGACAATCCGGGCCTCGGATCGGTGAGCCTGGTGCGCGCCGTGGAGGCGTCGCTGCGGCGCCTGGACACCGACCGCATCGACGTGCTGTACCTCGACAGCGCCGCCGACCACACCACGCTGCTGGACGACACGCTCGCGACCGCGGAGTGGCTCGTCGAGTCGGGGAAGGTCCGGGCGCTGGGCGCCTACGGGTTCAGCCCGGAGCGGCTGGTCGAGGCGCGCATCCTGTCCTCCGCCGGCTACCCGCGCTTGACGGTGCTCGATGCCCCGTACAACATCCTGCGCCGCAACGACTTCGAAGGCGACCTGCGCCTGGTCGCCGGCGCCCAGGGCATGGCCGTGACTCCGTCCCATGCCCTGCAGCACGGGTTCCTCTCCGGACGGCACCGCTCGCGCTCCCGCGCGGGGCTGGGCGTGCGGGGCAGTCAGCTCGTGGGCAGCCTCAACCGCCGTGGCAACCGCCTTCTGCGCGCGCTGGACAGCGTCGCGGCGGAGGCCGGCGTGCCCGACGCCGCGGTCGCGGTGGCGTGGCTGCTGGCACAGAAGACGGTCGTCGCCGCGATCGTCAACGCGTATGCAACGCACCACGTCGACGAACTCGTGCAGGGTGTCGGCGTGCGGCTGAGCCGCGCGCAGCTGTCCGAGCTCGCACGCGCCGCGGAGTAACCGCCGCGTCACCCGCGTGACGTAGGGTTGAACACGCGGCATCGCCGCCACCCGCACCGATCAGCCCGATGAAGTGAGCCTCCGCAGTGACGCATTATGTGTACCTCGTGCGCCACGGTGAGCAGCAGGACGCCGAGCACGGAATGCCCGACGGACCGCTTTCTGCACGCGGCCGCCGCCAGGCCGCGCTGATCGCCGACCGGCTGTCAGGCGTGCCGCTGGACGCTGTCTGGACCTCGCCGCTGCAGCGGGCGGCCCAGACCGCCGAGATCGTGGCCGAACGTCTCCCCTCCGTGACACCGCAGCCGAATGCGCTGCTGTTCGACTGCGTGCCCACCGGCATGACACCGGACACGCCGGGTGTGTTCGAGCCGTTCTTCGGCGGGATCACCGACGAGCAGATCGAGGCCGGCCACGCTCAGATGGCCGACGCGGTCAGCGAGTTCCTGGCCCGCAAGCCGGGGGATGCCCACGACCTGCTCATCACCCACAACTTCGTGATCGCCTGGTTCGTGCGCGAGGCGCTGCAGATGCCGGAGTGGCGGTGGATGACCTTCAACCAGGCCAACTGCGGTCTCACCGTCCTCGCACAGAAGCCCGGCCGGCCCTGGAGCCTGATCACCCACAACGATCTCGCCCACCTGCCCGTGGAGCTGCGCACCGGACTCCCGGAGCCGCTGCCGTACTGACGCCCGCGGCAGGAGATAGGCCAGCACCCGCGGCCGGAAATAGAGTGGTGGGCATGACGACGCGCGTAGCCCTCGTGGGCGGCACCGGCCGGCTCGGGGCCGTGATCCGCGGCGTCGTCGACGACCTCGACGGTTTCGCCATCGCCGCCGTCCTCACGTCCCGCAGCCCGCTCGACGAGCTCGATGGTGCCGACCTCGTCGTCGACGCGAGCGTTCCGGCGGCGAGCATCGACGTGGTGCGCGCCGCCGTCGATCGCGGTCTGAACGTGCTGGTGGGCACCTCGGGGTGGTCCGCCGAGCGGATCGCGCTGGTCCGCCCGCTCGTCGAGGCCGCGGGCACCGGGGCGGTGTTCATCCCGAACTTCTCGCTCGCCTCGGCGCTGGGCAGCGCCCTCGCCGCCGCGGCGGCCCCGTTCTTCCCGTCGGCGGAGATCGTCGAGGCCCACCACGAGAGCAAGATCGACTCGCCCAGCGGCACCGCCGTGCGCACCGCCGAGCTGATCGCGACGGCGCGCTCGGATGCGCCGGTCGACGCCCCGCACGCCGACCAGCGCGCCCGCGGGCAGCAGGTGGCGAGCATCCCAGTCCACTCCTTGCGCCGGCCGGGAGTCGTCGCGCGTCAGGAGACCATCCTCGCCGGCCCCGGCGAGTCGCTGTCGATCGTGCACGACACGGTGGATCCCGCGCTCGCGTACGCCCCCGGCATCCGTATCGCCCTGCCCGCCGCCCGCGATGCGAGGGGTGTCGTGGTCGGGCTCGACAGTCTCATCGACATCGGCATCCGCCCCCCGTCGGGCGCATGAGCGCGCGCATCGGCGCGGCCGTGATGGCCGTGGCGCTGATCCTCTACATCATCCTTGTCGGACAGCGCGCGTACGTGCTGCTGATCAGCGGCGACGGCGTCGGAATCGCGATGGGGGCCGCGCTGGTGGTGCTGCCGCTGCTGGCCGTGTGGGGTCTGGGCCGTGAGCTGTGGTTCGGCTGGCGGGCCGAGCAGCTGGGCCGCCGCCTCGAGTCCGAGGGGGCGCTTCCGGTCGAGGAGCTCGAGGTGCGCCCGAGCGGCCGGCCCGTACGCGACCAGGCCGATGCGGTCTTCCCGGCCTATCGCGCCGCCGCAGAGGCGCATCCCGACGACTGGCGCGCCTGGTATCGGCTGGGACTCGCGTACGACGGCGCCGGTGACCGGCGCCGGGCACGCGGGGCGGTGCGCAAGGCGATCGCCCTCGAGGCGGCGGAGCGCCGAGGCTAGTGGGCCGCCCGCACGGCGTCTTCGACCGTCGGGTGCAGGAATGAGAACCCGGATGCCTCCAGCACCCGCGGCACGACGTTCGCATCCGCGGTGAGGACCGCCGCCACGGCATCGCGCCCCAGCACGAGCTTCATCGCCCATTCGGGCGCCCGCAGGGCATACGGACGGTTGAGCGCGACGGCCAGGGCGAAGCCGAGGTCGTTCGCGGTGGCGCGGGCGGGGCCGGCGAGATTGACCGGACCGGAGATGTCCGTGTCGAGGATGTGGCGGATGGCGCGCACCTGGTCGGGCAGCGATATCCACGGCCAGACCTGGATGCCGCGGGCGATCGGGCCGGCCAGGCCCGCACGCGTGAGCAGGATGAGCGGTCCGAGCACGCCGCGCCGGTGCACGATGGGCGCCGTGCGCAGCAGCGCGACCCGGGTCGCATCGCCGGCGGCGAGGGCCGCCGACTCCCACTCGCCGCACAGGTCGGCGAGGAACGTCTCGCCCCGTGGCGCATCCTCGGCCAGAATCGCGCCGGGCACCGATCCGTAATACCCCGCCGCGGAGGCGGAGACGAACGCCGGGGCATCGGCCCCGAGTTCCCGCAGAGCACGGGCCAGCGCCCGGGTGGGCGTGATGCGCGACCACAGCAGGGTGGACTTGTAACCGGCCGTCCACGGGAAGCGCCCGATGGTGGCGCCGTTGAGGTTGACCACCGCGTCGGCTCCGGCCAGCACACCCGGATCGAGCGGCGTCGTGTCGGTGAGCCACTCCACTTCGTCGGGCGCCTCTGCGGCCCGTCGCACCAGGCGGGTGACCTGGATGCCGTCGGCGCGCAGGCTCGCGACGAGCGCCGAGCCGATCAGCCCCGATGCGCCCGAGACGACGATGCGCCGCGGCATCCCCTCCTCCTCGTCAGGAAAGCGCGGCTTCGAGCGTGATCTCGACGCCTGCGAGCGCCTGCGAGACTGGGCAGCCGGCCTTCGCCTCGTCGGCGATGCGGGCGAAGTCCTCGGCGCTCAGCCCCGGCACCGTCGCGGCCACGTTGAGGTGGCTTCCCGTGATGCCCTTGCCGGGGACGAAGGTCACCGACGCGGTCGTCCGCACGCTCTCGGGCGGGGTGCCGTTCTGGGCCAGCCCGTTCGAGAGCGCCATGCTGAAGCATGACGAGTGTGCGGCGGCGATCAGCTCCTCGGGTGTGGTCACCGAATCGGACCCCTCGCTGCGGGCCTTCCAGTTCACCGGCAGCGGACCCTGATGCGAGCTGTCGAGGGAGACCTCGCCCTCGCCTTCGAAGAGGCTGCCGCTCCAGGACGCTGTGGCTTCGCTTGTGACACTCATGCTGCTCCTCCGTGACCGGTGCGGCTCGCACCCGGCTTCAGCCTAGGTGCTGGCGGCGCGGCCGACCAGCGGCCGGGCGAAGGGTGGATGCCGCCACGGTGACGTATCGTGTGAACCGTGACCGCCGGCATCCCCACTCCGTACGAGGACCTGCTGCGCGACGTTCTCGCGCACGGCACCCACAAGGACGATCGCACGGGCACCGGCACCACGAGCGTGTTCGGCCGGCAGATCCGCTACGACCTCGCCGAGAGCTTCCCGCTGATCACCACCAAGCGCGTGCACTTCAAGTCGGTGGCGGTCGAGCTGCTGTGGTTCCTGCGGGGCGAGTCGAACGTCGCCTGGCTGCAGGAGAACGGCGTCACGATCTGGGACGAATGGGCGGATGCCTCGGGCGAGCTCGGCCCCGTGTATGGCGTGCAGTGGCGGTCGTGGCCGACCCCTGGCGGCGAGCACATCGACCAGATCACCCAGGTGGTGGAGCAGATCCGCGCGAACCCGAGCTCGCGCCGGCTGCTCGTGTCGGCGTGGAACCCCGCCGACATCCCCGACATGGCACTGGCTCCGTGCCACGCGATGTTCCAGTTCTATGTCGCCGACGGCACGCTGTCGTGCCAGCTGTATCAGCGCAGCGCGGACCTGTTCCTCGGAGTGCCCTTCAACATCGCCTCGTACGCGCTGCTGACCCTGATGATCGCGCAGCAGACAGGGCTCGAGCCCGGCGACTTCGTCTGGACCGGCGGCGACTGCCACATCTATGACAACCACCTCGAGCAGGTGCGCGAGCAGCTGACGCGCGAGCCGTACCCGTACCCGACGCTGCGCATCGCGCAGAAGCCGGCGTCGATCTTCGACTACGCGTACGAGGACTTCGTGCTCGAGGGCTACCAGCACCACCCGGCGATCCGCGGCGCCGTCGCGGTCTGACGGTGCTCGGTCTCATCTGGGCCGAGGCGCACGGCGGCGTGATCGGCGCCGACGGCGGCATCCCCTGGCACGTGCCCGAAGACCTGGCGCACTTCAAGGCCGTGACGATGGGCGCGCCGGTGATCATGGGGCGCAGGACGTGGGACTCGCTGCCGGATCGGTTTCGTCCGCTGCCCGGCCGGCGCAGCATCGTCGTGACCCGGCGGCAGGATTGGGAGGCCGCCGGCGCCGAGCGCGCCGGGTCGCTCGATGAGGCGCTGGCGGTCGCCGGTGACGGCGAGGTCTGGATGATCGGCGGGGGAGAGCTCTTCGCCGAGTCGATCGAACGCGCCGACGTGCTCGAGGTGACCGAGATCGATCTCGTCGTGGACGGCGACGCGTTCGCGCCGTCGGCGGCGGGATGGGATGCCGTCGCCCGTGATCCGGCGGACGGCTGGCACACATCGCGCACCGGCATCCGCTACCGCTTCCTCAGCTGCCGCCGGACGTGACCGGCGGCGGGTAGCGTGAAGCGCATGCCGACCGCTCTGATCACCGGCGCCAGCTCGGGGCTCGGCGCCGAGTTCGCCCGGCAGCTCGCCGCCCGCGGCGCCGATCTCGTGCTGGTCGCGCGCGACCGTCAGGCGCTGGCGAGCAGCGCCGCACGGCTGCGGGCCCGCTACGAGGTCGCCGTCGAGGTGCTGGTGGCAGACCTCACCTCGCCCCGGAACCTCGCCGCCGTCGAGCGCCGCCTCGCCTCGGTCGAACGCCCGGTCGATCTGCTCGTGAACAACGCGGGTTTCGGGCTGCCGCTCGCGTTCGAGCGCAATGACGTCGACGACGAGGTCGACCATCTGCGGCTGCATGTGGAGGCGCCGATGCGCCTCATGCACGCGGCACTGGGGCCCATGCTCGCACGGGGACACGGTCGCATCGTCAACGTCGCGTCGATCGCGGCGTTCATCCCCCGGTCGACGTACGGGGCGGTGAAGGGGTGGCTCGTGAGCTTCAGCCGTTGGGCGAACGTGCGATACAGCCCGCGCGGCGTGAACGTGACCGCCGTGTGCCCGGGATTCGTGCACACGAACTTCCACGAGCGGCTCGGGCTGCCGCCGGGCCAGGAGGGCATCGCTCCGGTGCTGTGGACCGACGCCCGCACCGTCGTGCGCGAGGCGCTTCGTGCGGTTGCGCGGGGCAGGGCCGTGTGCGTGCCGTCGCTGCGCTACAAGATCATCGCCCTGGTGCTGCGGGTGCTCCCGGCGTCCGTGACCGCGCGCCTGGGCGCCACCGGGCGGTGACCGGGCTGTCCCGTCCCGCCCGGGACCTGGCCGGGCC
>DASSYC010000246.1:0-12730 GCA_035703465.1 Microbacterium sp. | reverse complement strand
CCGTAGTACACGCGCTCCTGCTCGTGGAAGACGTGCACCACGAGGTCGCCGAAGTCCAGCAGCACCCACCGGGACTCCTCGCGCCCCTCGCGACGCAGCCGCTTGTGGCCGGCGGCGAGCAGTCGGTCCTCGATCTCGTCGGCGATCGCGGCGACGTTGCGCTCATTGCGGCCGGTGACGAGGAGGAAGACATCGACCAGCGGCAGCGGGCCGGACACGTCGAGCGCGATCAGATCCTCGCCGCCCTTGGCGTCGGCCGCCGCGGCGGCGATGTCCACCATAGTGCGCGAAGACGCGCCTGAGATCACGAGAAGACTCCCGTCACGAACGCGACGATGAGCACGCCGATCAGCGCCGCCGCCAGTATGCCGGCGGTCACCGCGAGGCCGACCATGAGCTTGCCGCCCTTCTCGGGTGTCGGCGGGCGAATCATCTCGCCGGTGCCCTTGATGGTGCTCACCGCGGCGCTGGCGGCGATGGGTGTGGGAGAGGATGCCGCGGGCAGCTCCCCGTCGATGAGCACCGCATCCACCTCCTTGCCGTCGGCCGCGCCCGGGGCGTGCCCTCTCGAGCCGAGCCCGTCCGGCAGCGCGAAAGTGCCTGTGATGAGCACTTCGCCGGTCGCCGTGACGGGTGAGGTCAGCGGAGCGCCACGGGGGGTGAGAATCAGCGCGTTCGGCGTCGCGACCGAGCCGGTGCTGGACGAGCCGCGTGCGATGAGTTCATCGAATGAGGGTGAGAGGGGCGCGGCGGGCGCGGCGGAGGGTGCGGCCAGCAGCGTCGCGCCGAACTCGGGCCGCAGCAGGGGCCGGTCGTCGACATCGGGTGCGACCTCCGACTCGGGCTCACGCTCGGCGACGACCGTGGGGCTCGAGATCGGGGCGGATGCCGCCTGCTCTGCGTTCGCGGGCGCGGGCTCATGCGACGGCGTCGACCACATCGACGGCGGCTGGGTGCTGGGCACTGCCGGCTCCGACATCGGCGCGATGACCGGCACCGATGCGGTGCGGATCCGCTCCTGCTCCCGTGCCTGGCGGCGGGTGAGCGGGTTGACCCCGAGGTCGACCTGCGCGTCGGGGCGCGGCGGCGGGGCGGTCACCGAGTCCTCGGCTGGCCTCGGCAGGTGCACCTCCGGCGCAGGGCCGGTGTCGGACGCATCGACCGCGGGAGGCAGTGGGGTCGGTGCCGCGGGGGGCGGCGCGCTGTCTTCCGGGGTCACGACGGGTGTCGCGCCCGTCATCCGGATCTCCCGCAGCTGCTTGCGGGTCAGGCCCGGACCGTGCGGCTGGTCGGGTGTGCTCATGCCGTGCTCCGATAGAGGTGGTGCTTTGCAATGTATTGGACGACCCCGTCGGGAACGAGGTACCACACCGGGTGTCCGCGACGCACGCGGTCCCGGCAGTCCGTGGAAGAGATCGCCAGGGCGGGGATCTCAAGTCGCGAGACCTTCTCCTTCGGCAGTCCGTCGATGTTCAGGACGTGCCCAGGCCGGGAGACCGCGACGAAATGCGCCAGATTCCAGAGTTCATCATGGTCCCTCCAACTGAGAATCTGCGCAACGGCGTCTGCGCCGGTGATGAAGAAGAGCTCTGCATCCGGTCGCTCGGCGTGCAGATCACGCAGGGTGTCGATCGTGTAGGTGAGGCCGGCGCGGTCGATGTCGACGCGGCTCACGGTGAAACGGGGATTGGATGCGGTCGCGATCACCGTCATCAGGTACCGGTCTTCACTGGGCGAGACGTCGTCCTTCTGCCACGGGCGTCCGGTGGGCACGAAGACGACCTCATCCAGGTCGAAGGACTCAGCGACCTCGCTCGCGGCGACCAGGTGTCCGTGATGGACGGGGTCGAACGTGCCGCCCATCACGCCGATCCGCGCAGATCGCCCTTCGTCCGTCATGCAGTCGACCTAGTGGCCTTCCTCCGGTTCCAGGTCGCCCGACTGCGCGGGTGCGTGGGCGCGTGCGTACGCCGCCGCCTTCGCGGCGTGACGGTTGGAGACGTCGCGGTAGGAGAAGGTCACCAGCGCCAACAGTCCGAAGGCGACGAGTGCGACGATCGGATACATGATCGTCTCGAGCATCACATTGCCGTGCTGTCCTTCCGCTGCCGCGGCGACGATCGTAGCGAACTGCATCGGTTCTCCATTCAGCGCGAGGTCGCCCCGGGCAGGGGCTGCACCCTCACGAGTCTAGTCGTCACGGCCGCACTTGTCCGGTGCCGCGCGCGAGCCATTTGGTGCTGGTCAGCTCGGGCAGCCCCATGGGCCCTCGGGCGTGGAGCTTCTGCGTCGAGATGCCGACCTCCGCACCGAATCCGAACTCGCCGCCGTCGGTGAAGCGCGTCGATGCGTTGGCCATCACGACGGCCGAATCCACCTCGGCGAGGAAGCGCTCGACGCTGAGGGGGTCGTCGGTGACGATCGACTCCGTGTGGTGGGTCGAGTACCGCCGGATGTGCTCGAGCGCCTCGTCGAGATCGTCGACGGTCCGCATCGCGAGGTCGAGGGTTCCGTACTCAGTGCCCCAGTCGTCGTCGGTCGCGGGGACGATCCCCTCGGCGAGTCGCGCGATGCGCGCGTCCCCGTGCACGGTCACCCCGTTGGCCTGAAGTGCGGCGACCACCGGCGAGACGATCCGCTCAGCCGCATCGCGGTGCACGAGCACCGTCTCCACGGCGTTGCAGACGCTGGGGCGCTGCACCTTCGCATTGACGACGATCTCGCGCGCCCAGTCCAGCGGGGCGGAGGAGTCCAGGACGATGTGCACGACCCCGGATCCGGTCTCGATCACGGGCACGGTCGACTCGGTGACGACCGTCTCGATCAGCTGGGCGCTCCCCCGCGGCACGAGGACGTCGACCAGGCCGCGCGCCTGCATGAGCTCACGTGCACCGTCACGGCCGAAATCGTCGACCGTCTGGATCGCCTCGGTGTCGACGCCGCTGTCGGTGAGCGCCCCGCGCATGACGCGGATCAGCGCGGCATTGGTCTGCTGTGCGGCGGACCCACCCCGCAGCACGACGGCGTTGCCCGACCGCAGGGCCAGCGCTGCGATGTCGACCGTCACGTTCGGGCGGGCCTCGTAGATCGATCCCACGACGCCGAACGGCACCGCGACCTTGGTCAGCCGGACGCCGTTGGACAGCGTGCGCTCATCGAGGACTCGCCCCACCGGGTCCGGCAGTGCGGCGACATCACGCACGGCGGCAGCCAGGGCGGCGACTCGCGACTCGTCCAGCCGCAGCCGATCCTGCAGCGCCTCGGACATCCCGCTCTCGCGCCCGCGGGCGAGGTCCTCGAAGTTGGCCGCCACGATCTCCGCCGTCGATGACTCGATGGCGTCGGCGATGGCGCGGAGCACGTCGCGCTTCTGGGCGTCGGTCATCAGTCCCACGCTGCGGGAGGCATCCTTCGCCAGTTGCATCCGCTCACGTGCGGTGGTGGCGGTTGTCGTCATGCCTACAGTGTATCGACGGGGCTGGTGACGGCGGCCGGCCGCGGGGCGAACCAGGTGCCGATCTGCGCGCCTCCGAGGGCCTGGGCGACGAGGTCGGCACCCGTGACCAGCACTCCGATGCCGGATCCCGCGGCCAGCCGCGCAGCGGAGACCTTCGTGGCCGCCCCGCCGGTGCCCACGCTGTTGACGACGACGGACCCGAACTCGAAGTCGGCGAGGTTGTCGTCGTGCCCGATGCGGTCGATCGGCTTCGCGCCCGGCTCCTGCGGTGGGCGCGTGTAGAGCGACTCGATGTCACTGAGCAGCACGAGCGCGTCGGCGCCGATCAGCTGCGCGACCAGCGCCGCGAGGCGGTCGTTGTCGCCGAAGCGGATCTCATGGGTTGCCACGGTGTCGTTCTCGTTGACGATCGGCATGATGCGCAGGTCGATCAGGCGCTCCATCGCGCGCTGCGCGTTCGAACGGTGCACAGAGTTCTCCAGGTCGCCGGCGGTCAGCAGCACTTGACCTGCGACGATGCCGAACGGACGCAGCGCATCCTGGTAGCGGTAGACGAGCACATTCTGACCGACCGCGGCCGCCGCCTGCTGGGTCGCGAGGTCTGTGGGCCGCATGTCCAGGTCGAGGTCGAGGTAGGGCATGCCGGTGGAGATGGCACCGGACGAGACCAGAACCACCTCCGTGCCGCGCATGTGGGCGGATGCCAGAGCGTCGACGATCATCGCGATGCGCCCGGCGTTCTCCCCGCTGATCGACGACGAGCCGACCTTCACCACGACCCGCCGTGCGGTCACGAGGTCATGCCGCTCCCACGCCGTCACTCGTCCTCCTGCGTCGGCCACCCGGCGGCGAGCCGCTCGGCCTCGAGTTCGGCGCGCGCGGCGGCCTTGGCATCCATCAGCTCGTGATAATGCTCGCGGCGCTGCGCCGTCGTCCGGCGCCCACCCTGATCCAGACGGACGTCGGTGCCACGCGGAGAGCTCATCAGCTCGGCCGTGGAGCTGAGGGCGGGGTCCCAGTCGAAGACCACTCCGTCTCCGGCGCCGATGACGACAGTGGCTCCGGGCACCGCGCCGGCGCGGAACAGCTCATCCTCGATGCCGAGCTTCTGCAGACGGTCCGCCAGGAAGCCGACAGCCTCGTCGTTCTGGAAATCGGTCTGCTGCACCCAGCGCTCGGGTTTGGCGCCGAGGACGCGATACACCGGACCCTGTGAACCACCCTCGACCCGGACGGTGAACTCCTGCTCGGCACCGCGGGGTCGGATCACGATGCGCGGCTCGACCGGAGCGGCGTTCGCGGTGGCGCGATGCTCCTCGACGATCGCCGCCAGCGCGTACGTGAGCTCCCTCAGGCCGCGATGGGCGACGGCGGAGATCTCGAAGACCCGGAAGCCGCGCGCCTCCAGATCGGGGCGGACGAGGTCGGCCAGATCCTGCGCCTCGGGCACATCCAGCTTGTTCAGCGCCACGAGCTGGGGACGATCGACGAGCGGGATATCCCCCTCCGGCACGGGGTAGGCGGCGAGCTCGGCCAGGATGACATCCAGGTCGCTGACCGGGTCGCGACCTGGCTCCAGCGTCGCGCAGTCCAGCACGTGCACAAGCGCCGTGCAGCGCTCGACGTGGCGGAGGAACTCCAGGCCGAGCCCGCGGCCCTCACTGGCGCCCTCGATGAGACCGGGGACGTCCGCCACCGTGAAGCGGACATCGCCCGCCTGCACGACACCGAGATTGGGGTGCAGCGTCGTGAACGGGTAATCGGCGATCTTGGGCCGCGCCGCCGAGATGGCGGCGATGAGACTCGACTTGCCAGCCGACGGGAATCCCACCAGCGCGACGTCGGCCACGGTCTTCAGTTCGAGGACGACATCGCCCTCCCAGCCGGGGGTTCCGAGCAGGGCGAATCCGGGTGCCTTCCGTTTCGGGGTCGCCAGTGCGGCGTTGCCGATGCCGCCCAGGCCGCCCGGGGCCACGACGACGCGCATGCCGGGATCGATCATGTCGGCGAGCAGCGTTCCGTCGAGCTCCTTCACAACCGTGCCGACCGGCACCGCCAGCTCAAGCGACTCGCCGGCTGCGCCGGAGCGATTGTCGCCCATGCCGAAGCCCCCGTTGCCGGCGTGGCGGTGCGGCGAATGGTGATACGACAGCAGCGTGGTGACCTGGGGGTCGGCCACCAGCACGACATCCCCGCCATGGCCGCCATTGCCGCCGTCGGGGCCTGCCAGCGGCTTGAACTTCTCGCGTCGCACGGACACGCAGCCATTGCCGCCCCGACCCGCGCGCAGGTGCAGCGTCACCTCGTCGACGAATGTGACCATGCCTGCTCCCGGGTCCGCGGATGAACAGTGACGGGACGGGCCGAAGCCCGCCCCGTCACGAAGAATGCAGTGCGCTCGAGTGCGTCACTCGGCCCCGGCGACGATGTTGACGACCTTGCGGCCGCCCTTCGTGCCGAATTCGACTGCGCCGGCGGCGAGCGCGAACAGTGTGTCATCGCCCCCGCGCCCGACGTTCGCGCCGGGGTGGAAGTGGGTGCCGCGCTGACGGACGAGGATCTCGCCGGCGTTGACGGTCTGACCGCCGAACCGCTTCACGCCGAGTCGCTGTGCGTTGGAGTCGCGCCCGTTGCGGGTGGAGCTTGCGCCCTTCTTGTGTGCCATCTCTTCGTGCCTCTTCCGCTTACTTGATTCCGGTGACCTTGACGCGCGTGAGCTCCTGACGGTGGCCCTGGCGCTTCTTGTAGCCGGTCTTGTTCTTGAACTTCTGGATGACGATCTTCGGTCCGCGCAGATCGCCGAGCACTTCGGCGGTCACCGTGACCTTGGCGAGCTTGTCGGCGTCGGTGGTGACGGCGTCGCCGTCGACCAGCAGAACCGCCGGCAGCTGGATGCTCTCGCCCTGCGACGCCTTCACGCGGTCGAGCTGGATGATCGTGCCGACCTCGACCTTCTCCTGGCGACCACCGGCGCGCACAACTGCGTAAACCACTTCATACCTGTTTCTTCGGGAGCGCACGCGCTCGAACTCTTGCTCGGGGAGGTCCGACGACCCGGTGCGGATTTCTCGACGCACCATCGGACGAGTTTACCGGATGTCGCACCGCCCGCGCAAAGCGAGGCCGCGGGGGGCCGCGGGTCCCTGTGCATTCACAGGATGCTTAGACTCGGGCGCGTGGCAATCCTCCTCGACGATCCGCGCTGGCCGGCGCACGGGCGCCTGTGGGCGCACCTGATCAGCGATTCCAGTCTCGAGGAGCTCCACGCCTTCGCCGCAGCCAACGATATCCCGCGGCGCGGGTTCGATATGGACCACTACGACGTGCCCGCGGAAGCCTTCGACCGGCTCGTCGCCGCCGGCGCGCAGCACGTCGACGGCCACACCCTCGTGCGGCGGCTGATCGCCTCCGGCCTGCGGGTGACCGCGCGCGAGCGCCGCCAGCCGAGGAGCTAGTCTCCGTCCGGGTGCACCACCGGCGTGCCGGTGAGGGCCGCCGTCGTCACCCTGCGCCGCGAACGCCCCTGACCCGGCGCCTTCGGCTCGGGCAGTGCGTCCAGCACGGAGTCGAGCAGGATCTCGGCCTGCGACTTCGGGCGGGACGACTCCTGGCGCTTCTTGCGCTTCTTGCGCTCCGGAGCGGCGGGAGCGTCCTCGGCGACGGGCAGCTCGATCGACGGGACCGGCGCCTCCTGGACGCTGTCGGGCTCCTCCTGCGGCTGCATCTCGTGCGGCTGGATCGTCGAAGCGGCGATCTGGGCGAGCGCCGACTTGACGCCCTCGGTGATGACGTGTGTGCCGTTGGCCGGAGTGGCGGGTGCGCTCGACCCCGAGCGGGAGCGGCGACCCGACCCGGCCGACGAGCCGCGATGCTTGACCACGGGGTCGTGATGCACGATGACCCCGCGCCCCGCGCACACTTCGCACGGCTCACTGAAGGTCTCCAGCAGCCCGAGCCCGAGCTTCTTGCGGGTCATCTGCACCAGGCCCAGCGAGGTGACCTCAGCCACCTGATGCTTGGTCCGATCGCGGCTGAGGCATTCGATGAGTCGCCGCAGCACGAGGTCGCGGTTCGACTCGAGGACCATGTCGATGAAGTCCACGACGATGATGCCGCCGATGTCGCGCAGCCGGAGCTGGCGGACGATCTCCTCCGCGGCCTCGAGGTTGTTCTTGGTGACGGTCTCTTCGAGGTTCCCGCCCGTGCCGACGAACTTGCCGGTGTTCACGTCGATGACTGTCATCGCCTCGGTGCGGTCGATCACCAATGAGCCGCCCGAGGGCAGCCACACCTTGCGATCGAGGGCCTTCTCGATCTGCTCGGTGACCCGGAAGTCGTCGAAGGGGTCGCCGTCGCCGTCGCCGTCCCCCTCATAGGTCACGACCCGCTCCATGAGATCAGGCGCGACGCTCTCCAGGTAGTTGGCGATGGTGTGGTGGGCATCCTCGCCCTGGATGAGCATCTTCGTGAAGTCCTCGTTGAACACGTCGCGCACGATCTTCACGAGCAGGTCCGGCTCGGAGTGCAGAAGAGCCGGCGCCTGCTGGATCTCGGACTGGCGGGCGATGTACTCCCACTGCGTCGTGAGCCGGTTCACATCGCGCGTCAGCTGGTCCTCGGTCGCACCCTCGGCCGCGGTGCGCACGATCACACCGGACGACTCGGGAAGCACCTCCTTGAGGATCTTCTTCAGGCGGGCGCGCTCGGTGTCGGGGAGCTTCCGCGAGATGCCGTTCATCGCACCGCCGGGGACGTAGACCAGGTAGCGTCCGGGCAGCGAGATCTGGCTGGTCAGCCGTGCGCCCTTGTGGCCGATGGGGTCCTTCGTGACCTGCACGAGGACCTTGTCGCCGGTCTTCAGAGCGAGTTCGATCCGGCGCGGCTGGTTCCCGGTCTCCACCGCGTCCCAGTCCACCTCGCCGGAGTACAGCACCGCGTTGCGACCGCGACCGATGTCCACGAACGCGGCCTCCATGCTCGGCAGCACATTCTGCACACGCCCCAGGTAGACGTTTCCGATGAGCGAGGCATCCTGGCTGCGGGCGACGTAGTGCTCGACCAGCACCTCGTCCTCGAGCACGGCGATCTGGATGCGGCCGTTCTTGGAGCGGACGACCATCTCGCGATCAACCGCCTCACGCCGCGCGAGGAACTCCGCCTCGGTGACCACCGGCCGGCGCCGGCCGGCCTCGCGGCCGTCCCGGCGTCGCTGCTTCTTCGCCTCGAGCCGCGTCGAGCCCTTGATGCGCTGCGGCTCGGTGATGTACTCGACCGCGCGCTGACGGCCGCGATCGGAACCGCCACCCGTCGAGGACTCGGCGGAGTCGCCGCCTCCGCCCCTGCGACGCCGACGGCGCGGGTTCGAACTCGACTCGGCCTGCTCCCGCTCCCGCTCCGGCTCCTGGCCTGGCAGAGCGGGAAGGACGGTGACCTCCGGCGCGTAGAAGCGCAGCTCCGTCGACACCTGCGAGACGAAGACCTCGGGCAGAAGGCCCAGGGTCACCGCGGTGACGGGCTCGGGCTCCGGGTCGGGGTCGGGGGCATCCTCCACGTCCGGCTCGGGCCCAGCTTCGGGCTCGTGCTCAACCGCCGGCTCGGCTCCAGCCTCCGGCTCGGAGCCGGACTGCGGCTCTGCCGCTTCCCCATCCGAGGATTCCCGTTCCGCGGAGTCTGCCGCATCCTGCGCGGGCTCGTCGGCGATGACCGTCAGGTCCTGGCCGTCCGGCTGTGTCTCGGGGTGCTGGTCGTCGGTGTCATTGGTTTCATCAGCCATCTCTGGCGCACTCCCTGCCGGGCGACGCCGCGCGTCGTCCGGCGAAAATCGTGCGGCGCCGCCCCGCCCGTTCGGAACGGGTTCGGTGCCGCGAACTCACTCGGTCTGCAGCGGATCCCGCCCCTGTGGCTGGGAGCGCTGCGAGGGCTTTCGTCGCCCGAAGTCTTTGTGGTGATGCCGTGCGCGGCGCGGCCGCGCAGTGCATCGACAGCCATTATCGCACGAAGGCGGCCGAGACGCTCGGCGACGCACCCGTCGAAGGCGTCGACGCGAGGCGGATGCGGTGGGCGCCCAGCCGCGCCTGCGATAATCCCATCCATGCCCGAGGCCCGCCCGCTCACGTCCGCCCGACCGACGGTCCTCGCCGTATGGCTCATCATCGCCGGCGTCGTCGGCTGGTGGGCCGCGTTCCAGTTGACCGTGGAGAAGCTCGCGGCCCTCGCGGACCCGGATCACAGTGCCGCGTGTGACTTCAGCCTGCTGGTGCAGTGCTCGGCGAATCTGGACTCGTGGCAGGGCCGCGTCTTCGGCTTTCCCAACCCGATCATCGGGCTTGCATGCTGGGTCGCCCCGATCGTCGTCGGCTTCGCGATTCTCGCCGGCGCGCGGTTCGCACGGTGGTTCTGGTGGCTGTTCGAGCTCGGGATGCTGTTCGCGTTCTGCTTCGTCTGCTGGCTGATCTACCAGAGCATCTTCAGCCTGGGAACGCTCTGCCCCTGGTGCATGGTGACCTGGGTGGTGACGATCCCGTCGTTCTATGCGGTGACCATCCATCTGCTGCGCACCGGCATCCTGCCTGCTCCCGTGTCGATCCGACGCGCCGCCGCGCGCCTGATGGCCTGGGTCCCGCTGCTGGCGATCATCAGCTATGCCGTGATCATCGTCATCGCCCAGCTTCGCCTGGACGCGCTCGACAACATCTTCGGGACGCTGTTCGGCTGAGCTTTCCCGGCCGGGTACGGTTGGCAGATGCATCGCCTCGCCGCCCTGCTCACCGTCCTCGCCCTGGCCTCGCTGACGCTCGTCGCCTGCAGCTTCGGCGCGCAGTCCTGCGTGTACACCCTCGATGTCGCGCCGCAGAGCGTCGCTCCGGGTGGCACGGTGACCGTGTCCACGGTGGACGAGTGCGACGCAGAGGTGCCGGAGGGCGGATGGACGCTGATGATCGCGCCGGCCGGATCACCCGAACGCGGTGCGCGCACGACCGTCCCCGCCACGACCGGCGAGGGCTTCACTGCGCAGCTGACCGTGCCGCTGGACATGCCGGTCGGCCAGGCCGTCGTGACCATCGACAACTGGGACCACTCCGACTGCGACGATACGAACGCCAGCTGCGCGACCGCCTCGGGCGACTTCGTCGTGGAGCAGTACGAAGGTCAGAGCGCCGCGATGCTGCTGAGCACGTGCATCCCGGGCGAGATCGCCGTGGAGAGCGACGCAGTGGCCGCCGGGGATCGGATCGTGGTCATCGGCGCGCCGGGAGACTGCCGCGACGCGGCCGAGGCGATCGATCTGACATCGATCGTGTACCAGCTCACCCTCTACGACCGCTCGCTCGCAGAGCTGGCCTCGATCGAGGCGCCGCTCGCGGCAGACGGCTCCCTGCGCGCCGAGATCGGCGTGCCCTCGGGCACTCCGGCCGGTTCCGGTCTGGTGGAGGTCACCAACTTCTTCGACATCGTGACGTGCCCGCCCAACGCGGATTGCGCGGGCGTATCGGCGCGCCTTCAGCTCACCGGCTGAGCTCAGCCGAACCAGATCTCGAGTTCGCGTGCGGCCGACTCGGGGCTGTCCGAGCCGTGGACGAGGTTCTGCTGCACCGGCAGCCCCCAGTCCCGGCCGTAGTCGCCGCGGATCGTGCCGGGCGCGGCGGCTGTGGGATCCGTGGCGCCGGCGAGCGTGCGGAAGCCCTCGATGACCCGGTTCCCGGCGACGCGGATCGCGACGGCCGGTCCCGACATCATGAACTCCAGGAGCGGCTCGTAGAAGGGCTTTCCCGCGTGCTCCGCGTAGTGCCGCTCGAGGCGCTCGCGATCGGGGTCGACGAGGCGGATGTCGACGAGCGAGTACCCCTTCGTCTCGATGCGGTGCAGGATCGCGCCGGTGAGGCCGCGCGCGACGCCGTCGGGCTTGACGAGGACGAGGGTCTCTTCGGTGGACATGTCAGTCTCCGTTCGTGACGTCGGGTTCGGCTTCGATCTCGGCCGCTCGTCGCGCGTTGCGCGCGTCCAGCTGCGCCCCCTTGATGGTGGCATACGCCCAGAGACCGCCGAAAATCACGAAGACGAACAGGATCGCCGGCACCAGCAGCGCCCCGAGCCCGAGCACCGCCTGCAGCGCCCAGCCGACCCAGATCGCCCAGCGGTGCCGCAGCAGCCCCGCGGTGAGGATCATGAGCACACCGAGGACGGCGCCCGCCACGATCCCCCACCAGGACGGGATGGACGCCGGCAGCACCCCGAGCCCGAACACCACGAGTCCGGCGAGGAAGACGATCACCGACTCGAATCCGAGCACGATCGACCCCAGCGACTCTGCGGCCCCGCGCCGGCGACGGGGGGAGGCCTGCGGCTCCTGCGCCGCGTCGGCCATCACTTGTACCCCTCGTCGCCTGCCAGGCCGATCGCCTCGCCCGCCAGGACGACAGAGCCCGCGATCACGATCGCCCGCCGCTCGGACTCCGCCGCCCACTCCCGGGCGGCGGTGACCGCGGCGAAGAGGTCGTCGTGCGCCGTGGTCTCCAGCCCTGCGGCGCGGGTGATGGCGGCGAGATCGTCGGCCGAGGCGCTGCGCTCCGACGGCAGCGCCGTCGTGAACACCCGGCTTACCACCGATCCGAGCGCATCGACGACGCCGGCGGCATCCTTGTCGGTGAAAGCCCCGAAGACCCACGCCCACTCGCCGAAGTCGAACGCCTCCTCGAGCGCGCGCGCCAGCGAGCGCGCCCCGTGCGGGTTGTGCGCGGCATCCACCAGCATCGTGGGGTCGATGCCGATCAGCTGCAGCCGGCCTGGCGATGTCACCGCCCCCAGTCCCTCGGCCAGGACGGCGCCGTCGATGGCACGCCCGCCGTCGCCGATCAGGGCCTCGACCGCCGCGATGGCCAGAGCGGCGTTCGCCCCCTGGTGCGCTCCGTACAGCGGCAGGTACTGGTCGGTGTAGGTGCCGGCCAGTCCGGTCACCGAGATGAGCTGGCCGCCGACGGCGAGCCGGTCGTCGGTCAGCGCGAAGTCCTGGCCCTCGAAGGCGATGCGCGCACCTTGTGCGGCCGCGGTCTCGCGAAGGACGGCGGATGCGGCGGCGTCCTGCTCAGACGAGACGGCGATGGCGCCGGGTTTGATGATCCCCGCCTTCACGGTCGCGATCTCGCCGATCGTCTCGCCCAGCCGGTCGGCATGGTCGATGTCGATAGGGGCGAACACGGCGACGTCGCCGTCGGCGGTGTTGGTCGAGTCCCATGACCCGCCCATTCCGACCTCCAGCACCAGGACGTCGACGGG